>JALZMX010000284.1 GCA_030857985.1 Actinomycetota bacterium | reverse complement strand
GGCAACGCCACCGTCACGTCGGCCGCCGAACGCACCCAGGTGAGCTCGCTCGAGGCTCCACAGTCCGAGGCGGCAGCGGCCGGGGCAGGTCGCGCGACCACAGTCGAGACGATCGGCTCGTACACCGGCAAGGGCTTCGACACCTGTACCGCCCCGTCCCAGGCGACCATGAACGCCTGGCGGGCCTCGTCGCCGTACCGCTCGGTCGGCATCTACGTGGGCGGGATGAGTCGGGCCTGCGCGCAACCCAACCTGACGCGTGACTGGGTGTCGGCCCAGTCCTCGAAGGGCTGGCATCTGGTGCCGACGTACGTCGGTCTGCAGGCGCCCTGCACCGGTTTCCGCAACCGGATGTCGTACGACGCGTCGACCGCGCGGACGCAAGGGCGCCGGGAAGCCGCCGACGCGGTGGCTCGGGCCGCGGACCTGGGGATCGCCGCCCCGAGTGCCATCTACTCGGACATGGAGGGCTACGACAACACCAACACAGCGTGCCGGACCGCAGTGCTCAGCTACCTGTCCGGATGGACGGCGCGGCTGCACGATCGGGGATACACCTCGGGCGTCTACTCCAGCGCATCCTCGGGCATCAGAGATCTCGCGAGCGTGTACGACTCCTCGGAATACAACCGCCCGGACCACATCTGGATCGCCTGGTGGAACGGGGAGGCCAACGTCGACGGGGGGTCGTACGTGCCGGACGCCTACTGGTCGCGCCGGCAGCGCATCCACCAGTACGTCGGCAATGTCGGCGAGTCATGGGGCGGCGCCTACCTCTTGATCGATCGCAACTACCTCGACGTGACCGTGGCTGCCCAGCGTGCGGAGGCACGGGGATGCCCGACCAGGCTCACCTTCCCCAGCTATCCGGTGCTGCGTCTGGGTGCGACCGGCCCCGAGGTGCGGGCGGCCGAATGCCGGCTGATCCGTCGCGGCTTCGAGTCGGTCAGGGCGGGTGGTGTCTACGGCGCGAAGTCGCAGTCGTCTGTCATGCAGCTGCAGGCGGACCTCGGATTCCGAGCCAACGGCATCGCCGGCCGGCACGTCTGGACTGCCCTGCTGTCCACCGGCGATACCCCTCGGTTGGCCATCCGTGCCGAGGGCCGCGCCGTGCGCAGGCTCCAACGCTCGCTGGACGCGGCTCTACCACGCAGCGTCGGCGTCGACGGGACCTTCGACGTCAGGACCCGGCGAGCGGTGCGGGTCTATCAGACCAGCCGCGGGTTGGCCGTCAACGGGATCGTCGGCGCGGACACCTGGGCGGCCCTGCAGAACGGACGCTGAGGAAGACGCTTAAGGGGGTCCCTTCCCGCCGAGGTTGCGCGACAGCACCGTTTACCGCGGGCCCGTCAGTAGGGTGGCTCCCGTGCCTGTCCCCATGCGTGTCCTGGTGCTGAACGGCCCGAACCTCTCCCGGCTCGGCTCCCGCGAGCCCGAGATCTACGGCGCGACGTCGCACGACGAGCTGGTGCGGCTCTGTGCGCAGTGGGGCAGCGAGCTGGCCCTTGACGTCGAGGTCCGCCAGAGCGACGACGAGGCGGAGCTGGTGCGCTGGTTGCACCGGGCCGCCGACGACGGTGACGCGGTCGTGCTCAACCCAGCCGCTTTCACCCACTACTCCTATGCATTGCGTGACGCGTGCGCGCTGCTGCCCGGACCGTTGATCGAGGTGCACCTGACCAACCCGGCCGCGCGCGAGGAGTTCCGGCACACCAACGTGGTCGCCGGGGTAGCACTCGGCACGATCACCGGCTTCGGAGTCGCGTCCTACCACCTGGCCCTGCGGGCGCTGGCGTCGAGCGCATAGCCCAGCTAGGGGACAGCTAGGGGCGGTGTAGGGGGCGTCGGCGGGAGGTCTGCCTGCCCGCCGCCGGATAGACTCGGGCGGGCGACCGGGCGGCGTACGACGCCTTCGACCGCTGAGCCCGGCTCCCTCCAACCCGCGTCTGAGAAGGACTGACTCTCGCATGGCCACGACCAACGACCTCAAGAACGGCATGGTGCTCGACATCGACGGGCAGCTGTGGTCCGTCGTGTGGTTCCAGCACCACAAGCCCGGCAAGGGCGGTGCGATCGTGCGCACCAAGCTCAAGAGCATCCTCTCGGGGAAGGTGGTGGATCGCACGTTCAACGCCGACGTCAAGGTGGAGACCGCCAACGTCGACAAGCGGGCGATGACATACCTGTACAACGACGGCGAGTCCTACGTCTTCATGGACGCCACCACGTTCGACCAGATCCCGCTGTCGACGGACACCGTGGGCGAGGCCTCGCGCTTCCTGCTCGAGAACCAGGAGGCGATCGTGGCGATGCACGACGGCCTGCCGCTCTACCTGGAGCTGCCGGCTTCGGTGGAGCTGGTGATCGAGTACACCGAGCCTGGCCTCCAGGGCGATCGGTCGACCGGTGGCACCAAGCCCGCCCGGCTCGAGACCGGCTACGAGGTCGCGGTGCCGTTGTTCATCACGCCCGGCGAGAAGGTCAAGGTCGACACCCGCGACGGTAGCTATCTCGGCCGCGCGAGCAGCTGACGCCGTGACCGCACGCACGAAGGCCCGCAAACGCGCGCTCGACATCCTGTTCGAGTCCGAGCTGCGCAGTCTGCCGCTCGGCGACACGCTGGCCGAGCGGATCGCCGCGGGTGAACCGCCGGTCAACGACTACACCGTGGAGCTTGTCGAGGGCGTCAGGATGCACCGCCAGCGCATCGACGGCGTGCTCTCCGAGTTCGCCCGTGGCTGGACGTTGCAGCGGATGCCCGCGGTCGACCGCAACCTCTTGCGCATCGGCACCTTCGAGGTGCTCTACAACGACGAGGTGCCCGACGAGGTCGCGGTCAGTGAGGCGGTGGGGCTCGCCCGTGAGCTGTCGACCGAGGAGTCACCGGCATTCGTCAACGGACTGCTGGCCAACGTCGTGCGCAACAAGTCCAGCATCTCCGGCTGAGGACCGCGCCGGCGGCGGCTCAGGTCAGCTGCGTCCCGCCGCGCGGTCGTCCTCGCCGTGCTCGTCCTGACGGGATGCCGCGGTGTTCAGCACGCCCCACGAGACGAACCGGTCCGTGAGCACGCTCGGCGCGGTGTCGTACAACACCGCCAGCGTGCGCAGGTCCTCCTGCCGGATCGACAGCACCCGGCCGTTGTAGTCACCGCGCTGAGCCTGGATGCTGGCGACGTACCGGCCGAGCAGACCGGCCTCCTCGAGCTCGATCTCGCTCAGGCGCTCGAGGTCGAGCACCAGCCGGGCCGATGGCTCGGTGGCCCCACCCAGGCTGTTGCGGCCGGGCAGCAACTCCTGCAGCGGGACGCCGTAGAACTCGGCGAGCTCGGCCAATCGGGAGACGGTCACGGCTCGGTCGCCTCGTTCGTACGACCCCACCACGACGGCCTTCCAGCGTCCCCGTGACTTCTGTTCCACGCCGAACAACGACAAGCCCTGCTGCTGGCGGATGGCGCGCAGCTTGGCTCCCAGTGCCTTCGCGTATTCCTGACTCATCTGCTTTCCCCGCCTCGAAACGAGCGTTGCTGACGAACGCCGATTACTCAGCGTAGCAGCCGCCCGAAGCCCGGCGCGTTCCTTCCGAGATCTGCCTGCGCCGCTGCTAGGCTACGCTCACACCGACATCCTTTAACGACCCGTCCGGTGAGGCGGAGAAGGAGGTCTCGGCGCATGGTGTCCAGCCGCGACGTGCCCGCGATCCGCAACGGGGTCGAGCGGACAGTTCTCGACGCCGGCGACATCGCCCGCGCCCTCATCCGCATCTCCCATGAGATCCTCGAGCGCAACAAGGGCGCCCACAACCTGGTCGTGCTGGGCGTCCCCACCCGCGGCGTCCCGCTCGCCCGCCGGGTCGCGACCCGGCTCGCCATGATCGAGCAGGTGCCGGTCCCGGTCGGCGCGATCGACACCACCATGTATCGCGACGACCTGCGGTTGCGCCCCGCCCGCGCGCTCGAGCACACCGAGATCCCCGAAGGCGGCATCGACGCCAAGACCGTGGTGCTCGTGGACGATGTGCTGTTCAGTGGTCGCACCATCCGGGCCGCCCTGGACGCACTGAACGACCTGGGCCGTCCAGGTGCTGTCCGGCTGGCGGCGCTGGTTGATCGGGGGCACCGCCAGTTACCCATCCGGGCCGACTTCGTCGGCAAGAACCTGCCCACCGCGCTGAACGAGCAGGTGCGGGTCCTGGTCGAGGAGTACGACGGCCGCGACGCCGTCGTCCTGACCGCACCGGCGCAGCCGACGACGGGGGGGCGGGACTGGTGAAGAAACACCTGTTGAGCACCGGCGACCTCAGCCGCGACGACGCCCTGCTCATCCTCGACACCGCGACCGAGATGCGTGCGATCGCCGACCGGCCGATCAAGAAGTCGCCGGCGCTGCGCGGCCGCACCATCGTCAACCTCTTCTTCGAGGACTCCACCCGCACCCGCATCTCGTTCGAGGCGGCGGGCAAGCGCCTCTCCGCAGACGTCATCAACTTCGCCGCCAAGGGTTCCAGCCTGAGCAAGGGCGAGAGCCTCAAGGACACTGCCCTCACGCTGGAGGCGATGGGGGCCGATGCCGTCGTCATCCGGCACGGTGCCTCGGGTGCCCCGCACCGGCTGGCCACCTCCGGCTGGATCCACAGCAGCGTGGTCAACGCCGGCGACGGCACCCACGAACACCCCACCCAAGCGCTGTTGGACGCCTTCACCATGCGCCGGCACCTCGGCGACCTCGAGGGCTGCCGGGTCGCCGTCGTCGGGGACGTCCTGCACAGCCGGGTGGCGCGCTCCAACGCGCTGCTGCTGGCCACTCTCGGTGCCGACGTCACGCTGGTCGCCCCGCCCACGCTGCTGCCGGTCGGCATCGAGTCGTGGCCGGTCGCGACGTCGTACGACCTGGACGCGACGCTGCCCAAGAGCGACGTGGTGATGATGCTGCGGGTGCAGGGCGAACGGATGCAGGATGCGTTCTTCCCCACCCGACGTGAGTACAGCCGCCGCTACGGCTTGGACGCGCGCCGGCTGGCGACGATGCCGCAGCACGCGCTGGTGATGCATCCCGGACCGATGGTGCGCGGGATGGAGATCTCTGCCGACGTGGCCGACTCCGCTCGCTCGGTGATAGTGGAACAGGTCACCAACGGCGTCGCGGTCCGGATGGCCGTGCTCTACCTGCTGCTCGGCGGCTTCACCGGTCCCGGTCGGACCGACCCGGCAGCGCTGGAGGTTCCGGCATGAGAGCCGCGGCGTACTTGCTCTGCGACGTCGCTGTCCTCGGCGGTGAGCCACGTGACCTGCTGCTGCGTGACGGGATGATCGCCGAGGCGGGCGAGGGCGGACCACCCGGGGGGGCCGAGCGGGTCGACGCCGCCGGCCTGGTGGCGCTGCCCGGCCTGGTCGACCTGCACGCACACCTGCGCGAGCCGGGCCGTGAGGACGCCGAGACCGTCGAAACCGGAACCCGGGCGGCGGCCCGTGGTGGCTTCACCGCCGTGCACGCGATGGCCAACACCGATCCGGTGGCCGACACCGCCGGGGTGGTCGAGCAGGTGTGGCGCCTCGGCCGGGAAGCCGGCTACTGCGACGTGCAACCGGTGGGCGCGGTGACGGTGGGCCTGGCCGGACAGCGGCTGGCCGAGCTCGGTGCGATGGCCGACTCGGCGGCCCGGGTGCGGGTCTTCTCCGACGACGGTGTCTGCGTCTGCGACGCCGTGCTGATGCGGCGTGCGCTGGAGTACGTCAAGGCGTTCGACGGCGTGATCGCCCAGCACGCCCAGGAGCCGCGACTCACCACGGACGCGCAGATGAACGAAGGCGAGCTGTCCGGCGTCCTGGGCTTGCGCGGCTGGCCCGCGGTGGCCGAGGAGGCGGTGATCGCCCGCGACTGCCTGCTCGCGGCGCACGTGCGGTCCCGGCTACACGTGTGCCATGTCTCCACCGCAGGCTCGGTCGAGATCGTCCGCTGGGCCAAGAGCAAGGGCTGTCCGGTAACCGCCGAGGTGACCCCGCACCACCTGCTGCTCACCGACGACCTCGTCAGCACCTACGACCCCGTCTTCAAGGTCAACCCGCCGCTGCGCACGCATGACGACGTGCTTGCGCTGCGCGCGGGGCTCGCGGACGGCACGATCGACTGCGTGGCCACCGACCACGCGCCGCACCCGTCGGAGGACAAGGCGTGTGAATGGGCCGCGGCCGCGTTCGGCGTGCTCGGGCTGGAGACGGCGCTGTCGGTGGTTCAGGAGGCGATGGTCGACACGGGTCTGCTCGACTGGGCCGGGGTGGCCGACCGGATGTCGCACCGACCGGCCCGGATCGGCCGGGTCGACACGCAGGGCCGGGGGCTGGAGGTGGGAGCGCCGGCAAACGTGGTGCTCGTGGACCCCTCGGTACGCCGGCGCGTCGACCCCGCCGACTCGGCCTCGTTGTCGCGCAACACGCCGTACGCCGGCCTCGAGCTGCCCGGCCGGGTCATGGCCACGTTCCTGCGTGGCCGGCCCACGGTGCTCGACGGGAAGCTGCAGTGAGCTCCGGCCAGGCGGCGGCAGCCACGGCACTGCTCGTCCTCGAGGACGGCCGCACGTTTCGCGGCCGGTCCTACGGCGCCGCCGGCGAGACGTTCGGTGAGGCGGTGTTCTCGACCGGGATGACCGGCTACCAGGAGACGCTGACCGACCCGTCGTACCACCGTCAGGTGGTCGTGATGACCGCGCCACACGTCGGCAACACCGGTGTCAACGACGAGGATGCGGAGTCGGCGCGCATCTGGGTGGCGGGGTACGTCGTCCGCGACCCGGCCCGGCGCCGGTCCAGCTGGCGGTCCTCGGCCGGGCTCGGCCAGGAGCTGCGACGGCAGCGGGTCGTCGGGATCAGCGGGGTGGACACCCGCGCGCTGACCCGGCACCTACGCGAGCGGGGAGCGATGCGGGTCGGCATCTCGACCGTCGAGAACGACCCGCGGGCGCTGCTGGCGCGGGTGCACGACGCCCCTGCGATGCAGGGCGCCAGCCTGGCCGCCGAGGTCAGCACCAGCGAGCCCTACGTCGTACCGGCCGTGGCAGAGCGGCTCGCGACGGTGGCCGTGCTCGACCTCGGCGTCAAGTCGACGACGCTGCGCCAGCTGTCGCGACGGCACCTCGAGCTGCACGTGCTCCCGGCCGCGAGCACGTTGGAGGAGGTGCTGGCCGTACGGCCCGACGGGGTCTTCTTCTCCAACGGTCCCGGTGACCCCGCGAGCGCCGCCTCGGCCGTCTCGCTGCTGCAGCAGCTGCTCGAGCGGCAGCTCCCCTACTTCGGGATCTGCTTCGGCAACCAGCTGTTCGGACGGGCGCTGGGCTTCGGCACCTACAAGCTGAAGTACGGCCACCGCGGCCTGAACCAGCCGGTGCTCGACCGCGGCACCGGGAAGGTCGAGGTCACGTCCCACAACCACGGGTTCGCCGTCGACGCCCCACGCGAGGGCACCGTCGCGACGCCGTACGGCCGCGCCCGGGTGAGTCACCTGTGCCTCAACGACGACGTGGTCGAGGGGCTCGAGCTCCACGACGACGGCAGGCTACGAGCGTTCTCGGTGCAGTACCACCCGGAGGCAGCGGCCGGGCCGCACGACGCGAACCACTTGTTCGACCGTTTCGTGCAGCTGCTGCGTGGTGCCACCGAGGGAGTCGGGGTGTGATGCCCAGGCGCACAGACCTCTCCTCGGTCCTGGTGATCGGCTCGGGTCCGATCGTGATCGGTCAGGGTTGCGAGTTCGACTACTCCGGCACCCAGGCCTGCCGAGTGCTGCGGGACGAGGGGCTGCGGGTGGTCCTGGTCAACTCCAACCCGGCGACGATCATGACCGATCCGGAGTTCGCCGACGCGACCTACATCGAGCCGATCACACCCGAGTTCGTGGAGAAGGTGATCGACAAGGAACGCCCCGACGCCTTGCTCGCGACGCTGGGTGGCCAGACCGCGCTCAACGCCGCGGTCGCGCTGGATGAGGCGGGGGTGCTCGAGAAGTACGGCGTGCAGCTGATCGGCGCCTCGATCGAGGCGATTCGGGCCGGTGAGAACCGGGAGACGTTCAAGCGGATCGTCACCGGGCTGGGCGCGCAGGTGGCGCGCTCGACGATCTGCCACTCGATGCCCGAGTGCCTCGAGGCGGCGACCGAGCTCGGCTATCCGGTCGTCGTACGACCCTCCTTCACGATGGGTGGGGTCGGCTCGGGCATGGCCCACGACGTCGACGACCTGCACCGGATCGCCGGCGCCGGTCTCGCCGCCAGCCCGACCGCACAGGTGCTGCTCGAGGAGTCGATCATCGGCTGGAAGGAGTACGAGCTCGAGCTGATGCGCGACTCCAGCGACAACGTCGTGGTGGTCCTCGATCGAGAACGTCGACCCGATGGGCGTGCACACCGGGGACTCCATCACCGTCGCCCCGGCGATGACGCTGACCGACCGTGAGTACCAGCACATGCGCGACGTCGGCATCGCCGTGATCCGCGAGGTCGGCGTCGACACCGGTGGCTGCAACATCCAGTTCGCGGTGAACCCCGACGACGGACGGATGGTCGTGATCGAGATGAACCCTCGCGTCTCCCGGTCGAGCGCGCTGGCGTCCAAGGCCACCGGCTTCCCGATCGCCAAGATCGCCGCCCGCCTGGCCGTCGCACTGTCGGAGCGTGGGGTGCTCGACCGTTTCGGCGTGGAGCTGATCGGCGCGTCGATCGAGGCCATTCACACTGCGGAGAACCGCGAGCGGTTCAAGTCGGCCATGACCGAGATCGGCCTGGCCGTGCCCAACTCGGGCTTCGCCTACCAGCTCGACGAGGCGGTCAAGGTGGGCGACGAGGTCGGCTACCCGGTGATCGTGCGCCCCTCGTTCGTCATGGGTGGGGGCGGCACCGGCATCGCCTTCGACGCCGAGCAGTTGCTGCGCCTGGCCGAGATCGGCCTGGCCGCCAGCCCCACGTCCGAGATCCTCATCGAGCGGTCGATCGCCGGGTGGAAGGAGTACGAGCTCGAGGTCATGCGCGACCGGGCCGACAACTGCGTGGTCGTGTGCTCCATCGAGAACCTCGATCCCATGGGCGTGCACACCGGCGACTCCATCACCGTGGCCCCGGCTCAGACGCTTTCCGACGTCGAGTACCAGCTCATGCGCGACGCGGCCTTCGCCTGCATCCGCCGGGTGGGCGTGGAGACCGGTGGGTCCAACGTGCAGTTCGCCCTGGACCCGGCCACGGGCGAGATGGTGGTCATCGAGATGAACCCCCGGGTCAGCCGCTCCTCGGCGCTTGCCTCCAAGGCCACCGGCTTCCCCATTGCCAAGATCGCCGCACGCCTGGCCGTGGGCTACACCCTCGACGAGATCACCAACGACATCACCGGCGTCACGCCGGCCAGCTTCGAGCCCACCATCGACTACGTGGTGACCAAGGTCCCCCGCTGGGCCTTTGAGAAGTTCCCGGGCTACCCAGGCGTCCTCGGCACCCAGATGCAGTCGGTGGGCGAAGCCATGGCCATCGGTCGCACCTTCCCGGAGTCGCTGCAAAAGGCGCTGCGCTCCCTGGAGCACGGCCGCGCCGGGCTCAACGCCGACCCCGCCGAGTCGGCCCTCGACGCCCTGACCGACGACGAGCTTCTGGCCCGGGCGGCCCTGGCCAGCCCCGACCGACCCTTTCAGCTCGAGGCCGCCCTGCGGCGCGGGATCAGTGTGGAGCGCCTGCACGAAGCCACCGCCGTCGATCCCTGGTTCCTCGACCAGATCCTGCGCATCGTCGAGCAACGCGCCGCCCTCGTGACCACGGGCCTCCAAGCCATGACCCGTCCGGCATGGCGGCGGGCCAAGCGCCTCGGCTTCGCCGACGCCCAGTTGGCGTGGCTGTGGGGTGCGGAGGAGGCCGTCGTGCGCTCCTCCCGTCTGGCCGCCGGCGTCGCCCCCACCTACAAGACGGTCGACACCTGTAGCGCCGAGTTCGAGGCCCACACGCCGTACCACTACTCCACCTGGGAGGACGAGGACGAGGTCGGGC
>JALZMX010000283.1 GCA_030857985.1 Actinomycetota bacterium | reverse complement strand
TGATCATGATCAGCGCGGTGCCGGTGTCGGCGACCAGCTCCTTGAGCAGCTCGAGTATCTGCGCCTGGATCGTGACGTCGAGCGCGGTCGTCGGCTCGTCGGCGATCAGCAGGCGAGGCTCGCAGGCGAGCGCCATCGCGATCAGCGCCCGTTGTCGCATCCCACCGGACAGCTGGTGCGGATACTCCTTGAGCCGGCGACGACCGTCGGGGATCCCGACCTTGTCCAGCAGCTCCACCGCTCGGTCACGGGCCTCGCCCTTGTCGAGGTCGCGATGGCGGCGCAGGATCTCGGTGATCTGCACCCCGATGGTCACGACCGGGTTCAGTGACGTCATCGGGTCCTGGAAGATCATCGCGATCTCCCGCCCCCGCAGGTTGCGGAGCCGGGACTCGGGCGCCCGCAACAGGTCCTCCCCGTCCAGCAGGACCTCACCTGCGGCGCGAACCCCGCGCTTTGGCAGCAGTCGCATGATCGCCAGCGAGGTGACCGACTTGCCGCTGCCGGACTCGCCGACGAGCCCGACGTGTTCGCCGGGTCGGATGTCGAAGCTGACCTCGTCGACGGCGTAGACCGGCCGCTGGCCACGGCGGGCGAACGTCACCTGCAGGTCGCGCACGTCGAGCAGCGGACCGGTGCCCGAGGGCTGTGGGTGGCGTGGCGCCGGGCCAACGGTCAGGATGTCCTCGCTCATCGGATGGTCACCGCCGCTGCTTGGGGTCGAGGGCTTCGCGAAGGGCTTCGCCGAGCAGGGTGAAACCCAGCGCCGTCACCGCGATGGCGAAGCCGGGCCACAACGCCAGCTGCGGCGACCCGGAGAAGCGGTCCTGTGCGGCGACCAGCATCCGGCCCCATTCGGCCACGGCCGGGTCGGACTCCCCCAACCCGAGGTAGGACAGGGCGGCCACCTCGATGATCGCGGTGGCGAGGTTGAGCGTCGCCTGAACGATGGTGGGACCCATCGAGTTGGGCAACACGTGGCCCATGACGATGGTGCGGCGACGCAACCCTAGGGCACTGGCCGCCAGGACGTAGTCGGAGCGGGCCTGGGACAGCATCGAGCCGCGCAGCAGCCGGGCGAAGATCGGCACCTGTGCCGCGCCGATCGCGATCATCACCGCGTAGCGGTTCTGACCGAGTACCGCCGCGACGCTGACCGCCAGAAGCAGGCTCGGGATCGACAGCATGATGTCCACCAGCCGCATCACGACCAGGTCCACCTTGCCGCCGAGACCGCCCGCGAGCACGCCGAGCACGGCGCCGGCCGACAGCCCGATCCCGGTCGAGATGACACCCACGATGAGTGACTGACGGGCGCCGTAGATCAGCTGGGTGAACAGGTCGGAGCCGTAACGGTCGAGCCCGAGCAGGTGCTCGTCGGAGGGCCCGGGCACTCCGGACGGGGTGACCTCGTCGGCCCATTGCGTGGCGGCCGGCGCGTACGGCGCCAACAGCGGCGCGAGGATCGCCACCAGCACAAAGGCGAGCACGAGGACAGCACCGAGGATGGCGACGGGATTGCGGCGCAGCCGGTGCCATGCCCCTTTCCACAGGCTGGTGCCCGGTGCCTCGTCGACATCGGGGGACGGGTTGGCGCCCGGCCCGGAGTCGAGGTCGGACGGGACGAACACGGTCATCAGGTGCGCACCCGTGGGTCGATCACGCCGTAGGAGATGTCGACGGTCAGGTTGATCAGGGCGTACAACAGCGCGATGAACAAGATGTAGCCCTGGAGCACGGGATAATCCAAGCTGCCGATGGCTTCGAAGAGGAACTGCCCCACGCCGTTGAACGAGAACACCGTCTCGGTGAGCACAGCGCCGGAGAACAACAGCCCGGTCTGCAGGCCGATCGTGGTGACCACCGGGAGCAGCGCGTTGCGCAGGACGTGGCGACGGCTGATCGTCGTCTGCTGCAGGCCTTTGGACTCCGCTGTGCGCACGAAGTCCTCGTGCAGCACCTCTGACACCGAGGCGCGGGTGATCCGCACGATGATCGCCAGCGGGATCGTGCCCAGCGCGAGCGCCGGCAGGGCCAGGTGCAGGATGGCGTCCCAGGCGGCATCCCACTCGCGGGTGATCAGGCCGTCGAGGATGTAGAAGTTGGTGATGTGGGTGGCGTCCATGCGCGCGTCCGCACGCAGGCTGGTGGGGAACCAGTCGAGCCAGTCGGCGAACACCAGCTTGAGCAGGATCGCGAGGAAGAACACCGGCGTGACGATGCCGAGCAGTGAGCCGGTCACCACCGCCGTGTCGACGAAACCGCCCTGCCGTTTGGCAGCCAGGTAGCCGAGGGGGACACCGAGCAGGACCGCGAACAGCAGCGCCGCCAACGCCAGCTCGATCGTCGCCGGGAAGCGGTCGAAGAAGCTGGCGACGACCGACTGACCGGTCTGGATGGACTCACCGAAGTCGCCCTGCAGCAGGCGTCCGACGAAGATGAAGTACTGCTCGTACAGTGGCCGGTCGAAGCCGTAGAGCTCGTTGATCTGCTCGATTCCCTGCGGCGTCGCCCGCTCCCCCAGCAGCGAACGGGCGGGGTCACCGGGCAGTGCTCGAAGCCAGAGGAACAGCAGGATCGAGAGCCCGACGAGCACCGGCACCATCAGTGCCAGCCGCCGGAGGGCAAAGCGCAGCATGGTTCTCCGTCGGGTCAGCGGGACGGGGAGGGGTGACCACCGGCACGGGATCGTGCCGGTGGCCCCAGGGGTCAGCCCCGAGTCAGGCCCACAGTCGGCCCAGCGTCACTGGATCGTGACGGTGTTCCACACCTCGTCCTGCACCGGGCTCGCCTGGTAGCCCTCCACGTCGGGCGAGAACGCCAGCGAGGGCACCGGGTGCGCGATCGGCACGCCGGGCAGGAACTCCATGACTTCGGCGCTGATGTCCTCGTAGAGCGGCTGCTGCTCCTCGGGCGTGGGCAGGCCGCGCGCCTCGCTCAGAGCGGAGAAGATCTGCTCGTTCTTGAAGCCCCACTCGTCGGTGTACTGGCCGAAGAAGACACCCAGGAAGTTGTCGGTGTCGTTGTAGTCGCCGGTCCAGCCCAGCAGGTGGATGCCGTGGTCCTGAGAGCCCTGGATGAGCTCGAGGTAGTCGGGGTCCCACTTGTCCGCCACCGGCTTGACGGTGATGCCGACCTCCTCCAGCTGCGAGCGGATCGCGTTGAAGGTGTCTTCCGGTGACGGCATGTAGGGGCGACTCACGTCGGTCGGGTAGTTGAACTCCAGCGTCATGTTCTCCGCGCCGGCCTCCTCGAGCAGTGCCCGCGCCTTGTCCGGGTCGTACTCGTACGTCGGGACGTCGGGGTTGTAGCCGTTGACCAAGTCTGGCATGAACTGGGTCGCCACCGTGGTGCCCTCGGGCAGCGAGGCGTTGACGACCGCCTCCTTGTCGATCGCGTGCGCGATCGCCTGGCGCACCCTGATGTCGTCGAGCGGCTCGTAGTTCTGGTTCATCCCCAGGTAGAGGATGTTGAACGCCGGTCGGTTGACGATCTGGAAGCCCGCCTCCTCCAGCGGTGCGAGGTCGGCGGGTCCGACCAGGTCGAAGCCGTCGATGTCGCCGTTCTCCAAGGCGGTGGCCCGCGCCTGCGGTTCGGCGATCGCGACGACCACGGCCTTGTCGATGCTGGGCGGCTCGCCCCAGTAGTCGTCGTTCGCGGCCAGCGTGACCGCCTCACCGCGCTCCCAGCTCTCGAAGACGAACGGACCGGTGCCGGTCGGGTGCGCGGTGGCGTAGGCGCTCTTGCGCGGGTCACCCTTGTCGGCGTTGTACTTCTCCAGCGCGGTCGGGCTCTGCATCGAGAACGCCGGCAGCGACATCGCGGGGATGAATCCGGCGAACGGCTCCTTGAGGGTGACGGTCGCCTCGAACTCGCCGTTGGTCTCGCACGCGTCGTAGATCGCGGCGTCGGCCAGCGGCCCGGTCGCGAAGCCCCTGAACAGGGTCTGGTAGTAGTACGACCGGTCCGGGCTCTGCGCCGGGCCCTCGGGCGTGTTGTACCACCGGTCGAAGTTCGCACAGACCGCTTCGGCGT
>JALZMX010000241.1 GCA_030857985.1 Actinomycetota bacterium | reverse complement strand
GGCAGTCGTACGGTCGTGCCGGCCGCGACGCAGATCCCGCTGGACCGGGCGCGCTGAAACGCAGTCCCCCGCCGAGGGCCAGCTTCCGCGAGGCCGTGCCGTCTCGGGCACGGCGTTCCTCGACGGTATGCCGCTACCTGGCCGAGAGGCCGGCTGACTCTGTTGTTCGAGCGTGGGCACGCGACCACTCGCCGCCATCGGAAAAACTCGCCGGCTTGATTCCCATCGCAGGTCGGTGCATGGTTTCGGGGCCGGTGAGAAGGGGCTGCCGTGCACGTCCACGATCCGGCGTCTGTCCCCGAGTCTGTGAGTGGCGTCCGGTGATCGTCACCGTTGCTGGGTGATGTGCGCGGTCCAGGCGTCGACGGCCTGCTCGCTGGTCATGGCAAGTACGTCGTCGCGGTTCAGGCCCGCGGTGTAGACGAGTCGGTCCACGAGCCAGTCCTCGGGACGGGAGGGGGCCTGGTGCGGCGGCTGCGCGGCCAGGCCCGTGGCGCGCTTGCCGAGCTCGTTTAGGACAGCGGCCAGGGAACGCCGGACGGGGGAGTCGCCGAGCGAGTCGACCCGTCCGGTCATCTCGACGTAGACCTCGCTGTCGGAGCGGGCGCCGACCGCCCAGACCTCGGCGATCTCGACGCTGACGGTGCCCCGCTGGTCGTTGATCGCGCGCCAGATGATGCGCCAGTCCCGGTTGCCCACGACCAGCTTGCGGTATCCGACGAGGCTGCCGAGCAGGGGCTCCCCGGCGAGCGGGTCGGTCTCGAGCAGCAGCATCTTCTTCAGCGCCCAGACCAACGGGGCGCCGTCGAGCCGGTGCAGATCTGCTCGGGCGGGGTCGGTGAGCCAGACCTCGGCGCGGCCGGGGGGCGGCCCAGGCGGTGGCGGTGGCCGCTTCTTGCCGGACACCGCTACTGCGGCGCGTCCATCGCCTCGAGCTGTTCACGGGTGTAGCCCAGGCCTTCGATCACGGCGTCGAGGGACGTCCGTTGGCCGTCATCGGTGGCCGCGCGAGCGAGCACGAGTGCGACGTCGACCAAGTCGCGCTCCAGCCCTTGCAGCCGCACGAGCTCCTGGTAGCTGATGACCGCCGCAACGGGTTCCGAGTGCCGTCGCAGGATGGTCGGGTGACCGCCTTCTGCGTCCGCGACGAGCTTGGACACGCCGCGCCGGCTGGCCTCGGTAATCGGCAGGGGCTCGGCCTCGGCGATGCTCATGGCAGAAGTGTACAGAGATCTGTGTAGACATCCACGCGCGCCTCGCGGACGTCTCCGGAGGCCGAGAACGGCCATGAAGCCAGTCACTTGCGAAGTCTGTGGCTACCGCTTTGGTTACCATTTGTGACGGATCGCGCCCCGTGTGACCTGCGGCTTCTGTGTGGGCGATACAGGACTTGAACCTGTGACCTCTTCCGTGTCAGGGAAGAGGTCAGCGTTTTCCGCCGTCCGCCGGAGTCCATAACCGCAGGTCACAGCGTTTTGGGTTCCGGGGGCGTCCGCCCAATTCCACCGCTGAGCGGGGGCTGTGGCTACCAGTTTGGCTACCACTTTCCTGACCTGTCCGCTCGGGTCCACCGGCTCGAGAAGAGCGGTGGGTGAGCATCTTTGCGCCGCGTAGCTGGCGGGCTGGATGGCTCGCAAGGAGGACGTGGCCGCTGGCCACCATGAAGAAGGCGCAGTGCGGGTGATGACGACGCGCCCGTGCGATGCCCTCGAGCTCATCGATGACGGCCCACAGGACAACCGGCGGCCCTCCTCATCAGCCGGCCCCGTTCCTCGAGGAGATGCTCACCAGCCGGAACGAGCTGGCGTCGACGCGAAGCACCAGCCTGAGGAGCACTCGTGCTGGCCCACGTCCCGTAACGCCTGTGGACGTCGGCTGGCCTTTCGACGCGAGCGCTCAGCGGCATGAGCGGGCGTCACGTCGTCGACGTCACCGTCGCCCTCGCACAACTCCGCCTCGGGGTCCCCGCCGCCGACGCAGGAGCCGTCGTCCGAGCCACCGCACCCGCCGCACGCCCGCTCCGCCGAGCTGCCCAAGACGGCTCGTTTCACAGCGTGACAGTCTTGCCGGTTGCCGGGGCGACGGCACACACCAGCAGGCTGGTGTCGCGCGATGCTCGAGCACGATGGAACTAGGGCGTGTCTCCCATGTCGATCGGCTCTGAGGCTTGATGCTTCGGGGATGACACGCGCTGCGGTTCTCACTGATGAGATGTGGGCTCGGATCGAGCCTGAGCTTCCTGCGTTGAAAGGTCCTATGGGCAGGCCGATGACGCCACATCGGCAGGCTG
>JALZMX010000240.1 GCA_030857985.1 Actinomycetota bacterium | reverse complement strand
GCCTGACCGGTCGGGGCGTACGCTGGGACCCGTGACCATCGCTCCAGACGGACGGAAGATGTTGCGCCTCGAGGTGCGCAACGCCGAGACCCCGATCGAGAAGAAACCCGCCTGGATCAAGACCCGCGCGAAGATGGGTCCGCAGTACCGCGAGCTGCAGGCACTGGTCAAGGACGGGGGCTTGCACACGGTCTGCCAGGAGGCGGGCTGTCCCAACATCTTCGAGTGCTGGGAGGACCGTGAGGCGACGTTCCTCATCGGCGGCGACGAGTGCACCCGGCGCTGCGACTTCTGCCAGATCGAGACCGGGAAGCCGGCGCCGCTGGACCGGGAGGAGCCGCTACGTGTGGCCGAGAGCGTGCGCACGATGGGCTTGCGCTACGCCACCGTGACCGGCGTCTGCCGCGACGACCTGCCCGACGAGGGCGCCTGGTTGTACGCCGAGACGATCCGTGCCATCCACCAGCTGAACCCCGACACCGGGGTGGAGATGCTCGCCCCCGACTTCTCGGCCAAGGCCGAGCTGCTCGACCAGCTCTTCGCCGCAGAGCCGGAGGTGTTCGCGCACAACCTCGAGACCGTGCCGCGGATCTTCCGCCGGATCCGTCCGGGCTTCCGCTATGAGCGGTCGCTCGATGTGCTGCGGATGGCGCGTGCGGCCGACCTGGTCACCAAGTCCAACCTGATCCTGGGCATGGGGGAGACGCGGGCCGAGGTCAGCGAGGCGCTGCGCGACATGCGCGAGGCCGGCACGGAGCTGATCACGATCACCCAGTACCTCCGCCCGTCGCTGCGGCACCACCCGATCGAGCGCTGGGTGAAGCCCGAGGAGTTCGTCGAGCTGCAGCATGAAGCGCTCGAGCTGGGTTATGCCGGCGTGATGTCTGGCCCTCTTGTGCGCTCGTCGTACCGCGCCGGTCGTCTGTTCCGGCAGGCCTTGGACTCGAGGCGCACAGCCGAGGCCATCGCCTGACGAATTTTGCAGAATCCCGTTCCGAACCAGTACTACGAGAGCATCGAGGCCATGGCCAAGAAGAGCGACCCGGATAAGCTGAGCCGCCGCAAGCAGATTGCTCAGGCCTACCGGATGACCAAGGAGAACGACCGGAAGATCGGCTTGATCCTGCTGACCGTCTTCCTGGTCACCGCGCTGGCGTTCGGGGGGCTGTTCGGGTGGCTGATCCACCCCATCGCCGGCGTGCTCGCCGGGGTGCCGATGGGGCTGATGGCGACGGTGATCGTGTTCGGGCGCCGCGCGGAGCGTTCGGCGTACGCGCAGATGGAGGGCCGACCCGGTGCGGCGGCCGCCTCGCTCGGCATGTTGCGCCGCGGCTGGGACGTCAAGCCGGCCGTCGCGTTCACCAAGAGCCAGGACGTCGTGCACCGCGTGGTCGGCCGGCCCGGCATCGTGCTGATCGGCGAGGGCAACCCGAACCGTGTGCGCAATCTCCTCGCCGTCGAGAAGAAGAAGCATGCGCGGGTGGCCGGGGAGATCCCGGTGTACGACGTGCTGGCCGGTGACGCCACGGACGACTCGGTGGCGATCAAGAAGCTGCCCCGCCACGTGATGAAGCTGCCGCGCAACCTGCGTCCTCGTGAGGTCACCGACCTGCTGCAGCGGCTCCGCGCCCTCGATGCGATGCGACCGGCGGTGCCGATGCCGAAGGGACCGATGCCACAGAACGCGCGTGCTGCGCAACGCTCCGCCCGCCAGGTGATGCGCGGCCGCTGAGCCCTCCCTCCCGCCGAGGTTGCGCATCAGCCCCGCTCCCTCCCGCCGAGGTTGCGCATCAGCCTTCCCCATCGGTGACGGTACCGTTCGCAGCGTGACCGAAGAGCGGCTCGAGCAGCGCTGGCCGGGTGAGCGGCTCGGCCTCCCCGAGTCAGGGCCAGGCTCCGTGGCCGGTTGGGGTCGGCGGGTGCTGGCACTGGTCATCGACTGGTTCCTGTCCTTGATGGCGTCCGCCGCCTTGGTCGGCGGATCGGTGTGGTCGGCTGGCGGCACCACGCAGTGGGCGCCGCTCGCGGTGTTCGGCGTCGAGCGCTGGGTGCTGACCGGGCTCCTCGGCGCCTCGGCCGGCCAGCTCATCGTCGGCATCCGGATCCATGCGCTGGACGGCCGTCCGGTCGGGCTGTGGCGGGCGTTGATCCGATCAGTGCTGCTCTGCCTGGTCATCCCGCCGGTGATCTACAACGGCAATTACCAGGGCGTGCACGACATGGCGGTAGGCACCGTGCCCGTGCGCGTGCGCGTGCGCTCCTGACGGAACACCAACGGTGCTGATGCGCAACCTCGGCGGGAGGGGGCGGGGCTGAGGCGCAACCTCGGCGGGAGGGGTTGTAACAGCGGCGAAACATACTCGACATGGACGGGAAACGGCGTCGGTCTATGGTCGTCGCGACGGTGCAGCGGTGCACGTACAGACACGGTCGAGGAGGACGAATGTTCGCGAACGCCGACGAGCTGCTGGAGTACATCAACGTCAGGGACGTCGAGTTCGTCGATGTCCGGTTCTGTGACCTGCCGGGCGTCATGCAGCACTTCACCGTCCCGGTGTCGTCGTTCGGCCCGGAGGTCTTCGAGGACGGGCTGATGTTCGACGGGTCCTCGATCCGTGGCTTCCAAGCCATCCACGAGTCGGACATGGCGCTCTTCCCCGACCCGAGTACGGCGTACCTGGATCCGTTCCGGACCGACAAGACGCTGGTCGTCAACTTCTACATCCACGACCCGCTGACCGGTGAGCCGTATTCCCGCGACCCGCGCAACATCGCCCGCAAGGCGCAGGCCTACCTGGCCAGCACCGGTATCGCGGACACCGCCTACTTTGCTCCGGAGGCGGAGTTCTATGTCTTCGACAACGTGCGGTTCGCGACCCGGGAGCAGGAGGGCTATTACCACATCGACTCGGTCGCGGGGGCGTGGAACACCGGCGCCGAGGGGACCGACAACCGCGGTTACAAGGTGCGCTACAAGGGCGGCTACTTCCCGGTGCCCCCGTACGACCACTTCGCCGACCTGAGGGCGACCATGACCCGCGAGCTGGAGTCGGCCGGGTTGGTGGTGGAGCGGCAGCACCACGAGGTCGGTACTGCGGGTCAGGCAGAGATCAACTACCGCTTCGACACGCTGCTGCCAGCCGCGGACAACCTGATGAAGTTCAAGTACGTCGTCAAGAACGTCGCGTGGGCGGCCGGCAAGACCGCGACGTTCATGCCGAAGCCGATCTTCGGCGACAACGGGTCCGGCATGCACTGTCACCAGTCGCTGTGGGGCGGCGGCTCACCGTTGTTCTACGACGAGAGCGGGTACGCCGGGCTGTCGGACAGCGCGAGGTTCTACATCGGCGGGATCCTCGAGCACGCGCCGTCGCTGCTGGCGTTTACCAACCCGACCGTGAACTCCTACCACCGGCTGGTGCCGGGCTTCGAGGCGCCGGTCAACCTCGTCTACAGCCAGCGCAACCGCTCGGCGTGCATACGGATCCCGATCACGGGGGCGAACCCGAAGGCCAAGCGGATCGAGTTCCGCTGCCCGGACCCGTCGGCGAACCCGTACCTTGCTTTCTCGGCGATGCTGCTGGCCGGTCTGGACGGGATCCGCAACAAGATCGAGCCGGCGCAGCCGATCGACAAGGACCTGTACGAGCTGCCGCCGGACGAGCACGCCGGCGTGGCGACGGTGCCGTCATCGCTGGGCGCAGTCATCGACTCGCTCGAGGCCGACCACGAGTTCCTGCTCGCCGGGGACGTGTTCACCCCCGACCTGATCGAGACCTGGATCGACCTCAAACGCACCACCGAGATAGCGCCGATCGCGCTGCGCCCCCACCCGCACGAGTTCGAGCTCTACTACGACATCTA
>JALZMX010000191.1 GCA_030857985.1 Actinomycetota bacterium | reverse complement strand
CCGGCAGCTGATCGTCGTACCGCAGCAGGGAGGACCACTGCATGTCCGGCCACTCCAAGTGGGCAACGACGAAGCACAAGAAGGCGGTCGTCGACGCGCGCCGAGGCAAGCTGTTCGCCAAGCTGATCAAGAACATCGAGGTGGCCGCACGCACCGGCGGCGCCGACTTGGCCGGCAACCCAACGCTCTACGACGCGGTCCAGAAGGCCAAGAAGTCCTCGGTCCCCAACGACAACATCGACCGTGCGCTCAAGCGGGGTGCCGGCCTCGAGGGCGGGGGCGCGGACTACCAGACGATCATGTACGAGGGCTACGGCCCCAACGGCGTCGCGCTGCTGGTCGAGTGCCTGACCGACAACCGCAACCGGGCCGCGGGCGAGGTGCGTACGGCGATGAGTCGCAACGGTGGCTCGATGGCCGACGCCGGCTCGGTGGCGTATCTCTTCACCCGCAAGGGGGTGGTGATCCTGCCCAAGGAGCAGGACGCCACCACGCTGGACGAGGACACCGTGCTCGACGCGGTCCTCGACGCCGGCGCCGAGGACGTCAACGACCTCGGGGACAGCTTCGAGGTGGTGTCGGAGCCGACCGACCTGGTCGCGGTGCGTACGGCGCTGCAGGAGGCCGGCCTCGACTACGAGTCGGCCGAGGCGTCGTTCGTGCCGAGTGTGACCGTGGAGGTGGACGAGGACACCGCCAAGCGGGTGTTTCGGCTGGTGGACGCGCTGGAGGACAGCGACGACGTGCAGAACGTGTTCGGCAACTTCGACGTCCCAGACGAGGTGCTCGACGAGCTGGGCTGAGGCCGCTGGGTCAGAGCGGCATCGGCCGATGGGCGCCCGTCGGCGCCGAATGCCTCTGTAGTGCCGTCCGTCCTACGCCGTGTAGTACGATTTGCTATGGCCGTGGTGAACTTCAGGACCGATGAACGCACAGACCGGGCCCTCGCCGAGTTGACTGCCGACGGGTCGACACTGTCTGCCGCGATCCGTCAGGCGTTGGTGGACGCCGTCCGTCTTCGCAGGCGCGAACGGATGCGTCAGGAGTCTGTGCAGGTTCTGAAGGACGAGGACGACCTCGCCGAGAGCCGTCAGGTGCTCGAGGAGATGGACGAGCTCCGTGCGTGGTGATGTCCACCGCCTGCGCGCTCCTCGTGGCGCCCGCGGCAGTGAACAGCGCGGGGACAGGTACGCCGTCGTCGTGCAGTCCGACGACCTGCTGCTCTCGACCATCCTGGTTGCTCCTACGTCGCGGTCCGCGCAGCCGCGCATCTTTCGTCCGACCATCGCCCTCGGCGACGAGCTGACCCAGGTGCTGGTCGAGCAGACTGCCGCAGTAGCCCCGGAACGACTCGGTGACCTTGTCGGCCATGTCAACCGACATGAGCTGGACGAGATCAGCAAGGCACTGCGACTGGCCCTGGAACTCGACTGAGCTCGATCCCCACTGCCCATCGGCCCGAACGTTCCGGGCCCTCGCGTGTCGCAGCCGGCCGCGGGGGAGACGCCCGGTAGTGTCGTCATCCGAACGCATGTTCGCACGATCGGGTGAAAGAGGTGCTGCAGTGCGGGTGCTCGGCGTCGATCCCGGCCTCACCCGCTGCGGCCTCGGCGTCGTCGACGGCAACCAGGCACGGCTCGATCTGGTCGCGGTCGACGTGGTCCGCACCCCCGCCGACCAGCACGTGGCCACCCGTCTCGCGGTCATCGCGGCCGCAGTCGAGGAGTGGATCGAGACCTACCGTCCCGACGCGGTCGCGGTCGAGCGGGTCTTCAGCCAGCACAACGTGCGGACCGTCATGGGCACCGCACAGGCCAGTGGGGTGGCCCTCGCGACTGCCGCCCGGTGCGGCGTCCCGGTCGCGCTGCACACGCCGAGCGAGGTCAAGGCCGCCGTCACCGGGAGCGGTCGCGCCGACAAGGCTCAGGTCGCTGCGATGGTGACCCGGCTGCTCCACCTGGCCGAGCGACCGTCCCCCGCTGACGCCGCCGACGCGTTGGCGCTGGCGATCTGCCATGTGTGGCGGGGCGCCGCGAACGCCCGGCTCGAGGCCGCGGTTGCCGGCGCCACCAGGGGTCCCTGATGATTGCGTTCATTCGCGGCCACGTCGCCGAGGTCTCCCTGGACAGCGCCGTCATCGAGGTCGGCGGTCTAGGCATTCAGGTGCTGTGCGCTCCCGCCACTCTCGCCGGCTTACGGGTCGGCGAGCCGGTGCGGCTGCCGACATCGATGGTCGTCCGCGAGGACTCCCTGACCTTGTTCGGCTTCGCCGACGACGACGAGCGGGTGCTCTTCGAGCTGCTGCAGACCGCGAGCGGGGTAGGACCGAGGCTTGCCCAGGCGATGCTCGCCGTACACGGTCCCGACGCGCTGCGGCGCGCGGTCGCCACCGAGGACCTCGTCGGGCTGACCGCCGTGCCTGGCATCGGTCGCAAGGGCGCCCAACGCATCGTGCTCGAGCTCAAGGACCGGATCGGCGCGGTGCCGGCCACGCCGTCACCCGTCGAGTCCTCGCGGGGAAGCGCGTGGCGTGAGCAGGTGCAGGGGGCGCTGCTCGGTCTCGGCTGGTCGGTGCGAGAGGCCGACGCCGCGGTCGAGGCGGTGGCGGAGCAGGCGGTTGAACCTCCCGACGTCCCCGCTCTGCTGCGGGCAGCCCTGCGGACGCTGTCGAGGGCGTGAGGCAGGTGGCCGTGCCCGAGCAACCGACGTACGACGAGAACGTGTCGATCGGTCGTGCTCTGGTGCAGGCCGAGGCGGCCGGTGACGAGCGACGGGTCGAGGCCGCGTTGCGTCCGCGGAGCCTGGCCGAGCTGATCGGTCAGGCGCGGGTGTGCGAGCAGCTGTCGCTGGTGCTCGAGGCCGCTCGTGCCCGCGGACGGGCGCCCGACCATGTGCTGCTGTCCGGACCACCTGGCCTCGGCAAGACCACGCTCGCCATGATCGTCGCCGAGGAGATGTCGGCACCCTTGCGCATCACCAGCGGTCCGGCGATCCAGCACGCCGGCGACCTGGCCGCGATCCTGTCCGGGCTCGGCGAGGGCGAGGTCCTGTTCCTCGACGAGATCCACCGGATGTCTCGACCGGCCGAGGAGATGCTCTATCTGGCCATGGAGGACTTCCGGGTCGACGTCGTGGTCGGCAAGGGTCCCGGCGCGACGGCCATCCCGCTGGAGATCCCCCCGTTCACGTTGGTCGGCGCAACCACCCGGTCCGGTCTGCTGCCCGGGCCGCTGCGCGACCGGTTCGGGTTCACCGCGCGCCTCGACTTCTACGAGCCCGACGAGCTCGAGCTGATCGTGAACCGCTCGGCCCGCCTGCTCGACGTACCCGTGAGCAAGGACGGCGCCGCCGAGATCGCGACCCGCTCGCGAGGAACCCCACGGATCGCCAACCGGCTGCTGCGCCGGGTGCGCGACTTTGCCCAGGTCCGCGCCGACGGAGCAGTGGACCTGCCGCTCGCGCGGGCCGCGCTGGAACTGTACGAGGTGGACGAGTCGGGGTTGGACCGGCTCGATCGCGCGGTCCTCGGCGCGCTATGCGTCCGCTTCGGGGGCGGACCGGTCGGGCTCGGGACCCTCGCGGTCGCGGTGGGGGAGGAGCGCGAGACCGTCGAGGAGGTCGCCGAGCCCTTCCTGGTGCGCTCCGGACTGCTCGCACGGACGCCACGCGGTCGGGTGGCCACCGCCGCAGCCTGGCGGCACCTCGGCCTGGCACCACCGGCCGGGCCGGCATTCACCGGGGAGCAGAGCCTGTTCGACACAGACGCACCCGACTGACGTCACCAGTGCCGGGCTAGACTCCGCCAGTGATTGGGCCGTGATCGGGCCATTGGTCGACTTGGCCCTTGGTCGGCTGGCCCGGGCCCTTCGCCGACGACTCGAGGAGTGACCTGCGTGGAAGCGTTGGTGCAGTTCGTGCCGTTCCTGCTGATCCTGGTGCTGTTCTGGTTCCTGATCATCCGGCCCTCCCGCAAGAAGCAGCAGGCGGTGGCGCAGCTTCGCGCCAGTCTGAGCCCGGGCGACACCGTGCTGCTCGGCAGCGGCTTCTACGGCACGATCGCCGCGATCGAGGACGACGGGCTGCGGGTGGAGATCTCGCCGGGTGTGGTCGTGCGGGTGCACCGAGACGCGGTCGTGTCGACGCCGGACCGCGCCGACGAACCATCGACGGCTCCGGACGCCGACCAGCCGCCACCGACCGCCTGACCGGTAGAACCTCGCCGTCGAAGGAGTAGAACCACAGTGGCGATCAACGCCTCCAGACCAGCGCGCAGGATCGTCGTGTTCGGCGCGGTCCTGGCGGCGATGTTCGGCGGCGTCGCGCTCAACGGGGACTGGGCGCCGCAGCTCGGACTCGACCTGCAGGGTGGCACCCGCATCACACTCAGCGCCGACACCACCGACGGCAGCGGCGTCACCGATGACAAGCTCAACGAGGCGGTCGACATCATCCGCCAGCGGGTCAACGGCACCGGTGTCGCCGAGAGCGAGGTCACCCAGCAGGGCGGCAACCAGATCGTGGTGGAGATCCCCGGTGAGCAGCGCGGTGACCTCGCGGCCTCGATCGGAGACACCGCCCAGCTGCGCTTTCGTCTCGTGGCTGCCGGACCGGCTCCAGGTGTGCCGCAGCAGCAGCCGACGCCCACGCCCAGCACGAGGCCCACCGGACAACCCAGCGCTCGGCCCAACGAACAACCCAGCGGCGAACCCAGCGGTCGGGGCGGTGAGTCGCCGTCGGACGGACAGCGCAACCGGGCAGCGACGGGGTGGCTGGCAGCCGACCAGAGCCCTGCCCCCAGCCCGCCTCCCAGCGAACAACCCAGCCCAGCGCCGCAGCAGGATCTCGAGGGCGCCGAGCTGTTGGACTGGCAGCCCCCTCCCGAGCTGATCACCGAGTTTCGGAACTACCAGTGCCCACCGCCGGGACGCGCCGACGAGAGCCTCGTGGACGACCCCGACGAGGGGCTGGTGACCTGCGACGACAGCGGCGCGAAGTTTCTCTTGAGCCCGACGATCATCGAGGGCACGCAGCTGCAGGACGCCAGCTCGGGCATCCCGCCGCAAGGCGTCGGCTATGTGGTCACACTCGACTTCGACGGATCCGCCACCGACGTCTTCGGTGACGTCACGGCGGGCATCAACCAGACCGGCCGGCAGTTCGCGATCGTGCTCGACGGCCAGGTGCTGTCCGCGCCGACGGTGAGCAATGGTGCGATCCGCACCGGCCAGGCCCAGATCAGCGGCAACTTCACCCAGGACTCGGCTCGGCAGCTGGCGAACTCGCTGCGGTACGGGGCGCTGCCGCTGTCCTTCACGCTGGACAGCGTCACCCAGGAGGGCCCGGAGCTGGCCGCGAACGCACTCGTGGCGGGCATCGTGGCCGGCATCGTCGGTCTGCTGCTGGTCACGCTCTACTGCCTGTTCTACTACCGCGCCCTCGGGCTGGTGGTCGTTGTGTCGCTGGTGGTGGCCGGGCTGTTCACCTACGCCGCCGCACTGCTGCTCAGCGAGACCGTGGGCTTCACCCTGACGCTGCCCGGCATCGCCGGCCTGATCGTCGCGGTGGGGATCACCGCCGACTCGTTCATCGTCTTCTTCGAGCGGCTTCGTGACGAGGTCCGCGAGGGGCGAACCCTGCGCTCGGCCGTCGAGGCCGGCTGGGAGCGTGCACGGATGACGATCCTGGCGGCCGACACCGTCTCGTTCATGGCCGCGCTGGTGCTGTACATCTTCGCGATCGGCGTGGTGAAGGGCTTCGCGTTCGCCCTGGGGCTGGTGACCTTGATCGACGTACTCGTCGTCTTCTTCTTCACCAAGCCACTGCTCTCGCTGCTCGCCCGGACCAGCTTCTTCGGTCGTGGACACCGCCTGTCCGGGCTCGACACCCGTCATCTGGGAGTCGAGCGGCTACCCGGCGGCGCGCGCCCGGCGCCCCGTCGTACCGCAGGAGAGGTGGCCTGATGCCGCGGCTGAGCACGCTGGCGAACCGCCTCTACCGGGGTGAGGCGTCGATCGACTTCATCGGACGTCGCAACACCTGGTACGCCGTGTCCGCCCTGATCGTGGTCGTCGCGCTGGCCGCCCTGGTGTTTCGCGGGCTGAACTTCGGGGTGGAGTTCGAGGGCGGTGTCGAGTTCCGCGCACAGGTCGCACAGCCCACCGAGAGCGTGGACGACATGCGTGCCGCGGTCACCGGCACCGGCCTCGAGGACAACCCGACCGTGGTGAGCTCCGGCGACGACACCGTGCGCATCCAGACCGAGACGCTGGGCACCGCCGAGATCGACGAGGTGCGGACGGCCCTGGAGTCGGCCGGCGCCACCGCGGTCAGCTCGGACTTCGTCGGCCCGTCCTGGGGCCAGCAGGTGGCCAACCGGGCCTTCATCGGTCTGGGCGTCTTCCTCGTGCTGGTGGTCCTGTTCATCGGGATCTATTTCCGCGAGTGGAAGATGTCGATCTCGGCGATAGTCGCCCTCGCCCATGACGTGCTGATCACGGTGGGCGTCTATGCGTGGAGCGGCTTCGAGGTGACCCCGGCAACCGTGACCGGCCTGCTCACGATCTTGGGCTACTCCCTCTACGACACGGTGGTGGTGTTCGACAAGGTCCGCGAGAACACCCGAGGGCTGGCCGGCAGCAACCGACGCACGTATGCCGAGAGCGCCAACCTGGCCGTCAACCAGACGCTGGTGCGCTCGATCAACACCTCGGTGGCGGCGTTGCTGCCGGTGGCGGCGATCCTGTGGGTCGGCGTCGCGCAGCTCGGCTCCGGTCCGCTGAAGGACCTGGCGCTGGCGTTGTTCGTGGGCATGGCCGCCGGCACCTACTCCTCGATCTTCATCGCGACGCCGCTGCTGGTGCAGCTCAAGGACCGCGAGCCCGGCGTGCAGGAGCAGAGCAGGCGGGTGCACAGCCGGCGCGGTGACGCGCCGCCGCCGCTCGTGGGCGCCGCGGCCGAACCAGAGGTGGTGACGGTGCCCGCTCGCAGCGCGAGCCGACCGATGGGCAGCGGCTCCGCCGGTCGTAGCCAGCCACAGCGCCAGCCTCGCTCCCAGCGCGGCAAGGGCGGTCGCCGGTGAGCTCCTCCGCAGGTGCCGCTGACGGACGCGAGCTCGACCTCCCGGCGATCTTCGAGACGTTGATCCGAGACGTCCCGGACTTTCCCGCGCCGGGGATCGTGTTCAAGGACATCACGCCGCTGCTGAGTGACCACACCGCCTTCACCGCGGTGTCCGAGGCACTGGCCGCGTGCGGTCGTGACAGCCGCGGCGAACCGGTCGTCGACAAGGTGGTGGGCATCGAGGCGCGCGGGTTCATCCTGGCGGCCCCGGTGGCACTGGCGCTGGGCGTGGGCTTCGTGCCGGTACGCAAGCAGGGCAAGCTTCCGTCGGCGACGTTCGAGGTGTCCTATGCCCTGGAGTACGGCGAGGCCACACTTGCGGTGCACCAGGACGCGTTCGACCACGGCGACCGGGTGTTGATCGTCGACGACGTGCTCGCCACCGGCGGGACGGTCGCGGCGACCGCCGAGCTGATCGGCCGGGCCTCGGCGTCGGTGGTGCGTGTCGCGGTGCTGATGGAGCTGGGCTTCCTGCGCGGCAGAACGGCGCTCGGGGACCTCGACGTCACCGCGCTGCTGGAGGTGTGACGCGGTGTTCAACCCACGTGATCCCGGGGCCCGCATCATCGTGTGGGTCCTGGTCGTAGCGCTGGTGGTGACGTTCGGCCTCGGGCTGTTGCAGCTGTTCTGATCGGCCAGCGTGACTCCGGTGCCGAGCCGGCTGGTTGCGTAGACTGGAGCTTTCCGCCGTACAGGAGAGCGCGTGTCCGAGGAACAGGCCGCTGTCAGCCAGCCGACGACGGCTGGCTCCGCGCGCCTGCGCACCCGCGCCCGCCTGGGTCGACTCGGCGGGCGCTCGACCGCGGTCGACCCGGTGCTGGAGCCGCTGTTCCGCATTCTGCGCGGCACCCACCCCAAGGCCGACCTCGGCGTCATCGAGCGCGCCTACGTCACTGCGGAGAGGTTTCACGGCAGCCAGTGCCGCAAGAGCGGTGACCCTTACATCACCCACCCGCTCGCGGTGGCGACGATCCTGGCCGAGCTCGGCATGACGCCGGCCACGTTGTGCGCGGCGCTGTTGCACGACACGGTCGAGGACACGGCATACACACTCCCCCAGCTGCGGGCCGACTTCGGTGACGAGATCGCGCTGCTCGTGGACGGTGTGACCAAGCTCGACAAGGTCAAGTACGGCGACTCGGCGCAGGCCGAGACCATCCGCAAGATGGTCGTCGCGATGAGCAAGGACATCCGGGTCCTCGTGATCAAGCTGGCCGATCGGCTGCACAACATGCGCACGTTGCGCTATCTGAAGCAGGAGAAGCAGGACCGGATCGCGCGCGAGACGCTGGAGATCTACGGTCCGCTGGCGCACCGACTGGGCATGAACACGCTGAAGTGGGAGCTCGAGGACCTCGCCTTCGCCACCTTGCACCCCAAGGTGTACGACGAGATCGTGCGGCTGGTCGCGGAGCGCGCGCCGTCGCGCGACGTGTTCCTGGCGCAGGTCACCGAGCGGGTGCAGGCCGATCTGCGCTCGGCCAAGATCAAGGCGACCGTCACCGGGCGGCCCAAGCACTACTACTCGATCTACCAGAAGATGATCGTGCGCGGCCGCGACTTCACCGACATCTACGACCTGGTCGGCATCCGGGTGCTGGTGGAGTCGATGCGCGACTGCTACGCAGCCCTCGGGGTGCTGCACGGGCGGTGGAATCCCGTGCCCGGCCGGTTCAAGGACTTCGTGGCGATGCCGA
>JALZMX010000152.1 GCA_030857985.1 Actinomycetota bacterium | reverse complement strand
GCGCGCAGCCGGGCCGCGGCCGATGGGGCCAGGTGGTCGGCGCCGGTGCGTGCCACCAGCACCGGCTTGCCGCTGCGCTCGGCGGCCCGGGCCAGGCTGTCGAGCACCGAGGTGACGTCGTCGCCGGTCAGCACGCAGAAGCAGGCCACCACCAGGTCGACCCCGTCGTCGTCGACCACGAGGTCGAGCGCGTGGTCGAAGAGGCCCGGGTTGCTCATCACGGTCGCGGTCACGTCGACCGGGTTGCCGGTCGCGCCGTACGCCGGCACCACGTCGTCGAGCGCCGACCTGGTGGCCGGCGACAACTCCGCCAGCCGCAGCCCGCAGGCTGCGATCGCGTCGGCGGCGAGGATGCCCGACCCACCCGACGTCGTCACCACCGCGACCCGTGGCCCGGCAGGTCGGCGTGGCTGCGCGAAGGCATCGCCTATGTCGAGCAGCTCGTCCACGTCGTCGGCACGCACGATGCCGAGTTGGCGCAGCACCGCGTCGACCACACGATCGCCCGCTGCCAACGCGCCGGTGTGTGACGCCGCGGCGCGCTGACCTGCGTCGGAGCGGCCGGCCTTGAGCACGGCTACCGGCACCCCGCTCACAGCCAGGGCACGGAGTGCGGTGCTGTCACCCAGGCCCTCGACGTACCCGAGCAGCCCCGCGCATCCGGGCTCGGCCGCGAGCGCCACCATCACCTCGACGGCGCTGACGTCGGCCTCGTTGCCGGTGTTGACCACCCACGCCAGGCCGAGCCCGCGCTCGAAGGCCAGGCTCACCGTCCCGTAGCCCAGGGCCCCGCTCTGGCTGACGAAGCCGAGAGACCCGTCCACCAGGCAGGTGTGCTCGCCGGCGAACAGCGGGGAGAACGACGTGACCTGGCGATGTGCCACGCCGACGGTGCCGATGCAGTTGGGACCGACGAGCCTCAGCCCACCAGCGCGCGCCCTCGCGACGATCTCGTCCTGCAGCAGCGCCCCGGCCTCCCCGGTCTCGGCGAAACCGCTGGAGCACACGATCGCCACCGGCACCCCCGCGCTCACGCAGTCATCGACCGCCGCCGCCACCCGGTCGGCCGCCACCAGGATCATCGCGAGGTCGATCGGCCCGGGGCAGTCGACCACGCGCGGGTACGACGCCAGGCCGAGCACGGGCGCGCCGTCCGGTCGCACCGGACAGACCTTGCCCGCGAAGCCGTACCGCTGCAGAAACTCGATCGGCAGCCGGCCCACAGCGCCAGGACGACCGCTGGCCCCGACCACCGCGACCGACCGGGCCGACCACAGCGCCGAGAGCGGGTTGGACACGCCGAGACGCTATCTCACACTCGTTGCGACCGTCAACGAAACGACATACTCCTGCACGCGTGGGATGCCCGGCCATGGAAACGGTACCGCTGCGGTACCGTTGCACCATGGCGATGAACTTGCGGCTCACGGACGACGAGACCGAGGTGCTGCGTCGAAAGGCTCAGGAGGAGGGCCGTTCGATGCAGGAAGTGGCGCGCAGCGCCATCGCGCAGTACACCAGCGACCGACCAGCGCGCCTGCGCGCCGCGATCGATCGTGTGCTCACCGAAGACGCGGAGCTGCTCCGGCGGCTCGCTCAGTGAGTGCCGCCTCCGATCCGGTCGACTACCTGAGTCTCGACGACCTGCTCGAGATCGCGGCGGGGATCTCGGACTCGGTCGCGGTTCGCGATATCGGGCTGCTCGACTCGGCGGCTGCGCGTCCGCGTACCACAGTGTTCGGAGCCGACGCGTACGCCGACTTCAGCGAGAAGGCCGCCGCCTTGATGCATTCGCTCGCGCGCAACCACGCCCTGATCGACGGCAACAAGCGGCTCGCGTGGGCGGCGACCAGGGCGTTCTGCCTCTTGAACGGGAACGATCTGGTTTTCAGCGTGGACGATGCCGAGTCGATGGTCCTGTCGGTCGCTGCTGGCCACCTTGATGTCCCGGACCTGGCGGCGTTGCTCAACGACCATCTGACCGGCAGCGGATAGATCGCGACAGCTTGGCTCAGTGGCCGCGGAATGCCTCCTCGAGCCACCAGGCGGCGCGGTCACGCGTCACCTTGGCGTCGATGAGCAGGGGTGAGCGACGGTCGCCGGCGAGCCACGGCGCGACCGGATCCAGGTCGGCGGCGCTGC
>JALZMX010000144.1 GCA_030857985.1 Actinomycetota bacterium | reverse complement strand
GCCGGGACCGTGGCCGCGGCGGCCCGGGCTGCCCGCACGGCGCTCGAGCGCACCCCCCAGCAGCTGGAGATCCTGGCGCGCGCGGGCGTCGTCGACGCGGGCGGACGTGGCTTGTGCGTGCTGCTCGACGCGGCCGAGACCGCCGTGACCGGTCGACGCCCGGTCAGCCAGCCACTGCCGTTGGGCACGCACGCGATCCCGACGCCCGCCGCTTCCGGCTCGTCGGTGCATCTCGGCGGCCCGTCGCATGAGGTGATGTATCTCCTCGACGCCGAGGACGCGGCCATCGCGAGTCTGCGTACGTCGCTGGCACCGCTCGGGGACAGTCTGGTCATCGTCGGCGGCGACGGGCTGTGGAACGTCCACGTCCATGTCGACGATGTCGGCGCCGCGATCGAGGCAGGGATCGCCGCCGGCCATCCCTACCGGGTCCGGGTCGTGCATCTCGAGAACCAGGCGCCGCAGCATGCACCGGCGACGGGTCCACGCGCCGAGCGACCGGACGTCGGACGGGGCGTGGTGGCGGTGGCTGCTGGGTCGGGCCTCGAGGCGTTGTTCGTGCAGGCCGGCGCGGTCGTGGTCGGCGGCACACTTGGCCGGCGCTGCTCGAGCGGCGAGCTGCTCGCAGCGATCCGCCGCAGCGGCGCCGGTGAGGTCGTCGTACTCCCCAACGACGCTGACAGCATCGTGGCAGCCGAGGTGGCGGCGCAGGCCGCGCGGGAGGAGTCGATCCGGGTCGCGGTGATCCCGACCCGCGCGCAGGTCCAGGGCCTGGCCGCGATGGCGGTGCACGAGCCGGCCCGCAGCTTCGACGACGACGTCGTGCACATGACCGCCACGGCCGGGCACACCCGCCACGGTGCGGTCACGCTGGCCGATCGGGATGCGATCACGATGGCCGGGCCGTGTCGGAAGGGAGACGTGCTCGGCGTCGTCGAGGGTGACTTCACCGTGGTCGGTGCCGACCTGGGGACCGTGGGTTGCGAGGTCGTCGACCGGCTGCTCGGCGGCGGCGGCGAGATGGTGACGCTGGTGACCGGCGACGCGGGTTGGCCGGCTGGTGGCCCGGCCGGTGGCGCGGCACTCGTCGAGCAGGTCGTCGGGCACGTCCGTGCCGTTCGCCCCGATGTCGACACGGTGGTGTACGACGGAGGGCAGCAGCGCTACCCCCTGCTCATCGCCGTGGAGTGAACTCGTGGGCAACTTCCTGGACGACCCGCTGAGCCGGATCCTCGGCGCCAAGACCGCAAAGGCGATGCGCGACGGCTTCGCCCTGGCCACGGTCGAAGACCTGCTGCGCCACTACCCGCGGCGCTACGCCACGCGTGGCGAGCTCACCGACCTGTCCGAGCTCGTCGTCGGCGAGCAGGTGACCGTGATCGCACGGATCGACCGGGTCGCGGTGCACGGCTTCAGGCAGTCTCACGGTTCCGAGCGGGCCAGGCGCCCCCCGACGAAGCGGATCGAGGTGGTGGTCACCGACGACCGGCGTGAGCTCAAGCTGGCATTCTTCGGCCGCGACTGGTTGGCCGCGAAGTTCGAGCCCGGCACGATCGGCATGTTCGCGGGCAAGGTGTCGGAGTTCCGCGGTCGGGTGCAGCTGACCCATCCCGATCACCAGCTCTTCCCGCCGCTGACGGACGTGGACGAGATACAGCGGCTGGCGAAGGCACTGATCCCGATCTATCCGGCCACGGCGTCCCTGCCCTCGTGGAAGATCGCTGCGGCGGTGCAGACGGTGCTGGGGGTGCTCGGCGAGGTCGACGACCCGCTCCCCGAGTCGGTCCGCCGCGAGCACGCGTTGATAGGTCTCGCGCAGTCGCTGACCAAGGTGCACCGCCCCGAAATCGAGCAGGACCACCGAGACGCCCGCAAGCGGCTGCGCTTCGAGGAGGCCCTGGTCATGCAGATCGTGCTCGCGCAGCGGCGTGCCCTGGCGGCGACGCTGCCCGCCATACCCCGCGCCGGCCGCAGCGGCGGTCTGCTCGAGCGTTTCGATGCCCGGCTGCCGTTCACGCTGACCACGGCGCAGCGAGACGTCGGGGAGGAGATCCGGGCGGACCTGGCCGGCGAGCACCCGATGCGCCGGCTGCTGCAGGGCGAGGTCGGGTCCGGCAAGACTTTGGTGGCCCTGCGCGCGATGCTGCGCACGGTTGACTCCGGTGGCCAGGCGGCGCTGCTGGCGCCGACCGAGGTGCTGGCGCAGCAGCACCACCGCTCGATCTGTGACCTGCTCGGCGACCTGGCAGCCGGCGGCATGCTCGGTGGTGCCGAGGACGGCACCCGGGTGGCGCTGCTGACCGGGTCGCTCGGGGCGGGTGCCCGCCGCCAGGCACTGCTCGACGCTGCCTCGGGAGCTGCCGGGATCGTGGTGGGCACGCATGCGCTGCTCGAGGAGAAGGTGCAGTTCGACGACCTCGGGCTCGTCGTGGTGGACGAGCAGCACCGCTTCGGCGTCGAGCAGCGGGCCGCGCTGGCATCGAAGTCGGGTGCAGTTCCGCCGCACGTGCTCGTGATGACGGCGACGCCGATACCCCGCACGGTGGCGATGACCGTGTTCGGCGATCTCGACGTGTCAGTCATGCGGGAGCTGCCGCCGGGACGCTCCCCGGTGCAGACGACCGTCGTACCGGTCGCCGAGCGGCCCGAGTGGCTGGAGCGGACCTGGCAACGCATCCGCGAGGAGGTCGGCAGGGGTCATCAGGCCTACGTGGTCTGCACGCGCATCGGCACCGAGCCGGAGCCGTCGCCGTACGGCCACCTGCGCCTGGTCGAGGAGACCGAGGGCAGGCAGACCCTGGCGGTGACCGAGGTGGCGACCCAGCTCACCGACGGTCCGCTGCACGGCTTGCGGATCGCGACCATGCACGGACGGCTGCCGGTCGAGGAGAAGGACGCGGTCATGCGCGCGTTCGCTGCGGGCGAGGTCGACGTACTCGTCTCCACCACGGTGATCGAGGTCGGCGTGGACGTCCCCAACGCATCAGTCATGGTGGTCCTCGACGCAGAACGGTTCGGTGTCTCCCAGCTGCACCAGCTACGCGGCCGGGTCGGTCGTGGCAGTGCCACCGGCCTCTGCCTGCTCGTGACAGATTCCGCAGCCGCCACCCCGGCGCGGCAACGGCTGTCGGCGATCGCGGCGACCAACGACGGCTTCGCGCTGTCGCAGGTCGACCTGGCCACCCGGCGCGAAGGCGACGTCCTCGGTGCAGCACAGTCCGGCCACCGGTCGAGCCTGCGACTGTTGTCGGTGCTGAGGCACGAGAGCGTGATCGCGCAGACCCGCGACGTCGCGCGCGAGCTCGTCTCCGCCGACCCGCAGCTGTCGCAGTCGCCTGCGCTCGCCGGCGCTGTCGCCGGTCTGGTCGAGTCCGCGCAGG
>JALZMX010000084.1 GCA_030857985.1 Actinomycetota bacterium | reverse complement strand
GGGTGTGGCTCTCTTTCGGTCTGCAGTCCGTCGGGCACCGTGACGAGGCGTGGCTCGAAAGGGGACTGCCCAGCTCGTAGTAGCACTGCCCACCTCGCCGTCCCTATCGGTACGAGGTGAAGCAGGAGAACGCTATGACGAAGGTGATCATCGGGGTCGATCCGCACAAACTCTCGGCGACGATCGAGGTCGTCGATCATCACGAGACCATGTTGGGCTCGGGCCGGTTCAGCACCGACCAGGCCGGCTACACCGCACTGCGGACCTATGCCAAGACCTGGCCCGAGCGGGTCTGGGCGATCGAGGGAAGCAACGGCGCCGGGCGTCCGCTCGCGCAGCGGCTCCTCGAGGCCGGCGAGCACGTCGTGGACGTGCCGGCCAAGCTTGCCGCCCGGGTCCGGCTTTTCGACACCGGCCACAACCGCAAGACCGACGCCCGCGACGCCCACTCCATCGCGATCGTCGCGGTCCGCACCAAGACCCTGCGCGTCCTGCGTCCCGACGGTGAGCTCGAAGCTCTGCGGATGCTGTGCGACCGCCGTGAGGAACTCACGCGGCTGCGGGTCCAGACCGTCAACCGGCTGCAACGGCTGCTCGCTGAGTTGGTGCCAGGCAAAGCCAAGAAGGACCTCACAGCCCTGCAGGCCAAGGCGATGCTCGCCACCGTGCGTCCTCGTGACATCGCGGGCAAGACCCGCCGCAGGATTGCTGCCGAGGAGCTCGCCGACCTGGTCGCGGTCGAGGCAAAGATGAAGAAGGCCACCGCCGAGCTCAAGGTCCTGGTCAAGTCACGCCGATCACGGCTGATGGACCTCCACGGTGTCGGACCCGTGGTCGCCGCCCGGACCCTGGCCGACGTCGGCGACATCGCCCGCTTCGCCGACCGGAACCGGTTCGCGTCCTGGACCGGCACCGCACCCCTGGACGCATCTTCGGGTGAGCAGAACCGGCACCGACTCTCCCGGGCCGGGAACCGGCGGATGAACCACATGATCCACATCGCCGCGATCAGCCAGATCCGACTCGACACCGACGGCCGGGCCTACTACCGGCGCAAGCTCTCGGCCGGCAAGACCAAACTCGAAGCGCTGCGCTGCCTGAAGCGAAGGATCTCCGATGCCGTCTACCGACAACTGGTCGCCGACGCCGAACGAGCAGCACACGCCACGCCCGACCTGGTTGGCACGGGTCCGGGAGGGCACTGCGGGGCGACTAAACAATCCAGCGCGGTCGACCTGCCCCCGCACATCGACACTTCGGATCAGCCACTTCCCGGACCCGCGAACCCGACGCTACAAGCCTCCAAGCCAGTCAGGAAGAGCCCGCGGCGGAAGTCACCTCAGACCACGGGTTGACAACAAAGGGGAGCCGGAATGACGCGGTGGGTCGTTTGGGGGGATCGAGCAGAACCGGACGCATGCTCCGGCGGGTCGCGACCTCGGACCAGGATGCATCGCTAGCGTTCGAAGGCTAGTCGGGTTCAGCAGCATGGGAGAGCGTGGTGTCTCCAGAGAGTGTTCAAAGCTGGGTGGCGGTACTCGGTGGCCTACTTGCGGCCTTCCTCGGACTGGTCAAGTACTTCAACTACCGGTCCAAGCGCGACCGTTTGGCCGAGGTGGATCGAGCCCGCACCCGTTCGAGCAACACCTCGAGTGGGACGTAAAGGTAGGTGACGTGCTCGAACCGGTCGTAAAGGTGGTCCTTTCTCCGCAGTGCCGCACGCCGCGAGGGTGGGGTGTTGCGCCAGAAGAGCGCTCACTGTGTGCTCGTCCCAGCGCGCGTCGGACCGCTCCCAGCCGTCGCAGTCGGTATCAACGGCTCGGAACCCGCGACGGGCGACGGCCGCGAGAGGGGTGCTCCTGCCGCACTCGACATCCCGGTGGCTCAGGACGCGCGCCATGGCGCGGCGTATGACGTCGACTGACGCTCATCGGCTGTGACTGCCTTTCGATGCGGCGTCGCCTGTCGTAGACACCCACGCCTGTTCAGCCATGTGTATTTCTTCGCCAGAGAACCAACAGCGGACTCACGCCGGGTCGTCGAGCGTCGCCTGGACGAGTGCTGCGGCCATCCAGGCCATGACGTCGACAGCGGTGTCTCGGTCGACTTGCGCGATGTCGGTGCTCCACACCACGGCGTCAGCTCCGAAGAGCGGGACGAGGGCGACGGCCAACCGATCGTGTGCGGCCTGGGACACGTGCTCGGGAAGGCCCTCAAGCAGGTTGGCGATCCACGTGTCGCGGTTCGTGTTGCCCCGGCGCGGAATGCGGGTGGCGCGTTCGGGCGCGAGCGAGAGACGGAGGAGTGTGCGCAGCTCGTTCTCGTGGTCGAACGCCCACGTGGCCATGGTCCGCACCAGTGCGGACGCCTGCTCCGGCAGGTCCTGTGCCGAGATGTCGTCCGAGCTGTCTGGGTCTGGCGGCTGCAACCGCTGGCCGGCGTCCTCGATGAGCGGCATCGTCGCGTGCATCAGAACCGCCTCGTTGCTGGGGAAGTACCGATAGGCCGTGGCTCTGGAGACGCCGGCGAGCTCCGCGGCCCCTTGCACGGTCAGCGGTGCCCCGGCCCGGAGGAGCTCGCGGGCCGCGTCACCGAGCAGGCGCTGCGTGCGTTCCTTGGGGCTGGGCCTAGTCCCCTTCACCGGTTCAGTCGACATGGCGGCCGAGGTTAGCCGTCGGTCCGGTTGCCCACGGCCAGGGCGAACTCGTACGACGTCCGCACGAGACGCAGGATGACCTCGCGTTCGGTCTCGTCGCGCGGTGCATACAGCATCACGACCGTGGGCGGCGCCTGGCCGGTGTGCACCAGATAGTGAGGCTCGGCCCAGCCGGCTCGCTCCGCGGCCTTCGCCACTGGGAGCGGGAGCGTGGCGTGCAGGCTGAAGTCGCCGCCGGCGTGCCCGTGGCAGAACTCCCGGCCCACCATGAACGCCTCGACCGGTCCGGTGTCGGCGTCCGGCGACACGAGCAGGGCACGGGATCCCTCGACCGCGATTCGGGAGGGCTGCTGGTCCACGTGGGGCCAGGTGGCCGCTTCGGCCAGGATTGCATCCAGCTCGCGGAAGTCCTCGGGCTGCTGGTCGAGCTGGGAGTGCGGGATGCTGTCAGTCGCGCGCGGTCGCGCTCCGGCTCGCGTTGGCAGGTCGATGTCGGAGACCATCTCAGGCCGCCGACCAGAAGAGCTCGATCGGGATGCCGTCTGGGTCGTGGACGACCACGGCGGCGAAGGCGGGTTCGTCGTTCTCGTGTACCGGTCCGTGCTGGATTCCAAGCGCGTCGAGGCGAGCGACCCAGGCGTCGAGGTCCGACCGGCCGTCCAGCCGCAGGGCCACGTGGTCCAGACCCGTACGACGCGCATCGAAGCGCCGTCGGTCGGCTTGTGGGTGATAGTCCAGTCCGAGGAACAGGGCAGTTCCTGGACGGGTCACGACCACGGTATGGCCACCGCCTGTGGGATGTGGCTCGACGAACGCCCGGACCATGCCCAAGACGTCGGCGTACCAGCTCTCGCTGTCATCGATGTCACGGACGGTCAGGCCGAGATGGTGGAACCCGGCGAGGGGCGGCGTCGTGGTGCCGGGTACGTCGGGGTGGGTGGTGGTCAGCGGCATGGTGATGCTCCTGGTGGGTGGCGTCGGGTGGTGTCGGGTGGTGCCCGGGTGGTGCCCGGGTGGTGCCCGGGCCGAGCTCGACGAGATGGTCGGCGGGGTCAGGGACGGTAGGGCTCGGTGGCGTAGCGAGCCATGATCTCGAGCACCTGGGCCGGCACGAGCACGCCGTCCGGTCCGGGCCGGAGGTCTGCCAGGTCGCGGAAGTAGCCGAGATACCGCTCCGGGGTCACGGTGCATAGCACCGTGGCCGGCGCGTCGGGGTCGGGGTTGCCGAAGGTGTGCGGGTCGCCGATCGGTGCGGTGACCAGACTCCCGGCCTCCGCCAGCATCTCGTCGGATCGGCTGGTGAACCTGACCGAGCCGGACACGACGTAGAACGTCTCGTCGTGCTCTCGATGGACGTGCTGCGGAGGTCCTGGCCACCCGGGACCGAGGACACACTCGGCTACCCCGAACCGACCTTCGACGCCGCCGCCGTCCTCCAGGATCCGGAACCTGACCGGACCACTGGCGAAGGTTTCGCCCTGTCCTGGGGACGTGAGCCTGACCGTCATGATGCCTCCTCTGTTGTGAGACGCTCTGTCTCACCATGAGACGCTTTGTATCATCGGCCTCGGGAGGACGGTTGTCAAGACCCGCTCATCGGCTACTTGTTCGTTGACCCCAGGGCCGATGCCTGGCGAAGCTCGGTTCAGGCATCCGGGTCAGGCCGACCTACATCGGATTCCGACTTCACAGTGCTCGGACGCGTGGTCACCAAGACTGAGGCCAGCGCCGGTGCGCGAGCGTCGTTCCCTGACCACGCAACTGGCTCGCAGATGCGGCCGCAAGCGCCCCGGAAGCTGCTGCCGTCGCAATTGCGAACGCTGCCCGGGAAGCAGGCGGCCGTTGCGCACCCTTGGTCAGCGCCGACGGGGTCGGTGACCCGCTTGCGGCTGCGTCTCTGCCCAGGTTCAGGCCCTGGCTGCGCAGAGAGACGCGTCTGGCCGTCATGTCGCGCGTCGTGGCAGAGCCCGCTGTCGATCAGGTAGTGGCCCCTCCTTGCAGTCGCACGTATGCGGCGGAATGAATGACGCACCACTCGAATCACGGCAGATCCGGCCACTGCTCGCAGCAGATGGCCATACACATGATTCGAGTTTGGCTCAAGGGCTTGACAGACCTATCGGCGATAGGGATGATTACCAATCATCGATAGGCGCTGATGAGAGGAAGCCCTGTGGTCGTCAGCAAGGTCGCGCAGCGTCGTGAAGCCAAGATCGCCTCGATCGTCGAGGCGGCCTGGAGCTTGGCGCGTGAGCGCGGGATCCAGCTGGTCTCGCTGCGGGACCTGGCCAAGGAGGTCGGGATGCAGCAGCCGTCGCTATACGCCTATTTCGACTCCAAGAACGCCCTGTACGACGCGATGTTCGCCGACGGCAACCGGCAGCTGCTGGAGACGCTCGACTCGATCGATCTTCCCGTCGACCCGCAAGCGGCGCTCAAGGCCTACCTCGGTGCCTTCGCCGACTTCGCCGTCGCGGATCCGGCGCGCAACTCCCTGCTCTTCCGTCGAGTGATCCCGGGCTTCGAGCCGAGTGTCGAGTCCTACGCAGTGGCCCAGGAGGCGCTCGGCCGCGTCGTCAGCGTGATGAACGCGGCCGGCGTGACCGACCGCGGCGACATCGACTGCCTCGTCGCGATGACCGCCGGTCTGATCGAGGCTCAACTGAGCAACGAGCCGGGCGGCGACCGCTGGCTCCGACACCTGAACCGCATGACCGACGTCCTGGTCGACAACGCCACGGAAGGGAGATCCCGATGAGTACCACGAGCACCACTGGAGTCACCCGCATCAACCGCAAGGAGGCCCGGGTTCTCGCCTCGGTCGAGTTCGAAAGGTTCGCGGCCCTGACCGCCTCGCTGATCCCGGAGGAGTGGGCCACCGACACCGACTGCGTCGGCTGGGACGTCCGCAAGATGGTCCTCCACGTCCTCGGCTCCGCCGATGCCCAGGCCTCCCCGTTGGTCTTCTTGCATCAGCTGCGCCGTGGCCTTCCGCTCAACAAGGAGATCGACTCCCACCACTGGGTCGACGGCCTCAACGAGCTCCAGATCCGCGAGCGCTCGGAGCTCAGCAACGACGAGGTGGTCGCGCAGCT
>JALZMX010000063.1 GCA_030857985.1 Actinomycetota bacterium | reverse complement strand
GCGCCACGCTCGGCCGCCAGGTGCGAGCCGAGCTGCCGAGCGGCGATGTCGTGACCGGTGCGGCCCGCCGGATCGACGCCGAGGGCCGGCTGGTGATCGAGACCGACGTCGCCGTGGTCGCGATCAGCGCCGGTGACGTGGTCCATCTGCGCGACGCTTGACCTGTGCAGCGCTAGCTCTCGCCGAGAACCTGCCGTCGCCGTCGAGACCAGCGCATCGAGTCTCGGACGCCGTCCTCGAGGGTCTTCTCGGCGGTCCAGCCGAGCAGCTGCCGCGCCTTGTCGCTGCGGGTGTAGCAGCCGACCACGTCACCTGCCCGCGGGTCGGCCTCCCGCACCGCGACGTCGTCGTCGACCACGGCCCGAAAGGCGGCCACGAGCTCACGGACCGTGGTGCCCGACCCCGTTCCGAGGTTGAGCACCTCGTAGCCGCGATCACCGGGAAGCACCTCGTCGAACCGCTGCAGCGCGAGTACGTGCGCTCGCGCGAGATCCCAGACGTGGATGTAGTCCCGGATAGCCGACCCGTCCCTCGTGGGCCAGTCGATCCCGGTGACCGTGAAGGGCTGCCCGGACTCGTGCGCCTCGATCAGCTTGCCCATCGCGTGCGTCGGTGACGGGTCCTGCAGCCCGGTGCGCAACTGCGGGTCCGCCCCGACCGGGTTGAAGTAGCGCAGCGAGAGCACGCGCAGCGGGTGTGCCTCGGCCACGTCCGCGAGGATCCGCTCCACCATCATCTTCGTCGCCGCATACGGGCTGCCCGGGTTCAGCGGAGAGGACTCATCGACGGCGAAGTCCGGTCCGGGCTGGTACATCGACGCGGACGAGCTGAACACCAAGCGCGGGCAACCGATACGCAGCAGGTGCTCGACCATGTCCACGGTCTTGGCAACGTTGTTGCGGTAATACTCGAGCGGCTGGGAGACGGACTCCGGCACCACGATCCGGGCGGCGCAGTGCACCACGCTGGAGATGTCGGGGTGGTCGGCAAAGACACGGTCCAGTAGCGCGCCGTCGGCGATGTCACCCGGAAAGAACGCGTGATCGGCCACGAACTCGGCTCGCCCCGTGCTCAGGCCGTCGAGGATCACCGGGGTGATCCCCGCGTCCACACAGGCCGACGCCACTGTGCTGCCGATGAAGCCGGCGCCACCGGTGATCAGGGTCTTCACGAAGTCACCGCTCCTCACATCATCCACGGCCCCTGGTAGAGACGGACCGGCCGCGGCCGCTACTCGCCGGTCGTGCCGTCGATGCGCTCGCGCAGCAGGTCGGCGTGGCCGTTGTGCCGGGCGTACTCCTCGATCATGTGCACGTAGATCCAGCGCAGGCTGACGTCCTCACCGCGCCGCTTGGTCACCGCGATCGCGTCCAGATCACCGTGTCGGCGAGCCACCTCGCGGCAGGCGTCGACCTCGCCGCGCCAGCGAGAGAGATCGGCCTCGGAGTCGGCCGCCTCGACCCGGTCGAAGTCGCCGTCAGGATCGGCGTCTGAGTAGTACAGCGGTGGAGCGTCCTCGCCCGCGAGCACCCGCCGGAACCAGCTGCGCTCCACCTCGCTCATGTGCCGCACCAGGCCGAGCAGCGTCAGCGTCGACGGCTCTGCCGAGCGCCGTACCAGGTCAGCACCGCTGAGCCCGGCGCACTTGCGCAGCAACGTGGCCCTGTGGAAGTCCAGCCACGCGTCCAACATCGCGCGCTCACCGGCGATGTACGGCGGATCGGCGCGCTCCGGTTCGGGTGGGAACTCAGTCATCCCGCGACCATAGACTGGTGCGGGCGAACGGCGGCGAGGGGACACGGATGGGCATCTCAGCGAAGCTGCTCAGCGAGGGTGAGCACGTGGTCGTCAGCACCCGCACCCACGTCAAGGCGCTGCTGCGACCGGTCTTGCTGTTCATCGTCGTCTGCGCCGCGACCGGCTTGCTCGTCGCCCTGATCCCGTACGACGTCCGCTGGTTGGGCTGGATCCCGGTTGCGCTCGCCGCCGTTGTGCTGGCCAGGTGGGTGCTGTGGCCGATCCTCGGCTGGCTCGGGGCGACGTACACGGT
>JALZMX010000022.1 GCA_030857985.1 Actinomycetota bacterium | reverse complement strand
GGTCAGGTCGCCGCAGGTGCTCCGCCGGGTGTCACGACGAGCCACAAGCCCCCGAACTCGGTCACGTTGTGGCAGAGCACCTCGTCCCGTCCATCGTGGACGTAGTAGTACAGCGGGTGGCCGGCGTACGTGATCTGAGTCGAGCCGTCAGCGCGTCGCGTGGTGCCGAGCAGATCTGTCCGCACCTCACCGTCCGCGATCGGCTCGCCGTGTGTGAGCACTGGCGGCCACGCCTCCGCGCACTGCCCGTAGCACTCGGGGCGGCTGGTGGCTTCGCTGTCAAACAGGTAGATCGCCTGGCCGGCGGAATCGAAGAGCATGGTGCCGAAGTCGCTGCGGGCGGTGGTCACCACAGTGCCTTCCCGGGCGGCCTCCGACGTCCTCGAGGACCGAGGCTGCACCCGCTCGCGGGGTGTCTCGGTGTGGGTCACGTCGGGCGTCCCGGTCGGCGCCGAGGGCAGAGCAGTTGACGGCGCTGCCGACGGGGACGCAGGCGTAGCGTCCTGAACCTCGGATTCAGCCTCGCCTCCGCAGCCAGCAAGGGTCGCCGCGGTTGCCAACAACAGGATGAGTAGCGACCGCATCGGCATCTCCAATGAGCAACGGGTGGCGTCGCTCCAACGGTAGCCCGCCGCCACGACGTCGATACCCATGTCAGGGAGTGTGCTGCTGCAGCTCGCCGTAGGTGGTGGCCAGACGGCCCCTTTCAACCTCGCTGCGTTCCCATCGAACCAGGCGCTCGTCACCCCCACGTCGGGGCACGAGGTGCATGTGCAGGTGCCACACGTCCTGCCCAGCAGCACGACGATTCGCTTGAAACAGGCTGATGCCGTCTGATCCGAGCCGCGCCATGAGCACGCGACTTGCGGTCTGAACGGCCAGCGCCACATCAGTCCATGCTGCTGCTCCACCGGAGGCCATCACGTCCGCGACATGCCGTCGTGGGGCCACCAAGGTGTGACCGCGTCGTACCGGCGCGATGTCGAGGAAAGCGACCGCGTGCTCGTCCTCGTACAAGAGGAACGCCGGAGCGTCGCCGGACGCAATGGCACAGAACACGCAGGAGTCGCCCATCCGGACATTCTCGCGCTGTGGATTGGGGTGGGTCCCACACCGTGGGACATACTTGGCGGTTGATGCCATGACTGAGTCCACGATCGTCACCGCCGCTTCCGTACGCCAGCCCGAGGGCTCGGCGAGAACTGTCGCGCTCGTCACGCTCGGCTGCGCCCGCAACGAGGTCGACTCCGAGGAGCTCGCGGCGCGCTTCGAGGCCGGAGGTTTCCGTCTCGTCGACGACACCGCCGACGCGGACGCGGTCGTGGTCAACACCTGCGGGTTCGTCGAGTCGGCCAAGAAGGATTCGGTGGACACACTGTTGCAGGCCACGGACCTCGCGGCCGACGGCAGTGCCCACGCGGTGGTCGCCGTCGGCTGCCTGGCCGAGCGTTACGGCCGTGACCTCGCGGCGTCACTGCCCGAGGTCGACGCGGTTCTCGGCTTCGACGACTACCAGGACATCGCCGGACGGATCCGCTCCATCCTCGACGGCGGTACGCACGAGGCGCACACCCCGCGCGACCGGCGGGCCCTGCTGCCGATCTCGCCGGTCGCTCGTCCCGGCACGCCAGTCGCGCAGCCCGGTGACCGCATGCGTCGACGACTCGACGCAGGGCCGATGGCGCCACTGAAGCTGGCCTCCGGCTGTGACCGCCGCTGCACTTTCTGCGCGATCCCGACGTTTCGTGGGTCCTTCCTGTCCCGTCGCCCCTCCGACGTACTCACCGAGGCACGCTGGCTGGCCGAGCAGGGTGTCCGGGAGCTGTTCATGGTCAGCGAGAACTCCACGTCGTACGGCAAGGACCTCGGTGACCTGCGCCTGCTCGAGACGTTGCTGCCCGAGCTGGCCGGCGTCGAGGGGGTACGCCGGGTCCGGGTGTCATACCTGCAACCGGCCGAGATGCGCCCCGGACTGATCGACACGATGACGTCGACTCCCGGTGTGGCGGCGTACTTCGACCTGTCGTTCCAGCACGCCAGCGGCCCGGTGCTGCGCCGGATGAAGCGCTTTGGAGACGCCGAGCGGTTCCTCGACCTGCTCGAGCGCATCCGCGACCGTGCCCCGCAGGCCGGAGTCCGCAGCAACGTCATCGTCGGCTTCCCCGGCGAGACCGAGGAGGACGTCCAGGTGCTGTGTGACTTCCTCGAGGCGGCGAGGCTGGATGCCGTCGGGGTCTTCGGCTACTCCGACGAGGAGGGGACCGCGGCGGCGGCGTTCGACGGCAAGCTCGACGAGGACACGATCCGGGGCCGGGCCGCGCGAGTCAGCCGGCTCAGCGAGGAGCTGACCGCACAGCGGGCCGAGGACCGAGTCGGTGAGCTGCTCGACGTCCTGCTCGAGCACGTCGAGGGCGAGAGCGGTGAGGGTCGCGCCGCCCACCAGGGCCCCGAGGTGGATGGGTCGTCGACGGTGACCGGCCTCCCGGACGGCGCGGCGGTGGGAGATGTGGTCGCGGCGCGGGCCGTCGGCGCGGATGGCGTGGACCTGGTGGCGCGGGCCTGCGAAGCAAGGGGCTGAACGGCGTGGCCTCCTCGACTCCGGAGCAGCCGGGACGACCCGGTGCCGTCCTGACCGCCCCGAGCCCGTGGAACATCGCCAACGCGCTGACCCTGCTGCGGATCGCGCTGGTCCCGCTCTTCGCCTGGTTGCTGTTGTCGCAGGGAGGGCACGAGCCGCTCTGGCGGATCGGCGCATTCCTGGTGTTCCTCGTCGCGATCCTCACCGACCGGGTGGACGGGCAGGTCGCCCGTAAGCGCGGCCTGGTCACGAACGTGGGCAAGATCGCCGATCCGATCGCCGACAAGGCGCTCACCGGGATGGCGTTCGTGGGTCTGTCGATCATCGGTGACCTCTCCTGGTGGGTGACCGGTGTGGTGCTGGCCCGGGAGTGGCTGATCACGCTGGTGCGCCTGCTGGTGATCCGCCACGCAGTGATGGCGGCCAGTCGAGGCGGCAAGCTCAAGACGGTGCTGCAGGCGGTCGCGCTCTGCGCCTACCTCCTTCCGGTCAGCGGGCCGCTGCACCTGGTCGCGGTCGTGGCGATGGCGGCAGCAGTCATCGTCACCGTGGTCACCGGCGTGGACTACCTGGTGCAGGCGGCCAGGCTCCGCTTCCGGCACGGCGGCGAGTCGTCCTGAGTGAGGCGCTGGGCGCCGCGGCCGAGATCCTGGCCGTGCTGCAGCGACAGGGCGCCACCCTCGCCGTTGCCGAGTCGTTGACCGGTGGGTCGCTCGCGGCGCGGATCACCGACGTTGCCGGCGCCTCGACGGTGTTCCGTGGCGGAGTGGTCGCCTACGCCGGCGACGTGAAGGCCACGCTGCTCGACGTGCCGGTCGAGCTGCTGGACCGGCACGGCGCCGTCTCCGCCGAGGTGGCCGAGGCCATGGCGGTCGGTGCCCGGAGGCGGTTCTGCGCGTCGTACGCCGTGAGCACGACCGGAGTCGCCGGACCCGGATCCCAGGAGGACAAGGCCGTCGGCTCCGTGTACGTAGGCTGCGCCGGTCCGGTCGGTGTGGTGTCGCAGCAGCTGACGCTGACCGGTTCCCGGGCCGACATCCGCGCCTCGACCTGTACCGCGGCGCTCGACCTGCTCCGACGTACCCTGGAGGCTCGGGGAACACCGCAGCACGGCTGAGCGTCGCGGCGCGAACCGTCGAGTGTCACGGCCGCAACGTCGGTTCGCTCGCTAGGCTGGCCGTGGTCGCGGTGGCACGACCGCCCGTCATCGACAGGAGAGGACGACAGAGATGGTGCTGGTTCGTCACCTGCTCGGTGAGGTGCTGCGTGAGGAGAGGATCCGGCAGGGCCGCACCCTGCGCGACGTGTCCAAGCACGCCATGGTCAGCCTCGGCTACCTGTCCGAGGTCGAGCGCGGGGTGAAGGAGGCCTCCAGTGAGTGCCTCGCCGCGATCTGTTCGGCGCTCGGCGTGCCCCTGTCATGGGTGCTGCACATGGTCAGCCTCGAGGTCAGTCGCGAGGAGGGCGCGGCCACGGTCGCCCCGCTCACCACCGTCGACTCCGCCGTCAGACTGCCGGACGTCGTCGTCGCCGCCTGACGTGGTCACGCGCCGGTGGTGAACACAGCCGAGATGGCGTGTCGGCGACGTGCCGCGAGGTCCAGCAGCAGCGTCGGTGCCTGCGCCAACGGCAGCACATCGGTGACCAGGTGGGTGCGCACCTGCTCGCCGCACCGCTGCAGCAGCGCGACGGTCTCGGCGGAGAGCCGATACCTGTCCCACGACGTGGACAACCCCCGTGGCACCCTGCCGATCTGAGCGCACCGCAAGGTCAGGCCGTTGTGGTGGAACTCCTCGCCGAGCCGGACCTGGTCCGCACCTTCGGTGTAGAACGCGAGGTCGACGACCGTGCCCTGCGGACGCACCGCGCGCAGCGCCGTCGCCAGTGCCTCGGGGCGACCACGGCACTGGAACGCCACGTCCGCGCCATGGTCACCTGGATGGTGTCGCCACCGCGTCTTGAGCAGCAGCGCAGGGTCTTCGTCGGTGCTCAGCGCGAGCAGTCCGAGCGCCTCGGCCACGGCGCGGCGCCGTGGGTCGGCGTCCACGACGGCGACCTCGCCGGCTCCGTGTTCGCGCGCGAACAATGCCGTGAGCAGACCGACGAGACCCGCGCCGGTCACGAGCACGCGCCGTCCTCGCACCCCGTCCGCGAGCGAGGAGACGCCACCACCGGTGGCATCCGCGGCGGCATGCAGCAGTCCGTTCGCACAGATCGGACCGAGGTGGGCGACGTAGGTGCCGAGCACCGGGTCCAGGTCGCGGGGCAGCGGGACCACGTGCTCGCGCACCGAGTCAGCCACGTGCGCGGTCGCGTGCCCGTATGCCGAGGCGACGATGTCGCCGACGGCGAACGCCGGGGTGCGACTCTGCTCGACCCGGGCCACCTCCATGTAGCCCAACCGCCGCACCGGGTAGCCGGACTCTTCGGTCGACGGCAGGAACAGCCCCAGCTCGTGGTCGAGGCGCGCGTGCAGCGCCGGGTTGTCGCCCTTGACGAAGGTCAGCTCGGTCCCGGCGGAGAGCCCGGTGGCGATCGTGCGCAGCAGGATGCCTCCGTCGTGCAGCTCGGCCAGCTCCTCCTCGACCAGCTCGACGGAGCCAGGTGCGGGGACGACGAGGTTGAGCCGACGCCGACTCACGCAGGCGTCCCGGCGAGGGTCACCGCGCTCCCGCGCGACGCCGAGGCGGCGATCGCACACCCCAGCCGGTGGCTGCGCACCGCCTCGGCGTAGGGGGTGCGGGTGCCTTCCCTCCGCCCGCGAACCGCGTCGATGAACTCGCGGTCCACCACCACCCGCGGGTCCTCGCCGGCGAGCACCTCGCGTCGGTGCGCACCGTCGTCGATGACGAGGGACTGCTCGGTCAGCTCCAGCAGCAGGGCGCGGCTCACCGTGTGCAGCGCCGCCCGGTGCTTGATCGTGAGCAGCGACGTGGCCGCGAACGTCGCCACCGCACCGGAGGCGAAGCGCACGGTCGCGGCGGTGGCATCGTCCACGTCGCCCTCCGCGGGGCAGTCCTCCCGGCAGCTCGCGGCGAACACCTCGACCGGCTCGCCGAGCAGGACCCGGGAGAGGTCGAGCACATGGGTGAGCTGTTCGACCACCTGGCCACCGGAGCGGTCGGTGCGGGCCCACCAGGCCACCGGGGGACGCTTGTCGAGCCAGTAGCCGTTGGCCAGCAGCGCCGGCTGCTCGCGCAACAGCCGCGCTGCCCGTTCGACCACGTCGAGGCAGCGCCAGTGGTAGCCCGTCCCGGTGACCACACCGGCGCGCTCCACCTCGTCGGCCAGCTGCTCGGCGGTCGCGAGGTCGGCGGCGACCGGCTTCTCCACGAAGAGCGCCAGACCCCGCGCCAACACGGCCCGTTCGGGGGCCCCGTGGGCAAACGGCGGCACGCAGACGTAGACGGCGTCGACCTGCGTGCCGTCGAGCATCTCCTCGACCGTCGGGTACGCCGCCGCCCCGCAGGCCGCCGCCAACCGTCCCGCGGCAGCGGCGTCCACGTCGGTGACCCCGACGACACGGACGCCGCCCAGGTGGGTGAGCACCTCGACGTGGCGTTGCGCCACCGAGCCGGCGCCGACGAGCGCCACCCGGGTCACGGTCACGTCGACACCAGCCGCCGGCCGGCTGCCCGGCACGACGTCCGGCCGGACGTCGTCAGCAGCTGCTCGTAGAGGTCGACGTAGCGCCGCGCCACCTCGGCGGGCCCCCAGCCGCGCACCGACTCACGGCACGCGGAAGGGTCGAGGTCGTCGACCCGGGTCAGTGCACGCACCAATCCGTCCTCGTCCGCGGCGAGGACGCCGGTGACGCCGTCCTCGACCAGAGCCGGCAGCACTCCCAACGGCGTACCCACCACCGGCACTCCACGCGCCAGCGCCTCGACGACCGCGGTGGCTCCCGGCTCGGCCCACCGGATCGTGGCGAGCAACGCGCGCGCGCCGGCGAGCAGCCGTTCCTTCTCTGCGCCACCGACACCGCCGACCCAGCGCACCCGCTCGCCGTCCACCAGCGGTGCGACCTGCTCGAGGTAGAAGCGCACGTCAGGATGCTGGAGCAGGGCTTCGTCGCCGCGCTCGAGCCGTCGGCGCAGCTCCTCGGGATCGCTCACTCCGGCCACCGGGCCGGCGAGGACGAGCTGGACCCCGGCGCGCAGGCACACCCGGGCGGCGATGTCCTGCCCCTTGTCGGGCGTGATCCGGGCGAGCACGAGCACGTGCGC
>JALZMX010000001.1 GCA_030857985.1 Actinomycetota bacterium | reverse complement strand
TCGCGGTCAGCTTCCTTACCGGCCCCAAGCGCTACAACCGCGCCAAGCTCGACTCCTACGAGTGCGGCATCGAGCCCACTCCCCAACCCGTCGGCGGCGGCCGGTTCCCGGTGAAGTACTACATCACCGCGATGCTGTTCATCGTCTTCGACATCGAGATCATCTTCCTGTACCCCTGGGCGGTGGCGTTCGACTCGTTGGGCCTCTTCGGGCTGATCGAGATGACCCTGTTCATCGCCACCGTGTTCGTCGCTTACGCCTACGTCTGGCGTCGCGGCGGGCTCGAGTGGGACTGATCGCGAGCGGAGGACAGACATGGGTGTCGAGGAGAAGCTTCCGTCCGGTGTGCTGCTCAGCACCGTCGAGGGCATGGCGGGCTACTTTCGCAAGGCCTCGCTGTGGCCGGCGACTTTCGGACTGGCCTGCTGCGCGATCGAGATGATGACGTCGGGAGGACCCCGCTACGACCTCGGACGCTTCGGCATGGAGGTCTTCCGCGCGTCACCGCGCCAAGCGGACCTGATGATCGTGGCCGGGCGGGTGAGCCAGAAGATGGCGCCGGTGCTGCGCCAGATCTACGACCAGATGGCCAACCCCAAGTGGGTGCTGTCGATGGGCGTCTGCGCCTCCAGCGGCGGCATGTTCAACAATTACGCGATCGTGCAGGGTGTGGACCACGTGGTGCCGGTCGACATGTACCTTCCCGGGTGCCCGCCACGTCCGGAGATGCTCATCGACTCGATCCTGAAGCTGCACGACAAGATCCAGCACTCCAAGCTCGGCGCGAACCGGCTGGCCGAGATCCAGGAGCAGGAGACCGCGGCCATGCTCGCCGTCCCGACGTCGGAGCAGAGAGGGCTGCTGCAGTGAGCGAGGGAGGGACCGAGTCGAGCAACCGCGAAGGTGGGCCTTCCCAGACGCCGAGCAAGGACCCCGCGGCGGAGGGTGGCACCGACCGGATGCCGGAGAACCTCACCCCGCAGGCCCAGGCGGGGACGTCGCAGCTCGAGGTGGTGGAGGTCCGCGAGGGCTTTTTCGGGGCCCGTGGCACCGGGGACACCAGCGGTTACGGTGGGCTTCGACGCCCGGTCGCGTTGCCCGGCCCGTCGCCGCGCCCGTACGGCGGGTGGTTCGACACGGTGGCCGACCGCCTGGACGGCGTACTCGCCGAGCGGAGCCTCACCGCAGCCATCGAGAAGGTGGTTGTGCACCGGGGCGAGATCACGTTCTTCATCCGCCGCGAGCACCTGCTCGACGTGGCCTGGCAGCTGCGCGACGACCCGGGTCTGCGCTTCGAGTTCTGCGCCGGGGTCTCGGGCGTCCACTACCCCGAGGAGAGGGGCCGTGAGCTGCATGCGGTCTACCACCTGCTCTCGATGACCCACAATCGCCGGATCCGGCTCGAGGTCGTCTGCCCAGACGCCGACCCGCACGTGCCGTCCGTCGTGGCGGTCTATCCCACCAACGACTGGCACGAGCGCGAGACCTACGACTTCTTCGGCATCATCTTCGACGGGCACCCGGCGCTGACCCGGATCCAGATGCCGGACGACTGGCCGGGACATCCCCAGCGCAAGGACTACCCACTCGGGGGCATCCCGGTCGAGTACAAGGGCGCGACCATCCCGCCGCCGGACCAGCGGAGGTCTTACACCTGATGAGCTCCACCTATACCAGTCGACCCGATGCCGACGACCCCTACGCCTCGTCGAGCAGCGAGACCATCAGCGGCACGGTCTACACCGTCACCGGCCAGGACTGGGACAGCGTCGTGTCGGGAGTCGCCGACAACGCCGAGGAACGCGTCGTCGTCAACATGGGCCCGCAGCACCCCTCCACCCATGGCGTGCTGCGGCTGATCCTGGAGCTCGACGGCGAGACGGTGACCGAGCTGCGCTGCGGGATCGGCTACCTGCACACCGGCATCGAGAAGAACATGGAGTACCGCAACTGGACGCAAGGGGTCACGTTCTGCACCCGGATGGACTACCTCTCCCCGTTCTTCAACGAGGCGACCTACTCGATGGGTGTCGAGCGGCTGCTCGACGCCGAGGACGACATCCCCGAGAAGGCGCAGGTCATGCGGGTGCTCCTGATGGAGCTCAACCGGATCTCTTCCCACCTCGTGGCGATCGCGACCGGCGGGATGGAGATCGGTGCGCTGACGATCATGACGATTGGGTTCCGCGAGCGCGAGCTGGTGCTGGACCTGTTCGAGCTGATCACCGGCCTGCGGATGAACCACGGGTTCATCCGACCCGGCGGTGTCGCACAGGACATGCCTCCCGGTGCTCTGGAGCAGATCCGCGAGTTCATCAAGATCTTCGGCAAGCGGCTGAAGGACTACGCCGACCTCTGCAACGCCAACCCGATCTTTCGCGGCCGGCTGGAAGGGATCGGCTACCTCGACCTGGCCGGCTGCCTCGCCCTCGGCGTGTCCGGCCCGATCCTGCGCTCCACCGGTTATCCGTGGGACCTGCGTAAGGCCCAGCCCTACTGCGGCTATGACAGCTACGACTTCGACGTGGTCACGTGGGACACCTTCGACGCCTACGGTCGCTTCCGCATCCGTCTGCAGGAGATGCACGAGTCGCTGCGCCTCGTGCAGCAGTGCGCGGACCGGTTGGGCCGGCTCGAGGGCGCGCCGGTGATGATCGCGGACAAGAAGATCGCCTGGCCGGCCCAGCTCGCCGTCGGCAACGACGGCATGGGCAACTCCCTCGACCACATCCGCCACATCATGGGGGAGTCGATGGAGGCACTCATCCACCACTTCAAGCTGGTCACCGAGGGCTTCCGGGTGCCGGCCGGCCAGGCCTACGTGCCGATCGAGTCGCCGCGTGGGGAGCTCGGCGCCCACGTGGTCAGCGATGGCGGCACCCGACCGTTCCGGGCACACTTTCGCGACCCGTCCTTCACGAACCTGCAGTGCACGTCGGTGATGAGCGAGGGCGGTCAGGTCGCTGACGTGATCGTGGCCGTGGCCAGCATCGACCCGGTGATGGGCGGGGTGGACCGTTGATGAGCGACCGGCTGGACCAGAAGACGCTCGACGAGTTGCACCAGATCGCCGCCCGCTACCCGCAGGCGCGTTCGGCGCTGCTGCCGATGTTGCACCTGGTGCAGAGCGTCGAGGGGTGCGTGACCCCGGCCGGGCTCGAGGCCTGCGCGGATGTGCTGGGGCTGACCTCCGCGGAGGTGGCGGCAGTCGCTACCTTCTACACGATGTACAAGCGGAGACCGGTCGGGGACTACTTGGTCGGGGTCTGCACCAACACGCTGTGCGCGGTGATGGGTGGCGACGCCATCTTCGCCCGGCTGCGCGAGCATCTCGACGTCGGCAATGACGAGACCACCGAGGACGGCCGGATCACGCTCGAGCACATCGAGTGCAACGCCGCCTGCGACTACGCACCGGTGATGACGGTCAACTGGGAGTTCGCCGACAACATGACGCCGCGCAGCGCGGAGGAGCTGGTCGACCGGCTGCGCGCCGGTGAGACGGTGACGTCGACCCGGGGTCCGCGCATCTGCACCTGGCGGGAGGCAGAGCGGGTTCTCGCCGGCTTTCCCGACGACCGCGCCGACGAGGGTCCGGCAGCCGGACCGGCCACCCTGGCCGGTCTGCAGATCGCCCGTGAGCGCGGCTGGCGGGCACCGAGCGCGGACGGGGAGCCAGCACGATGACGGACCGACCGATGCCGTTGCTGACCCCGGTGCTCACGGACAACTGGGACGCCGAGCGCGCCTGGACGCTCGAGTCCTACGAGCGCAGCGGTGGCTATGCGGCACTGCGGACCGCGTTGGGCGAGCAACCCGACGACGTGATCGCGCTGGTCAAGGACTCCGGGCTGCGTGGTCGCGGTGGCGCCGGGTTCCCCACCGGCATGAAGTGGGGATTCATCCCGCACACCGAGCAGGGGGAGCCGGCACCCGCGCACTATCTGGTCGTCAACGCCGACGAGTCCGAGCCGGGCACCTGCAAGGACATCCCGTTGATGCTGGCTTCGCCGCACACCCTGGTCGAGGGCGCCATCATCTCCGCCTACGCGATCCGTGCGAGCACCGCCTTCATCTACGTGCGCGGCGAGGTTCTGCACGTGGTCAGACGACTCCAGCGCGCGGTCCAGGAGGCCTACCTCGCCGGCTACCTCGGCAACGACGTCCTCGGCTCCGGTTTCGACCTCGACGTCATCGTGCACGCCGGTGCCGGTGCCTACATCTGCGGCGAGGAGACCGCGATGCTCGACTCGCTCGAGGGTCGGCGCGGCCAGCCGCGGCTGCGTCCGCCGTTTCCCGCCGTTGCCGGCCTCTACGCCCGCCCGACCGTGATCAACAACGTGGAGACGATCGCGTCCGTGCCGTGCATCGTCCGGAACGGACCGGACTGGTTCGCCTCGATGGGCACCGAGAAGAGCAAGGGCATGACCCTGTACTCCCTGTCGGGCCACGTGACCCGACCGGGGCAGTACGAGGCGCCGCTCGGCATCACGTTGCGCCAGCTGCTCGACCTCGCCGGTGGAGTCCGGGCCGGCCACCAGCTGAAGTTCTGGACCCCCGGTGGCTCCTCCACGCCGATCCTCACTGCGGAGCATCTCGACATCCCACTGGACTACGAAGGGGTCGGCGCCGCAGGCAGCATGCTCGGCACCAAGGCGCTGCAAATCTTCGACGACACCACCTGCGTCGTGCGGGCGGTGCTGCGCTGGACCGACTTCTACAAGCACGAGTCGTGCGGCAAGTGCACGCCGTGTCGCGAGGGCACCTGGTGGCTGGTGCAAACGCTGCAGCGGCTCGAGCACGGCCAGGGCAGTGAGGCCGACCTCGAGCTCCTGCTCGACCTGTGCGACAACATCCTCGGCCGCGCGTTCTGTGCACTCGGTGACGGTGCCACCAGCCCGATCACGTCGTCGATCGAGTACTTCCGCGCGGAGTACCTCGCACATCTCGAGCACGGTGGCTGCCCGTTCGACCCAGCCGCAGCCACCCTGTTCGCGACCGCGCCGGCCATGGGGGAGGCGCGCGCATGACGATCCAGACCAACGTCGCCGGATCCGGCACCGGCAGTGCACCGGCGTCACGAGGGAGCCGGTCGGAGAAGTTGGTGACCCTGTCCATCGACGGGGTCGAGGTCAGCGTCCCCGAGGGCACCCTCGTGATCCGGGCCGCGGAGCTGATCGGCGTACAGATCCCGCGCTTCTGCGACCACCCGCTGCTCGAGCCGGTCGGCGCCTGCCGTCAGTGCCTGGTCGAGGTGCCCGACGCAGGCAACGGCCGGCCGGTCCCCAAACCCCAGGCCTCCTGCACGCTGCCGGTGGCTCCCGGGATGGTGGTCAAGACCCAGGTCTCCTCCGGGGTCGCCGACAAGGCCCAGCAGGGCAACATGGAGTTCCTGCTGATCAACCACCCGCTCGACTGCCCGATGTGCGACAAGGGCGGCGAGTGCCCGCTGCAGAACCAGGCGATGTCCAACGGCCGGGCCGAGTCGCGGTTCGTCGAGGCGAAGCGCACGTTCCCCAAGCCGCTGAACATCTCGGCCCAAGTGCTGCTGGACCGCGAACGCTGCGTGCTGTGTGCGCGCTGCACCCGTTTCTCCGAGCAGATCGCGGGTGACCCGTTCATCTCGATGCTCGAGCGCGGGGCTCTGCAGCAGGTCGGGATCTACCAGAAGGAGCCGTTCGAGTCCTACTTCTCGGGGAACACGATCCAGATCTGCCCGGTCGGCGCACTGACCAGCGCGGCGTACCGCTTCCGCGCCCGGCCCTTCGACCTGGTCTCCACCCCGAGCGTCTGCGAACACTGCGCCTCCGGCTGTGCGTTGCGCACCGACCACCGCCGCGGCAAGGTGATGCGCCGGCTGGCCGGGGACGACCCCGAGGTCAACGAGGAGTGGAACTGCGACAAGGGTCGCTTCGCGTTCCACTACGCCCGACAACCGGACCGGCTCACGCACCCGCTGGTTCGCGACGGCGAGGCCGGGCAGCTGCGGCCGGCGTCCTGGCCGGAGGCGTTCGCGGTCGCCGCCCGAGGCCTGGCCGCGGCCGGCACGAAGGTCGGCGTCCTGCCCGGTGGCCGGCTGAGCGCGGAGGACGCCTACGCCTACGCGAAGTTCGCCCGGACGGTGCTGCACACCAACGACATCGACTTCCGCTGGCGCGCGCACTCCGAGGAGGAGGCCGACTTCCTGGCCTCGACGGTCGTCGGCCGCACCGGGGTCACGTACGCCGATCTGGACAGGGCCGGCGCTGTCGTGCTCCTCGCCTTCGAGCCGGAGGAGGAGTCACCGATCGTCTTCCTGCGGCTGCGCAAGGCCGTGGGCCGGGTCGGCACCCGCGTCTACTCGGTCGCGCCGCTGACGTCACGCGGCCTGGGAAAGCTCGACGGCGTACTGGTGCGGACCACTCCGGGCGACGAGCCGGCGGCGATCACTGCGCTGGCCGACAACGGCGAGCTCGCACTCGACTCCGGTGGGCTGATCCTCGTCGGCGAACGGTTGGCCGCCGTACCCGGCGCGCTGACGGCGGCGCTGCGACTGGCCGGCAGGACCGGCGCTCGCGTCGCCTGGATCCCGCGACGTGCCGGTGAGCGTGGGGCGCTGGAGTCCGGCTGCCTGCCCGGCCTGCTGCCTGGAGGGCGACCGGTCGGCGACGCCGGTGCCCGCGTCGACGTGGCCACCGCCTGGGGTGCGTCGTCCCTGCCTTCGCAGGCCGGACGCAGCACCGGCCAGATCCTGGCCGCCGCCGCAGCCGGCGACCTGCATGCCCTCATCGTCGGAGGTGTCGAGCCCGCCGACGTTCCCGATCCACAGGCGGCACTGACCGCACTCGACTCGGTGCCGTTCCTCGTCAGCCTGGAGATCCGCGCGAGCGAGGTCAGCGAACGTGCCGACGTGGTGCTCCCCGTGGCCCCGGCCGCGGAGAAGGCGGGCAGCTTCGTCGACTGGGAGGGCCGTGTGCGCCCCTTCGACAACGTGCTGCACACCACCGGGGTGCTGCCGGACCTGCGGGTGCTGGCCGGCATCGCCGAAGAGACCGGTCCCGGGCTGGGTTTCCGCACCGTCGAGGGCGCGCGAGCCGAGATGGTGGAGCTCGGTCCGTGGGACGGCGAGCGTGCCGGCGGACCCGACGTCGAGCCGGAGAACCGGGCTCGCCGGGCCGGCCCGGGAGAGGCAGTCCTGGCCGGCTGGCGGCTGCTCATCGACGGCGGCCGGATGCAGGACGGCGACCGGTATCTTGCCGCGACCGGCCGGGCGGCGGTCGCGCTCGTGTCGGCCACCACGGCCGCCGCGCTCGGGCTGTCGCCGGGCGGTTCGCTGGCATTGTCGACCGAGCGCGGCACCCTGTCGATGCCGGCCGCAGTCGCCGACCTGCCCGACGGCGTGGTGTGGGCGCCGCTGAACTCCGGTGGGATCTCGCTGCACCGTGAGCTGGGTGCCGGTCCGGGCGACGTCGTATGCGTCGAGAAGGGCGTGCCGTGAGACTGCACCCGACCACCGCCACCGGCGTCATGACGCGCGACGACCTCGCGGAGTTCGGCAACGACCCGGTGTGGGTGTGGCTGCTCAAGGCGCTGCTGATCTTCGTGCTGCTCGTGGGGCTGACGCTGTTCAACATCTGGTTGGAGCGACGGGTGGTGGCCCGGATGCAGAACCGCGTCGGCCCCAACGTGCACGGACCCTTCGGCCTGCTGCAGTCGCTGGCCGACGGCGTCAAGCTGGCGCTGAAGGAGGACATCGTCCCCAAGGCCGCCGACAGGGTCGTCTTCATCGCGGCGCCGATCATCGCGACGATCCCGGCCTTCATGGCGCTCGCGGTGATCCCACTCGGCCCGGTCGTGCGCATCCCCTTCACCGACATCGACACGCCGCTGCAGCTCACCGACCTGCCGGTCGCGGTGCTCTACGTGCTGGCGATCACCTCCGTCGGCATCTACGGCATCGTGCTCGCCGGCTGGGCCTCCGGTTCCACCTACGCACTGCTGGGAGGTCTGCGCTCTTCCGCGCAGGTGATCTCCTACGAGGTGGCGATGGCGCTCTCGTTCGTCGCGGTCTTCCTGTACGCCGGGTCGATCTCGACGTCGCAGATCGTGGCGGCGCAGGAGAGGCTGTGGTTCGCGATCATCTTGCTCCCGTCCTTTCTGATCTACCTGATCTCGATGGTGGGCGAGACGAACCGCGCACCCTTCGACCTCGCCGAGGCCGAAGGCGAGCTCGTCGGTGGGTTCCACACCGAGTACTCGTCGCTGAAGTTCGCGCTGTTCTTCCTCGCCGAGTACGTCAACATGGTCACGGTCTCCGCGCTGGCCACCACGCTGTTCCTTGGTGGGTGGCGGGCGCCGTGGCCGCTGTCGCTGTGGGAGGGCGCCAACGCCGGCTACTGGCCGGTGCTGTGGTTCCTGGCGAAGGTGATGCTGTTCATCTTCCTCTTCATCTGGCTGCGCGGGACCTTGCCGCGGATGCGTTACGACCAGTTCATGGCGCTGGGCTGGAAGCGGCTAATCCCGGCCGCGCTGCTGTGGACCGTCGTCGTGGCCACCATCCGTGTGGTGGCCACCGACACCGGCTTCGACCGCCGCTACCTCGTCGGGGCAGCCGTGGTGGCGGCGCTGGTCTTCGCAGCGCTGTGGCTTGTCGGTGAGCGGGCGCCGGAGGACGACGAGTCATCGCCGCACGAGGACCGCCCGTTCGATCCGCTGGCCGGAGGCTATCCGGTGCCGCCGATGCCGGGCCAGAACCTGCCCGACCTGACCCCGGTCGGCGCCACCGAACCGTCGTACCACTCGTCAACCGCCACACCTGCGGAACGACCCACGGGACCGACCGAGGAGGGCCGGGGTGCCTAGCCTCAAGGAACAGTTCTGGAACCCGATCGCGGGGTTCGGGGTCACCTTCCGGACGATGTTCGCGAAGGTGGCCACCGAGCAGTACCCGTTCGAGAAGCTGCCGACCGCGCCGCGCTTCCACGGGCGGCACCAGCTCAATCGCTGGCCGGACGGCTTGGAGAAGTGCATCGGCTGCGAGCTGTGCGCCTGGGCCTGCCCGGCCGACGCCATCTACGTCGAGGGCGCCGACAACACCGTCGACGAACGCTTCTCGCCGGGAGAGCGCTACGGCCGCGTCTACCAGATCAACTACCTGCGTTGCATCCTGTGCGGTCTGTGCATCGAGGCCTGCCCCACCCGCGCCTTGACGATGACCAACGACTACGAGCTCGCCGACGACTCGCGCGCCGATCTCATCTACGAGAAGCAGGACCTGCTCGCGCCACTGCTGCCCGGCATGGAGGAGGCACCGCATCCGATGCGCCTCGGTGACGACGAGACTGCCTACTACCGTGGCGCGGCCCAGCGCGATGTCGCCGGCAACGCAGCGGCCGCCCCCGGCAACGACGAGCCGGCCAACGAGGCGACGGTGACCCGGTGATCGCGTTCTGGATCCTCGCGCCGTTGATGGTGGCCGCCGCGCTCGGCATGGTGGTCGTGCGCAAGGCGGTGCACTCGGCGCTGCTGCTCGCGGTCGTGATGGTGTCGCTCGCGATCCTGTACGCCGTCCAGGACGCACCGTTCCTGGCCGCGGTGCAGGTGATCGTCTACACCGGCGCGGTGCTCATGCTGTTCCTCTTCGTGCTGATGCTCGTCGGTGTGGACACCAACGACTCGCTGGTGGAGACGCTGAAGGGCCAGCGGGTGCTCGCCGTCCTCGTGGGTCTCGGCTTCGGTGTGCTGGTCGTGCTCGGAGCCGCCCAGGCGGTCGTCGGGCCACCGCTCGGCCTGCAGGGCGCCAACCGGGGTGGCAACATCGAGGGTCTGGCCGCGCTGCTGTTCTCCGACTACGTCTTCGCGTTCGAGGTGACCAGCGCGCTCCTCATCACTGCGGCCCTCGGCGCCATGGTCCTCGCACACCAAGAGCGGTTGGACCCCAAGCCCACGCAGCGCGACCTCGCTCAGCAACGGGTCCGCGACTACGCCGCGACCGGAAGGCCTCTAGGGCCGCTGCCGTCACCGGGGGTCTACGCCCGCCACAACGCCGTCGACACGCCGGCACTGCTGCCCGACGGGAGTACCGCGGACGTGTCGGTCTCCCGGGTGCTGCAGGCGCGCGGGTCGGTGCGCTCGGCGGCCGGACTGGCCGACGACGTCGACGGTGCCGTGCAGTCCATCGACGGTGCCAGCATGCACCGGCGCGACGAGGACGAGAGGGGTCGGCACCCGTGAGCGTCACGCCGTTCCTAGTCCTGTCCGCGTTGCTGTTCACGATCGGCGCCGTCGGCGTGCTCGTGCGCCGCAACGCGATCGTGGTGTTCATGTGCGTGGAGCTGATGTTCAACGCCGCCAACCTCGCGCTGGTCACCTTCGCCCGCCAGCACGGCAACCTCGACGGGCAGATCGCGGCGTTCTTCGTGATGGTCGTCGCGGCCGCCGAGGTGGTGGTGGGGCTTGCGATCATCGTCACGATCTTCCGTACCCGCCGCTCGGCCTCGGTCGACGACGCCAGCCTGCTGAAGTACTGAGGGGATCCGCGACATGACCTCCGTGTCCTTGTCGGACCTGTCGGACCTGTCGGGCCTGTCGGCCACCATGGCCGAGGCGCCCGCCGTCGCTCCGGCCGCCGCCGACGGGATGTTCTCGCTGCTGTGGCTGGTCGTCGCCATCCCGGCGGTGAGCGCGGCGATCCTGCTGCTCGCCGGCCGCCGGGCCGATGCCTGGGGACACCTGCTCGGCAGCGCCGCCCCGATCGCATCCTTCCTTCTCGGCCTCACGTTGTTCGTGCAGCTGCTCGGGCGGCCCGCGGACGACCGGGCCGTGAGCCAGCACCTCTACACCTGGATCTCGACCGGCCGCTTCGAGGTCCAGGCGGGCCTGCTGTTCGACCAGCTCTCGGCGCTGTTCGTCCTGCTCATCACCGGTGTCGGTGGACTAATCCACGTCTACTCCGTCGGCTACATGGCACACGACGAGAGGCGTCGCCGGTTCTTCGGCTACCTCAACCTGTTCGTCGCCGCGATGCTGCTGCTGGTGCTCGGGAGCGACTACCTGGTGCTGTTCCTCGGCTGGGAGGGCGTCGGCCTGGCGTCGTACCTGTTGATCGGTTTCTGGCAGTACAAGCCGAGCGCGGCCGTCGCGGCCAAGAAGGCCTTTGTGGTGAACCGGGTCGGTGACCTGGGCCTGGCGCTGGCGATCATGTTGATGTTCACCACCTTCGGTACGACGTCCTTCGTCGGCGTCTCCGAGGCCGCCGCGTCCGCCTCGGCCGGGACGTTGACCGCGCTGGGTCTGCTGATGCTGCTCGGTGCCTGCGGAAAGTCGGCGCAGGTTCCGCTGCAGAGCTGGCTGCTCGACGCCATGGAGGGGCCGACCCCGGTGTCGGCGCTCATCCATGCAGCCACCATGGTGACCGCCGGTGTCTACCTGGTGGTCCGGTCCAGCTTCATCTACGAGCTCACTCCCACCGCGCAGACGGCGGTGGTCGTCGTCGGGCTCGTCACCCTGCTGTGGGGTGCGGTGATCGGCTGCGCGAAGGACGACATCAAGAAGGCGCTGGCCGGGTCGACGATGAGCCAGATCGGCTACATGATGCTCGCCGCCGGTCTCGGTCCAGTCGGATACACGTTCGCCATCTTCCACCTGCTCACCCACGGCTTCTTCAAGGCCAACCTGTTCCTCGGCGCCGGCTCCGTCATGCACGCGATGAACGACGACGTCGACATGCGTCGCTACGGAGCTCTCGCGCCGCTCATGCCGGTGACGTTCGCGACGTTCGCGATGGGCTATCTGGCCATCATCGGCTTTCCTGGTTTCTCCGGATTCTGGAGCAAGGACGCGATCATCGAGACCGCGTACGGCGAGAACGTCCTCGTCGGCACCGGCGCGCTGCTCGGAGCCGGTATCACCGCGTTCTACATGACCCGGGTCATGCTGATGACGTTCCTGGGCCGGCGCCGCTGGGCCGCCGGCGCCGACCCGCACGAGTCCCCGGGCGTGATGACGGTGCCGCTGATGCTGCTCGCGGCGCTGTCCGTGGTCGGCGGCGTGCTGCTGCTCGGCGACTGGGTCGTCGAGTGGCTGGCGCCAGTGGTCGGCGAGCAGGAGGAGCACCAGCTCGGCGTGCCGATCTGGGTCGTCACGCTGGGCACGCTGGTCGTCGTTGCCGCCGGTGCCGCGTTGGCGTTCCTTCTCTACGGCCGGCGCCCGGTGGTGGCGACCGCACCGGCCAAGGTTTCGCCGGTGACCCGGGCGGCACGGGCCGACCTCTACGGCGACGCAGTCAACGAGGCGGCGTTCATGCGGCCCGGTCAGCACCTGACCAGGTCCCTGGTCTTCGTCGACAACCGCGGTGTCGACGGCACCGTCAACGGGCTGTCCGCGCTCATCGGCGGCTCGTCGGGCCGGTTGCGCCGGCTGCAGACCGGTTTCGTGCGCTCCTACGCGCTGGCGATGCTCGGCGGCGCCCTGTTCATCGTCCTCACGTTGCTGGCGATGACGGTCGCATGAGCCCCCACGCCACGACCACGAAGCGGGCCACGACCCCGAAGCAGGAGTCTCCGTGAGCTTTCCCTGGTTGACCGTCCTCGCCGCGGCGCCACTGCTCGGCGCCGTGGTCGTGGCGCTGCTGCCGCGTGGCCGAAGCACGCTGCCGAAGACCTTCGCCCTGGCGATCTCAGTCGTCCTGCTTGCCCTGACCGTGGTGCTGGCGCTTCGCTACGACGCCGACGGTGGGGTGCAGTTCAGCGAGCAGCACGAGTGGATCACCGCGTTCGGTGTGCACTACGCCGTCGGGCTCGACGGCATCGGCCTGCTGATGATCCTGCTCACCGCGATCCTCACCCCGGTGGTCATGCTGGCGTCGTGGCACGACGCCGAGGCGGGGCGGTGGAGCGTCAACGCATTCTTTGCCTGGGTGCTGGCGTTGGAGGGCCTGTCGATCGGGGTCTTCGCCGCCACCGACGTGTTCTTGTTCTACGTGTTGTTCGAGGCCACCCTGATCCCGATCTACTTCCTCATCGGTGGCTACGGCGGACCGCGCCGCTCCTATGCTGCGGTGAAGTTCCTGCTCTACAGCCTGCTCGGTGGCCTGCTCATGCTGGCCTCGGTGATCGGCCTGTACGTCGTGTCCGCCGATGCCGGTGCCGGGACGGGCGGCGGACCGTCGTACCTGCTGTCAGACCTGATGAACGTCTCGATCGACGAGTCGACCGGGCGCTGGTTGTTCCTCGGCTTCTTCATCGCGTTCGCGATCAAGGCACCGATGTGGCCGGTGCACACCTGGCTGCCCGACGCCGCCAGCGAGGCTACGCCCGGCACGTCGGTGCTGCTGGTCAGCGTGCTCGACAAGATCGGCACGTTCGGGATGCTGCGTTTCTGCCTCGGTATCTTCCCCGAGGCGTCGCAGTGGGCCACGCCGGTGGTGATCGCGCTCGCCGTGTTCAGCGTTCTGTACGGCGCGCTGCTGGCGATCGGCCAGAACGACATCCGCCGGCTCATCGCCTACACCTCGGTGTCACACTTCGGCTTCATCGTGCTCGGCATCTTCGTGTTCAACAGCCAGGGGCACTCCGGCGCCACCCTCTACATGTTCAACCACGGGCTGTCGACGGCCGCGCTGTTCCTCGTCACCGGCTTCCTGATCAGCCGGGCCGGCACCAAGATGATCAGCGACCTCGGCGGCGTGGAGAAGGTGGCCCCGGTGCTCGCCGGGGTCTTCCTCGTCGCCGGGTTGTCGAGCCTGTCGTTGCCGGGGCTCTCACCGTTCGTCAGCGAGTTCCTCGTCCTGGCCGGCACGTTCACCGAGTCCGTCACCGCCGCGGTGCTGGCGACGCTCGGCATCGTGCTGGCCGCGATCTACATCCTGCTCATGTACCAGCGCACGATGACCGGGCCGGTGCGACCCGGGCTGGAGGCGACGCCGGACCTGAACCGGCGTGAGGTCCTGGCCCTGGCCCCGCTGCTGGTCCTCATCATCGTGCTCGGGTTCTTCCCACAGCCGGCCCTCGAGATCATCAACCCGGGCGTGGAGTCCACGCTCGAGCACGTCGGGGTCACCGACCCCGAGCCCAGTGTCGACGAGCCCAGTGTCGACGAGCCCAGTGTCGACGTCTCGGCGCAGCCGGAAGGAGCCGACCAGTGAGCCACCTCTCCTTCGCCGGAGCCGCGTTCGGCGGTCCGGTCGGTGCCGCGGCTGGCCCAGGAGACATGTCGCCGCCTCAGGTGGAGTACGGCCAGCTGTCGCCACTGCTGATCGTCTTCGGTGTCGCGCTGGCCGGGGTGCTGGTCGAGGCGTTCGCCGTCCGCCGGTTCCGCTACGTCGCCCAGGTCGGGCTTGCCGTCGGGGGGATGCTCGCCGCTCTCGTCGCCACCGTGCTGGTCGGGAGGAGCCTCACGGTGACCGAGAACGGCTTCGCCCGGGGCCTGATCGGGGCCGAGGGAGCGATCGCACTCGACGGGCCGACGATGTTCATCTGGGGCACGCTGCTGGTGCTGTCGCTGATCAGCGTGCTGCTCTTCGCCGAACGCCGGCTCGAGGGCGGCGTGACCGCGTTCGCCGGTCAGGCGGCGGCGCTGCCCGGCACCGAGGCCGAGCGGGAGGCCTCGACCCGCGGTCTCGAGCACACCGAGGTCTTCCCGCTGATGCTCTTCGCGGTCGGTGGCATGATGCTCTTCCCGGCCTCCAACGACCTGCTCACGATGTTCGTCGCGCTCGAGGTGCTGTCGCTGCCGCTCTACCTGCTGTGTGGCCTGGCCCGGCGACGGCGGCTGCTGAGCCAGGAGGCGGCGCTGAAGTACTTCATGCTCGGAGCGTTCTCCTCCGGCTTCTTCATCTACGGCATCGCACTCGTCTACGGCTACGCCGGCAGCGTCAACCTGGCCGCGATCGATGCGGCGATCACGGCCCGTACCAGTGGTGACGGCCTGCTGCTGGCCGGGCTCGGGCTGATGGCGGTCGGCTTGTTGTTCAAGATCGGCGCCGCCCCGTTCCACGCGTGGACACCCGATGTCTACCAGGGCGCACCAACCGCGGTCACCGGTTTCATGGCGGCATGCACCAAAATCGCTGCCTTCGGGGCGCTGCTGCGGGTGTTCTACGTCGCACTCGGCGGCGCGCGTTGGGACTGGCAGCCGATGATCTGGGTGGTGGCGGTCCTGACCATGGCCGTTGGTGCGGTGATCGCGCTCACCCAGACCGACATCAAGCGGCTGCTGGCGTACTCCTCGATTGCGCACGTCGGTTTCATCCTCACCGGCTTCGTCGGTGCCGGATCGGCCGCGGCCGCCGGGGACCGCATCACCAGCCTGCAGAGTGTGCTGTTCTACCTGGTCGCCTACGGGTTCGCCACCGTCGGGGCGTTCGCGGTCGTCACCGTCGTACGCGACGCCGCGGGCGAGGCCACCCACCTCTCGCGCTGGGCCGGGTTGGGCAGGCAGTCGCCGGTCCTGGCCGCGGCGTTCGCGCTGTTCATGCTGGCTTTCCTCGGCCTGCCGCTGACCAGCGGGTTCATGGGCAAATGGGTGGTCTTCGCGTCCGCGTGGTCCGGTGGAGCTGAGTCACTGGTCGTGTTCGCGGTGCTGGCCAGCGTGGTGACTGCCTTCGTCTACATCCGGGTGATCGTGCTGATGTTCTTCTCCGACCCGGTGGGTGAGGGCCCGACCGTGGTGTCGCCGAGCGCGCTGACCTCGACCGTGATCACGGTCGGCGTGCTCGCTACCGTCGTACTCGGGATCTTGCCCGGGCCGGTGCTGGACCTGGCCCGGCAGGCGGGCGACTTCGTCCGCTGAGTACCCTCGACGGCTGCGGTCGCCAGATCGACCGCCGCCGGATCGACCGCCAGCACACAGCATCGAGACAGGAGCGTTCGTGACCAACGCCGACCTGGCTCTGCCCTTCCTGGATGCAGACCTGGAGGCGCGGGTGCGCGCCGGGCTCGACGAGGTGGAGTCGCGGTTGTTGGCACGCGCAGAGAGCGACGCCCCGTTCGTCACCGAGGCGGCGCGGCATCTGCTGAGTGCCGGCGGGAAGAGGTTCCGACCGATGCTCGTGCTGGTGTCTGCAGAGTTCGGCGACCCGTCGGCCGCCGGGGTGGTGCCCGCCGCGGTCGGGGTGGAGCTGACCCATCTGGCCACGCTGTACCACGACGACGTGATGGACGAGGCAGATCTGCGCCGCGGTGCGGTCAGCGCGAACGCCCGTTGGGACAACTCGGTCGCGATCCTGACCGGTGACTTCCTGTTTGCCCACGCCTCACAGGTGATGGCCGATCTCGGTCCCGACGCGGTGCGGATCCAGGCGCGGACGTTCGCCCGGTTGGTGGAGGGTCAGATCCGCGAGACGGTGGGCCCCCGGCCGGACGAGGACGTGCTCGAGCACTACCTGCGCGTCGTCGCGGACAAGACCGGGTCGCTGATCGCGACGTCGGCGCGTTACGGCGCACTGATGTCGGGGGCGGGCGGGCACGCTGAGCGGGTGCTCACCGAGTTCGGGGAACGGATCGGGACCGCCTTCCAGCTCTCCGACGACGTGATCGACGTGACCAGTGACAGCGGTGACTCGGGCAAGGTGGCCGGCACCGACCTGCGCGAGGGTGTGCCCACGCTTCCGATTCTGCTCGCCCGGATCTCCGCCGACCCCGAGGACGTCCGGCTGCACCAGCTGCTCGACACCAGTCTGGGCGATGACTACTTGCATGCAGAGGCTTTGGGGCTGTTGCGGGCACATCCGGCGATGGACGAGGCGCGGGCGGAGGTGCGTCGCCGCACCGATGCGGCGAGGGCGCTGCTCGACGAGCTCCCGGCCGGTGCGGCCCGCGACGCCCTCGCGGCGCTGTGCGACCTCGTCGTGCACCGCACTCGCTGACGCCGGCGACCCCGCGCCGACCGCAAGTTGACTTCGTCACGGGGGCACCCGGTGACGATAGGTTCGTCACAAGGCCACCCCGTGACGAACGGGGCTCGTCACGCAGCCACCCAGCGGGGACCCGGCACGACGGAATTCGCGGCGCGAGTGCACGGTGCACAGGTTCAGACTGCAGCGGCCTCGGCGGCTCGGCGCAGCTGTTGGTGCCGGTTGCGCAGCGACTCCGCGGTGAAGACGACCAGTGCGATCCAGACCAGCATGAAGCCGCCCCAGCGAGCCGTCGTCATCTCCTCGCGGAAGAGCAGCACACCGAGGGCGAACTGGGCGACCGGCGCGATGTACTGCAGCAAGCCGATCGTGGTCAGCGGGATCCGCGTCGCCGCCGCGCCGAAGCACAGCAGCGGAATGGCCGTCACCACCCCGGTGCCGGCGAGCAGGAGGGCATGTCCGAGGCCGACCTGTCCGAACGCCGCGTCTCCCCCGACGTGCAGCCGGCCCAGGTAGACCAGGGCCAGCGGCACGAGCACGATGGTCTCGACCGTGAGTCCCTCGACCGCGCCCACGCCGGCCTGCTTCTTGGCAAGCCCGTAGGTCCCGAAGCTGCCGGCGAGCACCAGGGCGATCCACGGTGGTCGGCCGTACGCGACCGCGAGCCACCCGACCGCGACGAAGGCGATTCCGAGCGCCGCCCACTGCAGGCGGCGTAACCGTTCGTGCAGCACCACCACCCCGAGCAGCACCGTGACCAGCGGGTTGATGAAGTAGCCGAGCGAGGTCTCGATCACGTAACCGTTGTTGACGCCCCAGATGTAGGTGAACCAGTTGATCGCGATCAGCACCGAGGCTGCGAGCAGCGCGAACCGCTTGCGCGGGTCGTCGAGCACGAGCCGCAGTCGGCCGAAGCGGTGGCGTACAGCCAGCAGGGCCACCACGACCACGAGGGTCCAGGCGATCCGGTGCGCGAGGATCTCCAGCGGTGCCGCCGGTTCGAGCAGCGGCCAGTAGAGCGGGAACAACCCCCACAGGAGGTAGGCGGCCACCCCGAGAAGGAAGCCGCGCCGCTGCTCGGACATGACGACCAGCCTACCGGCTGTCATGAGTCAGAGGACTGATCGATCCTGTCACCACCGGTGACCGCAGTGTCGGCAATCCGACCGTGTGGTCGCCGCAGCGACCGCAGCCTCGGATTGCCGCCGGAAAACGGGTAACGGGGCAATCAGGTGACCGACCAGATGTCACCGGCGTGCAGCAGGGCATGCAGGTCACCGGCGCCCTGACCCTGCACCGCGGTGGCCACCTGCTGGCGCGCGAGGTCGTCGTACGTCGGGCGCTCGACCTGCCGGAAGATCCCGATCGGCGCCCGGTCCAGATGGCCGGGCATGGTCAGCCGCGACAGCCCGAACGCCGCGGCCGGTTCCTCGGCGTGCGCATCGTGGACGTGCAGCGCCTCGACCCCTACCTCGGCCACGGGTACGACGTCGAAGGCGCCGGTCACTGCGTCACGCACCACGCCGAGCCGGTCCCCGACCCCGAAGCGCACCCGCTCACCGTGCACCAGCGGGACGATCGCGTCATCGCGCGTCTCGTGGTCCTTGAACGCCTCGAACGCCCCGTCGTTGAAGATCGGGCAGTTCTGGTAGATCTCGACCAGCGACGTGCCGCGGTGTGCGGCGGCGGCGCGCAGCACCGAGGTCAGGTGCTTGCGGTTGGAATCGATCGTGCGGGCGACGAAGGTCGCCTCGGCACCCAGCGCCAGCGACACCGGGTTGAACGGCGTGTCCACCGAGCCCATCGGCGTGGACTTGGTGACCTTCCCGGTCTCCGACGTGGGGGAGTACTGCCCCTTGGTCAGGCCGTAGATCCGATTGTTGAACAACAGGATCGTCATGTTGATGTTGCGGCGCAGCGTGTGGATCAGGTGGTTGCCACCGATCGACAGCGCGTCGCCGTCACCGGTCACCACCCACACGGAGAGGTCGGGCCGCGCGACCGCGAGCCCGGTGGCGATCGCCGGCGCGCGGCCATGGATGGAGTGCATCCCGAACGTGTCCAGGTAGTACGGGAAACGTGCTGCGCACCCGATCCCGGAGACAAAGGCGATGTTCTCCCTCTTCAGTCCCAGCTCTGGCAGGAAGCTCTGCACCGCGGCGAGCACCGCGTAGTCGCCGCAGCCTGGGCACCAGCGGACCTCTTGGTCCGAGGCGAAGTCCTTGCGGGTCTGCGCGGTGTCGGCCACAGGGACATCGCGCAAGCCGGGGAAGGGCAGGTCGGTCTGCTGGGTCATCGTCGGACCCCCTGAGGCGAGGCTTCCTGGTGCTGGCGGCTGCGGGCGTCGAGCGGATCGTCCAGGCTGCGCACCAGGTCGGCGATCGCGTCTGCGAGCTCACCCGACTGGAACGGCAGGCCGCGTACGGCGTTGTAGCCGACCACGTCCACCAGATAGCGAGCCCGGAGCAGCATCGACAGCTGGCCGAGGTTCATCTCCGGCACCAGCACCCGGTCGTAGCGGCGCAGCACCGCACCGAGATCGGCGGGGAACGGGTTGAGGTGACGCAGGTGCGCCTGGGCCACCCGCTCCCCGGTCGCGCGCACCTGACGGACCGCGGCGCCGATCGGCCCGTAGGTCGACCCCCAACCCAGCACCAGGACGCGCGCGAGGCCATCTGGGTCGTCGACCTCGGTGGTTCCGATCGATGCGGCGATGCCGTCGACCTTGGCCTGCCGGGTGCGCACCATCAGGTCGTGGTTGGTCGGGTCGTAGGAGATGCTGCCGTGACCCTCGGCCTTCTCCAGGCCGCCGATCCGGTGCTCCAGACCGGGCGTCCCCGGCACCGCCCACGGCCGGGCCAACGTCTTCGGGTCACGCAGGTACGGCCAGAAGTCCTGCGTTCCGTCATCGGCGCGGTGGTTCGGGCTGGTCGCGAAGTCGGGCGATATCGACGGCAGCGACGCGAGGTCGGGGAGCCGCCACGGCTCGGAGCCGTTCGCCAGGTAGCCGTCCGAGAGCAGGATCACCGGGGTCCGGTAGGTCACCGCGATCCGCACCGCCTCCAGGGCGGCGTCGAAACAGTCGGTCGGCGAGCGCGGCGCCACGATCGGCAGCGGAGCCTCGCCGTTGCGGCCGAACATCGCCTGCAGCAGGTCGGCCTGCTCGGTCCGTGTGGGCAGGCCGGTCGAGGGGCCGCCGCGCTGGATGTCGCAGATCAGCAGCGGCAGCTCGAGCATCACCGCCAGGCCGATCGTCTCGCTCTTGAGCGCGACCCCGGGCCCGGAGGTCGTGGTCACGCCGAGCGCGCCGCCGAAGGCCGCGCCGAGTGCGGCGCCGATGCCGGCGATCTCGTCCTCGGCCTGGAAGGTCACGACACCGAAGCGCTTGTGCTTGCTCAGCTCGTGCAGGATGTCTGAGGCGGGCGTGATCGGGTACGAGCCGAGGAAGACCGGCAGCCCGGCCTGCACCCCGGCGGCGACCAGACCGTAGGAGAGGGCGGTGTTGCCGGTGATGTTGCGGTAGGTCCCGGTCGCCATCGGTGCGGGCTTGACCTCGTAGGACACCGCGAACGTCTCGGTGGTCTCACCGAAGTTCCAGCCGGCACGGAACGCGGTGAGGTTGGCGTCTCGAATCTCCGGTACGCCGGCGAAGCGGCGTTCGATGAAGGCGGTCGTCGGCTCCTGCGGCCGTCCGTACAGCCACGACAGCAACCCGAGCGCGAACATGTTCTTGGCGCGGGCGGCGTCCTTGCGAGACAACCCGAACTCCTTCACCGCCTGCACCGTCAGCGCGGTGAGGTCGATCGGGTGCACCGCGTATGAATCGAGCGCGCCGTCGTCGAGCGGACTCTCGGCATAGCCCGCACGGCTGAGGTTGCGGGCGGTGAAGTCGTGGGTGTCGACGATGACCGTGGCGCCTTTGGGCAGGTCGTCGAGGTTTGCGTGCAGCGCGGCCGGGTTCATCGCCACGAGTACGTCGGGCGCGTCGCCGGGGGTGAGGATGTCGTGGTCGGCGAAGTGCACCTGGAACGACGACACACCGTGCAGCGTGCCGGCGGGGGCACGGATCTCGGCGGGGAAGTTCGGCAGCGTCGACAGGTCGTTGCCGAGGACGGCACTCTCCTGGGTGAACCGATCCCCGGTGAGCTGCATGCCGTCACCGGAGTCGCCCGCGAGCCGGATGATGACCCGATCGAGCTGGAGGACCTGTTTGGTCACCGTGCATACCTCCCGAATGTCTGCATTCCATGCTACGGCTGACTTACCCCTCACCCACGCAATGTCTCGGACAGAAGTTGTGATCTGTCCGACCACATGCCTGCATCGGTTCTGCCCGCCGTCCCTAGACTCATGCCCATGGCCGGTGCTGAAGGCGGTCCCACGCCAGCGGGTGAGAGTCGCGGGAAGCGGCTGGTCGGCCTCGGCATGCCGAGGTCGGGGCACGTCGAGCAACGCCGGTCGGTGGTGGGCCTGGCGAGCCTCGCTCCGCAGCCGGCGCGGTTCGTGCTCAACTGGGGCCGCCGCTACTCGTTGTCGGTCTTCAACTTCGGCCTGGCCTGCTGCGCGGTCGAGTTCATCGCGACGACGATGGCACGCCACGACCTCACCCGCCTCGGCGTGGTCCCGTTCGCCCCCGGGCCCCGCCAGGCCGACCTGTTGGTGGTCTCCGGCACCGTCACGGACAAGATGGCGCCGGCGGTGCGTCGCCTCCATGAGCAGATGCCCGACCCGAAGTACGTCATCTCGTTCGGTTCCTGCGCGAACTCGGGCGGCCCGTACTGGGACTCCTACTGCGTCACCAAGGGCGTCGACCAGATCATCCCGGTCGACGTCTACGTGCCCGGCTGCCCGCCCAGACCCGAGGCGTTGCTCCAAGGGATCCTCACGCTGCAGGACAAGCTTGCGGCCGAGTCGCTGACAGAGCGCCACCGCGACCGGAGTCCACCCGAGCGACGGCGACGGTTCTCCGCGAAGTCGCTGCTGAGTCCGCTGGTGCGCCAGCCGCTGCCCGAGGACGACCATGGCGTGGGCTGAGCGGGTGGCCGACGTCTTCGGCGGGTACGACGCGGGGTTCGGCCCGCTGACCGTGGACGTGCCCGACCAGAGCTGGGTCGCGTCGGCGGCGCTGGCCCGCGACGAGCTCGGCTGCACCTTCTTCGACTGGCTGTCTGCAGTCGACGAGCTGGCCGAGGGCTTCAGCGTCGTCGCGCACCTGGCCAACCCCGGACGCGGACACGTCGACTCCCTGCTGCTGCGCACGAGGGTTGGCCGCGACGCACCGCAGCTGGCGTCCCTCACCGGCGTGTTCGCCGGGGCCGACTGGCACCAGCGCGAGACCGAGGAGATGTTCGGGATCACATTCCGCGACGGTCAACCGGCACGCCATGCCGCCCGACATCTGCTCCTGCCGGAGGAGTTCGAGGGCCACCCGCTGCGCAAGGACTTCGTGCTGGCGTCCCGCGTGGCCAAACCCTGGCCGGGCACCAAGGAGCCGGGTGAGTCCGACCTGGGCTCCGGTGCGCCGAGCCGCCGGCGGATGCGGCCGCCCGGTGTTCCCGAGCCGGGGCAGTGGGGACCGCGTGAGCCCGGCGGCGACGCGCCTGACCCGCTGGCGCACGCGGTGCCCACCCAACCCGCTCGCCGGCGCCGCCGCTCGGATGGCGAGGAGCCGACCGATGGCTGACTGGGTCGAGGCGTTGGTGCGGGAGACACGGAGCCGGGTCGGCGTGATCTGGAACAACCTCACCCGGCGCTCGGCCACTGCGCGCTACCCCGATGTGATGCCGGAGCTGCCGCCGCGCTCACGCGGAGTGATCGCGCTGATCGAGGAGAACTGCACGGTCTGCATGCTCTGCGCGCGCGAGTGCCCGGCGTGGTGCATCTACATCGAGTCGCACGAGGAGAGCCAGGAGCCGGTCGCTCCCGGTGGCCGCGAACGCAGCCGCAACGTGCTGGACCGCTTCGCCATCGACTACTCGATCTGCATGTACTGCAGCATCTGCGTCGAGGCGTGCCCCTTCGACGCGCTGCACTGGTCCCCGGAGTTCGAGTACGCCGAGCTGGACATCCGCGACCTCACCCACGAGAGGGACCGGCTGCGCGACTGGATGTGGACGGTCCCGCCGCCCCCGGCGCTCGGTCCCCATGCCGAGGACCCCAAGGAGATCGCCGCCGCTCGCAAGGCCGCCGCGAAGCAGGCGGCCGGCCCGGTCGTCAATACTCCAGCTGTTCCCGGCGGCGGCGCCAAGAGTTTCCTTGACCCCCCTGACGGGCGCTACTAGCGTCCGAAGCGCTCGCGGTGCCACCGGGGCGCTGCGGCGCAGAGGAGGTAGTCATGTCCCGTCGAGTGGTAGGTGCCGTCGGCGCGGTGGTCATGCTGATCGGGGTTGGGTGGTACGGCGTCGCGAGCGCTTCGGGGGACAACGACGCGAGGAGCCGGTTCGGCTCCTCGGCCGGGTGGCCGGCGGCACCTGCGGCGGCGTCGATGGCCCAGGCCGAGCAGCAGGCGGCCGGACAGCGGCAGGGCAGGACGCTCGCGTTCGTCAGCGAGGCGGTGCGCGGCCGGGAGATCGACATCAACGAGGACGGCTTCGACGCCGGTGACTTCTTCGTGTTCGAGGAGCGAGTCTTCGACAGCAGCGGCCGTGACCGGGTCGGGCGTGACTCGGTGCGCTGCGAGCTGGCGGTGCGCACGTTCGGCTGCTTGGGCACCATCAACATCCGGGGCAAGGGCAAGATCGAGATCGCTGGTCGGCTGTTCGCGCCGAGGGACAACGTCATTCCGGTAACCGGCGGCACGGGCGCCTACGAGGGCGTTGGCGGGCGGCTGCTGGTCTTCGACCTGCGAGGAGGCCGCACCGCGCTCGTGTTCCACCTGATCAGGTAGGGCCCTCCCGCTGAGTGTGACGTTTCCGACGCGCCACGCCGGCGAGTCGGTCGAGAACGTCACACTCAGCGGCCGGGGGCGGGGTGACGGGCCGGTCGGCGCGGCAACTCAGCGGTAGTTGACGAACTGCACCGCGAAGTCGAGGTCCTGCTCCCTGACCAGGGCGATCACGGCCTGCAGGTCGTCTCGTTTCTTGCTCGACACCCGCAGCTCGTCACCCTGCACCTGCACCTTGACGCCTTTGGGCCCCTCGTCACGAATGAGCTTGGACACCTTCTTGGCCTGGTCCTGGGCGATGCCCTCCTTGAGCGTCGCAGAGACCCGGACCTCCTTGCCCGACTGCCGCGGTTCACCGGTGTCGAGCACCTTCAGCGAGACGCCGCGCTTGACCAGCTTCTCCTTGAGCACGTCGAGGGCGGCCAGCGTCCGGTCCTCGGCGTTGGCGCTGATCTCGATCACCTCGTCGCCGGACCACTTCACCTGGGCCCCGGTGTTCTTGAAGTCGAATCGCTGCGAGAGCTCCCGGGCGGCCTGGTTGAGCGCGTTGTCGACCTCCTGCCGGTCGATCTTGCTCACGATGTCGAACGACGAGTCGCCAGCCATGTCTGCCTCCTGAAGATCGAGGTGGTGCGCGTCATCGGGGCACGAGGCGCTGCGCTATTGTTTCCCCTCGCCGCGCCGGGGTCCGACCCGGGGCGGCGAGTTCGGCAGGTTGCCCGAGTGGCCAAAGGGAGCGGACTGTAAATCCGTCGGCATCGCCTACGTTGGTTCGAATCCAACACCTGCCACGTCGTCGGCCTGGTCCGTGCCCGCGGACTGGGCACAGCCTCGGCCGGGCGCTGAGACGATTTCCGGTCGGGCGAGCGCGCTGTGTATTCTCTGAGGTCGCCCGCCCCAATAGCTCAGTCGGCAGAGCGTCTCCATGGTAAGGAGAAGGTCTACGGTTCGATTCCGTATTGGGGCTCTGGACCTGGAGGTCTTCGCCCGTGACGGCGAGGTCGACCGGATCCATGGCGGGGTAGCTCAGGCGGTCAGAGCACACGGCTCATAATCGTGGTGTCGCGGGTTCGAGTCCCGCCCCCGCTACAGGACCACCTGCCGGGTACGACGCAGCGCCGGCAGCCGCACGACGCAGAACGACCAGCGACATCCACCCGAAGAAGAGGCACCCTCGTGGCCAGCAGAAGCACCGACGTCCGCCCCAAGATCACCTTGGCCTGCACCGAGTGCAAGGAGCGGAACTACATCACCAAGAAGAACCGTCGCAACGACCCTGACCGGCTCGAGCTGAAGAAGTACTGCCCGCGTTGCCACAGCCACACCGCCCATCGCGAGACCCGCTGACCGGCGTGCCGGTGCAGTAGCGTCGCGCCCATGTCCGTCGACGCCGACCTGGCCGGACGCACCTTCCCAGCCACCGCTCCCTATGAGGTGGGCCGGGAGAAGATCCGGGACTTCCTCACCGCGATTGGCGCCGAAGCGGGGAACGGAGACGAGGCACCGCCGACGTTCGCGATCGTGGTGGCGTTCCGGGCGATGCAGCAGCTGCTGGAGGACTCCGAGGTAGGCATCGCGCTGCACCGGGTGGTGCACGC
>JALZMX010000297.1 GCA_030857985.1 Actinomycetota bacterium | reverse complement strand
GTGCCCGACGAGGCGCGCGGCCAGCTGGTCAAGGCGTACGTCGTGCTGGCGTCCGGTGTCGACGGTGACGCCGAAAAGATGCGCGAGCTGCAGGACCACACGAAGCAGCGGATCGCGCCGTACAAGTATCCCCGCGTAGTCGAGTTCGTGTCGGAGCTGCCGCGCACGTCCACCGGCAAGCTGCAGCGGTTCCGGCTGCGCCAGAGCGCAGAGAAGGGCAGCGAGCCGAGCGCCCTGGCGCCTTCGTGACCGAGCCTGCCCGAGTCGTCATCGAGCGGTCGGTCGAGTGGCCGGACACCGATGCGGCCGGTCACTACCACCACGCCACCGTGATCCGCTGGGTCGAGGCGGCCGAGGCCGAGCTGCTCGACCGGCTCGGACTGATCGGGCTGTTCGGGACGGTGCCGCGGGTGCACTACGAGGTCGACTATCTGGCCCGGCTGTGGTTCCGTGACCGGGTGAGCCTCGAGCTGCGGGTCGCCGAGGTCGGCGGGTCGTCGTTGCGCTACGACTTCGACGTACGCCGCGGCGACCAGCTCGCGGCACGCGGCTCGTTCGTCTGCGTCAACGCCGACCCGCACGGTGACGGTGCGGCACGCTGGCCCGACACGGTGCGCGCCGCCCTTCTCGGCTGACCCCCTCTTTCTCGCCGAGGTTGCGCATCTCGTCGGCGACGACCAAGGCATGACGCACTGGATGGGCGGAGTCAGCGCGCGCACCCTGCTCAGTGGCGCTTCGACCGACGGGCGGTTCTCCATCGTCGAGCACCGCCTCAGGCCGCGCGAGCTGGCGGCACCGATGCACATGAATCAGCGCGAGGACGAGTACTCGATGGTGACCGACGGGAAGATCGGGTTCGTACTCGGCGACGACGTGGTGACCGGCAAGACCGGCGACCTCGTCCTCAAGCCCCGCGCGCAGTGGCACACGTTCTTCAACAATGGTGACACCGAAGCGCGGCTGCTGGAGATCATCTCGCCCTCAGGCTTCGAGAACTACTTCGACGAGCTCGCCGGCTTCTTCCCGGCCGACGCGCCGCCCGATCTCGAATGGCATGGCTGAGGCAACGGGCCGGTACGGGTTGCAGATGCGTTTCGAGACGCTGCCCGAGCTGATCCAGCGGTTCGGTCTGGCTGCCCCACCGCAGCTCGATGCCGGCGGCTGACCTGCATCACGGCCGTGACAGCACGGCCCCCCCTCTCCCACTTTCCCGCGTTCGCCCAGATGCGCAATCTCGGCGGGAGGAGCCTCGACGAGATGGGCAATCTCGGCGCGAAGAGGGAGGAGGGCTACAACAGAGGGAGCAACGGCGCGGTATGGCGGGGTACGACGGTCAGAGCGGCATGAAGCGGCCGCCGTTGACGTCGAGCACGACGCCGGTGATGTACGACGCCTCCTCGGAGGCCAGGAACAGGATCGGGTCGACGACCTCGCGCAGCTCCGGAAAGCGGCCCAGCGGGATCGCGTCGAGCACCTCCCGGCGCTCGTGCTCCGGCATGTCGTCGTACATCTGCTGCAGCCGGCCGGTGAGGAACAGCCCCGGCGCGATGGCGTTGACCCGCACACCACGGTCGCCGACCTCGCGGGCCAGCCGCTTGGTCAGCCCGACGATCGCCGCCTTCGACGCCGCATAGGGCACACCGGTCACCGGAGAGGGCTGACGGCCTCCGATCGACGACGTGGTCACGATCGCGCCGCCGCCCGCCTCTGCCATCAACGGCACCACAGCCTGGCAGCAGTAGAACGTGCCCTTGAGGTTGACGTCGACGACGAGGTCCACGTCATCGGACGCGATGTCCTCCAGGTCGCGCGGAGTGCCGAGTGAGCCGCCGGCGAGCGCCACCAGCACGTGCGGCCCGCCGAGCCGGTCGTGCACGTCCTGCATCAGCGACTCCACCTCCGCCGCGTTGCGCACGTCCACGGCGAAGCCCTCCGCTCTCGCGCGGTACGACGACCGCAGCGCCTCGACGGTCTCCGCCACGGCGTCCTCGGCCACGTCGACGACCGCCACCCGAGCTCCCTCCCCAGCCAGCGCCGCACAGACCGCGCGGCCGATCCCGCCGGCGCCGCCCGTGACCACAGCCGTGCGTCCGTCGTACCGTCGCTGACCCATCGCCGCGGGCTCCTAACGTTTGCTTGACGACCGTCGCAGAGGCAACATACTCTGACGAGCGTTCCTGCCACAACGGGAGAGCGACAACGGGAGAGCACGTGCGGATCGCGGTCATCGGAGGTGGCCCGGGAGGCCTGTACTTCTCCGCGCTGGCCAAGCAGCTCGGCCCCGGTCACGAGATCGCGGTCTGGGAGCGCAACGCAGCCGACGACACTTTCGGCTTCGGGGTGGTGTTCTCCGACGAGACGCTGGGGGGCATCGAGCACGCCGACCCCACGATCTTCGCGCAGATGCAGCGCGAGTTCGCCCGCTGGGACGACATCGACGTGCACTACCGCGGCGAGGTCCTCACCAGCGGCGGCCACGGCTTCGCCGCCATGAGCCGCAAACGGCTGTTGGAGCTCCTCCAGCAACGCTGCCACGAGCTCGGGGTAAGCGTGCACTTCCGCACCGAGGCTCCCGACGTCGACGAGCTCGCCCGCACCCATGACCTCGTCATCGCCTCCGACGGGCTCAACTCCGCGGTACGGCGGCGCTACGCGGAGACGTTTGCGCCGACCCTGGACGTGCGCACCTGCAAGTACATGTGGCTGGGCACCGACAAGGTCTTCGACGCGTTCACTTTCTACGTCCGAGAGACGCCGTGCGGCGTGATGCAGATCCACGGTTACCCGTTCGACTCCACCGGCAGCACCTTCATCATCGAGATGAACGAAGTGGTCTGGCGGGCCGCCGGCTTCGACGCGTTCGCTCAGCGCGAGTTCGTGCCGGGCGAGTCCGACGACAAGTCGATCGACGCCGTCAAGGACCTGTTCGCGGACGTGCTCGAAGGCCACGAGGTGATGGCGAACAACTCACAGTGGATCAGCTTCACCACCGTGCGCAACGAGCGCTGGCGCCACCACAACGTCGTACTGCTCGGCGACGCCGCACACACCGCACACTTCTCCATCGGGTCCGGGACCAAGCTGGCGATGGAGGACGCGCTCGCGCTGGCCGCCTGCCTGCACGAGCAGCCGACCGTCGACGCAGCGCTCGACGCCTACGAGCAGGAGCGCAAGCCGGTGGTGCTCTCCACGCAGCGGGCCGCCCAGGCCAGCCTCGAGTGGTTCGAGAACCTCGGCCAGTACACCCACCAGGAGCCTCAGCAGTTCGCGTTCAACATCATGACCCGCAGCCGCCGGGTCACCTACGACAACCTCAAGGTCCGCGATCCCGAGTTCGTGCAGCGCGTGGACGCATGGTTCGCCGACCACGAACGTCGCCGCGGCGTGGCGGCCGGCGATCCACGACCGCCGATGTTCCATCCGTTCCGGCTCGGTGAGCTCGAGCTGACCAACCGGGTCGTCGTGTCCGCGATGGACATGTACTGCTCGGTGGACGGCATGCCCAACGACTTCCACCTCGTGCACCTCGGCGGCAAGGCGCTCGGCGGGGCCGCCCTGGTCATGACCGAGATGGTGTGCATCTCCGACACCGGCCGCATCACCCCTGGCTGCACCGGCATCTGGACCGAGGAGCAGGCGCATGCCTGGCGCCGGATCACCGACTTCGTGCACACCGAGTCGTCGGCCAAGATCGGCCTCCAGGTCGGCCACTCCGGTCGCAAGGGCTCGACCAAGCTGATGTGGGAGGGGATCGACCAGCCCCTCGACGAGGGCAACTGGGAGGTCGTCGCCCCGTCCCCGCTGCCGTACCAGCCCGGCGTCAACCAGGTGCCGCGCGAGCTGAGCCTCGCCGACCTCGACCAGATCAAGCAGCAGTTCGTCGGCACCGCGCGGCGGGGCCATCAGGCCGGTTTCGACCTGCTCGAGCTGCATTGCGCCCACGGTTACCTGCTCTCGTCGTTCATCTCACCGATCACCAACCAGCGCACCGACGCCTACGGCGGCTCGCTCGACAACCGGCTCCGCTACCCGCTGGAGGTGTTCCGGGCGATGCGCGCGGTGTGGCCGGCGCACAAGCCGATGACGGTGCGGATCTCGGCCACCGACTGGGTCGACGGCGGCATCACCGGTGACGACGCGGTCGAGGTCGCGCGGTGGTTCGACACCGCGGGTGCCGCCGCGATCGACGTGTCGTCGGGGCAGGTGACGCCCGACGAGCGGCCTGCGTTCGGCCGCTCCTTCCAGACGCCGTTCGCGGACGCGATCCGCAACCGGGTGGGCATCCCCACCATCGCCGTCGGCGTGATCTCGTCGTACGACGACGTCAACTCGCTCGTGCTCGCCGGACGCGCCGACCTCTGCGCGCTCGGACGTGTGCACCTCTACGACCCGAACTGGACGCTGCACGCCGCCGCCGAGCAGGGGTACGACGGGCCTGGCGTCCGCTGGCCCCAGGCCTGGCGAGCCGGGCGCCGCCCCCCGCAGTCCGGCCGCGCCGACGGTCCCAAACCGCAACTTCAGCTGATCCACGAGGGCGAGACCAGCACCCACCACCAGCGCTGGCGACCCTGACCCATGAGCCCGACCACGACCGCTGCCGAGGAGCCCACCATGTCCGTCCTCACCGAGCTCGCCGCCGCCCTGTCCCGCGGTGAGGTCGAGGTCGTCGACCTGACCTCGCCGCTGTCCAGCGACACCCCGGTGATCCAGCTCCCGCCGGAGTTCGGCCAGACCGCGACGTTCGCGCTCGAGGAGATCAGCCGGTACGACGACCGCGGCCCGGCGTGGTACTGGAACAACTTCCGCAGCGGTGAGCACACCGGCACCCACTTCGACGCGCCAAACCACTGGGTCAGTGGACGTGAGCTCGACGACGTCGCCTCCGTGCCCGCTCGCCGGCTCATCGCGCCGGCCGCGGTGCTCGACTTCTCCGCCGAGGCGAGCGCCGACCCGGATTTCCTGCTGGAGATCGACCACATCCAGGCGTGGGAGTCCGAGCACGGTGACCTGCCCGAGGACGGCTGGCTGCTCTACCGCACGGGGTGGGACACCCGGTCGGGCAGCCAGGAAGCGTTCACCAACGCCGACGACACGGGGCCGCACACCCCCGGGATGTCGGTCGAGTGCGCCCGGTGGGTCGCCCAGGAGTCAGCCGTCCTCGGCGTGGGCGTCGAGACCGTGGGCACCGACGCGGGTGCCGCCCATTCCTTCGACCCACCCTTCCCCTGCCACTCCTTCCTGATGGGCTCCGACAAGTACGGCCTCACCCAGCTGCAGAACCTCTCGTCGCTGCCGCCCACCGGCTCCGTCCTCATCGCCGGTCCGCTGCCGATCGTCACCGGGTCGGGTGCTCCCGCGCGGGTGCTGGCGCTGGTGGCGCGCTGATGCAGGTTGCCGCCGCGGTGGGCCGAACCCTGGGCCGGCTGGGCGTCGACCACGTCTTCGGGGTGGTCGGCTCCGGCAACTTCCACGTCACCAACGCGCTCGTCGGGGCCGGTGCGCGGTTCGTCGCGGCCCGGCATGAAGGCGGCGCGGCGACGATGGCCGACGGCTACGCGCGGATGAGCGACACGGTCTCGGCCGTCAGCGTGCACCAGGGGTGCGGGCTGACCAATGCCATGACCGGCATCGTCGAGGCGGCCAAGAGCCGGACCCCGATGCTGGTGCTCGCGGCCGAGGTCACCCAGGCGCGGTCCAACTTCTACGTCGACCAGTCAGCGCTGGCAACCGCTGTGGGCGCGGTGCCGGCACGCATCACCTCGGCCGGGAGCGCCGTGGCGGAGGCCACCGCGGCGTTCACTACCGCGCGGTACCAGCGGCGGACCGTCGTACTCAACCTGCCGCTGGACGTGCAGGCGCTCGAGGTTCCTCCGCACGGCATGGACGCCACACCGGAGCCGGCGCCGCGACCGCTGACGCCCTGTGCTGGCGACGTGGCCGGGCTGGTCGCGGCGCTCGCTCGGGCGGAGCGGCCCGTGTTCGTCGCGGGGCGAGGTGCCCGGGCATCCGGCAGCCGCGACCTGCTGGAGGCGCTGGCGGAGCAGTGCGGTGCGCTGCTCGCCACCTCGGCGGTGGCCAAGGGACTGTTCAACGGCAACCCTTGGTCGCTCGACGTCTCGGGTGGGTTCGCCTCACCGCTGGCGGCGGAGCTGATCCGCGGCGCCGACCTCATCGTCGGCTGGGGGTGCGCGCTGAACATGTGGACGATGCGGCACGGGCGTCTGGTCGGGCCGTCGGCGACGGTCGCCCAGGTCGACGACGACCCGGACGCGATCGGTGCGCATCGTGAGGTGGACGTCGGAGTGGTGGGTGATGTGCGCGAGGCAGCACGCGCGGCGTCGGCCGAGCTCACCCGCCTCGGCCACCGCCGGCGCGGCTATCGCACGCCTGAGACGGCGAAATCGCTCACCGCGTCGATCCGCTGGCGCGACGTGGCGTACGACGACACCGGTAGCGCCGACCGCATCGACCCTCGCAGGTTGAGCATCGCGCTCGACGACCTCCTGCCGGATGAACGCCTCGTGGCGGTCGACTCCGGCAACTTCATGGGCTACCCGAGCATGTTCTTGTCGGTGCCGGATGAGTGGGGCTTCTGCTTCACCCAGGCGTTCCAGTCGATCGGGCTGGGCTTGTCGACCGCGATCGGTGCCGCCCTGGCGCAGCCCGACCGGCTGGCGGTCGCTGCCCTCGGTGACGGCGGTGCGCTGATGAGCGCGGCCGAGCTCGACACCGTCGTACGACTGCGCCTGCCGATGGTGGTCGTGGTCTACAACGACGATGCGTACGGCGCCGAGGTGCACCACTTCGGCCCCGACGGCTTCCCACTGGAGACGGTGTCGTTCCCGCCCACCGACATCGCCGCGATCGCCCGTGGCTACGGCTTCGAGGCTCTCACCGTGCGCAGCGCCGCCGACCTGGATCCGGTCGCGCCGTGGCTCGCCGGCGACCGTCGCTCACCCCTGCTCATCGACGCCAAGGTGACGCGTGACCGCGCCGCCTGGTGGCTCGAGGAGGCATTCCGCGGCCA
>JALZMX010000285.1 GCA_030857985.1 Actinomycetota bacterium | reverse complement strand
CCGCCGTCGGCTATCGGGGGCTCCTGCACGACCGGGAGTGGGCGGTTTACACCGCCGACGGCGGGATTGCCAGCGGGAAGAACACCCGCCGGTTCCGCAAGGTCGAAGGCCTGATGAGCTGGCGGTCCACGGTGGCCGACGCAGACTCGCTCGCCGGCGAGCTTCCCGCGCTGCACAGCCCCGACGGTGGGACCTACCGGGTCGACGAGCCGGCAGCGGCGGAAGCCCTCAGTCGAGCATTCGGTCGCAGCCTTACGGTGCGGCGGGAGACGACGATCCGCCACCACGACGAGTGCGGTGTGCACCTGGTCACCACCTCCTCGATCCGCCGCGTCGAGCAGCTCGTCGGCGGCCGGGTCGACGCCCGCCGGCTGCGGGCGAACATCGTCTTGAACACCGAGGGCTTCGGCTTCGTCGAGGATGCGTGGACCGACGGCGAGCTCACCCTCGGCTCCGAGGTCGTGCTGCGGCTGGGGCCGGGCATGCCGCGCTGCGTCATGGTCGACCAGCCACAGGCGCACGTGCCGGCCGGACCGCCGGCTCTGAGAGTCCTGGGGCGCACCCACGACGTGCTGCTCGGCCTGCAAGCACACATCATCCGGACCGGCACCATCTCGATCGGCGACACGGCCCGACTCACACGCCGCTAGCCGATCGTCAGCGGGACGCCTGCATCTTCAGTGCGGCAAGGCGGCTCGGACCTCACTCATCGAGGCCGATGCTGAAGGCCGCCTCCAGATCGTGCTGGGAGAACGCCTGGAACGCGATGTGCGTCTCGGTGGCGAGCACGCCAGGAACCTTGTTGATGCCGCCCGGCACCACCTCGGCGACGTCCTCGTGACGGCGTACTCGGACGAGCGCGATCAGGTCGATGTCACCGGTGACGGAGTAGACCTCGCTGACGCCATTGATCTCGGCGATCCGTTCGGCGACCTGCGGGATCTGCGCGACTTCGGCGCTCACGAACACGATCGCGGTGATCAACGGAACCTCCCGGGTGCGGCCGACGATGCCGAAGCCTAACGCCGATGGAGATCGGGGCGCCGGCCGAGGGTGTCGCTGCGTCAGCGGACCGGTCGCTGCGTCAGCGGACCGGTCGATGCGTCATGCGAAGGCGCCGCCGGTCGTCGAACGGAGCCGCTGCCCAGGTGGACTCCTCGGCCTCGTCAAGGCGGTGGCGATGCGACTCCGCCCCACCCAGCGGACAGGCCCACTCGCCGTCGACGTGGACCAGACGGACGCCGGGTGTCTCGAGCCACCGCAGGACGCACTCGGTCTCCTCCGCGGTCGCTGCGGGAATCGGTCCAGGGCCACGCGTCACCGTCTCGGCGCCGGCGCGCAGCGTGCGCACCCACTCACCGGCGTGCACGCCGGCCGGGATGACACCGGCGGCGGCCAGTCTCCCGTGCCGGACGACGTGGACCTGCCACGCTCCGACGCCGTCTCGGCAAGCAGCGACGAGCTCCGGACAGCTGGTCAGCGCCTCGATCCGCTGGGTGCGCGAAGCGGCGCGGACGAAGGCGGTGAGCCGGTCGCGCTGCACCGAGGCGTCCTCGAACCGATGCTCGAGCGCCAGCCGGGCCATCTTGGCCCCGAGCACGTGCACCACCCGGGCCGGATCACCGACGATCGCGGCGCGCAGCGCGTCGACCTGCGCCGAGTAGGTCTTGGTGTCGGTGCTGCCGTCACAGGGCGAGAGACAGCGCCCCATCTCGGCCAGTGCGCACGCGGAACGGCGCGACTCGCGCGGCAGCCGCCCGGTGCACTGCCGAATCGGAAACGCCTCGTGCAGCGCAGCCAGCGCCCGCTCTGCCGAGCGCCGTGACGAGAACGGCCCGAGGTAGGTGGCGGCGTCGTCCAGCAGCTGCCGGACCAGCGACAGCCGCGGCCAGGGCTCGACGGTGAGCTTGAGCCACCCGGCGCGCTCCGGGTGACGGGAGCGTCGGTTGTAGCGCGGCTTGTGCTGCTTGATCAGCCGCAGCTCACGCACCTCCGCCTCGAGCGAGGTCGTGCACTCGATGCCGGTGACCGACTCGGCCAGGCCGACCATCTCACCCATCCGTGAGCGGGTCTCACTTGCGGTGAAGTAGCTGCGCACGCGCGTCCGCAGGTCTTTCGACGTGCCGACGTAGAGAATGTGCTCCCGGGCGTCGCGGAAGAGGTAGACACCCGGCGCATGGGGCAGCTGCTCGGCCAGATGACGCTTCTTGCGTTGGGCCGGTGTCACCCGCGCCGAGAACGTGTGCAGCTCCTCGAGGGTCTGCACGCCGAGCGGGCCGAGCCGCTCGAACAGACCGTGCAGCACGTGCACGGTGGCGCGCGCGTCGTCGAGGGCTCGGTGGATCGGCGTAGTCGGGGAGTGGAACAGTCGGCTCAACGTGGCGAGCTTGCAGTTGGGGGCGTCGTCACGGGTGAGCACCCGTTGGGCCAGCCGGGCGGTGTCGATCACCTCGAACGCCGGCCAAGGATGGCCGAGGCTAGCGGCGTAGTGCTGGAGGAAGCCGACGTCGAACGGTGCGTTGTGCGCGACCAGCACCGAGCCGCGGGCGAACTCGAGGAACGACGGCAGCGCCTGTGCCACCGTCGGCGCGGCTGCGACCATCGCGTCGGTGATGCCGGTGAGCACGGCGATGAACGGCGGGATCGTGGTCTGTGGGTTGACCAGCGTCTGGAACTCACTGACCACCTCGCCGCCGCGCACCTTGACCGCACCGATCTCGGTGATCGCCGACCCGGCCGCGGCCGAGCCACCGGTGGTTTCGAGGTCGACGATGCAGAAGGTGATGTCTCTCAGCGGGCGCCCGAGCTCGTCGAAGCTGGCCTGCACCGCGTTGCCGGCAACCCCTGCGCTGTCGGCGCGGGGGTGTGTCGGATCGAGCAGCAGTCTCATGTCGGTGACGCTAGAGGCGACGACCGACAGAACCGGTGCGCCGCGCCCGACCCCATAGGCTCGACAGCGACAGCGACAGCGACAGGAGGCCGAGATGTGAGCACCGAGCAGGAGACCGGACCCGAAGACGCGCCCGCCGAGTCGGAGGCGCAGCTGTCCGCCCTGCTCCCCGAGCCCGTGCGGGCGCGCGTCGTCGCACTGGCGGCCGACGCGCTCGGCAAGGTGCCCGCCGAGCAGCTGCCCGCGTCCCTGCGTCGGGTGGCGTCGTTCGCGCCGGTACGCCGGGCAAGGCTGGCGGCGACTCAGATCGCGGCCGCGCTGGAGACCTACCCCGAGTTTCGTGCACGGGTCGCGCGCCAGGTCCGCGTCGGTGCACCCGAGATCTCGCGCGCGCTCGACAACGGCACGCTCCCGGCGGCGGCTGACCCGGTCGAGGTGTCGGCGCTCGCCTACCTGCTGCGTCCGGCCGGCTGGGTCGACACGGTCAGAGGTTCTGCCGAGCTGCCGCCGACGGCGCCGAATGTGGGCGACGACGCCGTCCTGGAGCGCGTGCGCCGCCAGCTGGAGCAGGCACGCGGAGACGCTCACGACCAACGCGAACGGTCGCGGGAACGGTTGACCCGGGTCAAGACGGAGAACGCCGAGCTGCGCCGCCGGCTCTCCGACGTACGCCGGCAGCTGCGCGAGGCGCAGGCGGCCGCCGAGCAGGCGCTGGCCGAACGGGAGGAGGCACAGACCGCCAAGGGTCGGTTCGAGGTCGAGGCCCGTCGGGCTCGCGCGCGCATCGCCGAGCTGGAGGAGGCGACCGCAGCCTCTCGACGGGGGACGCGTGACGAGCGGGAGTATGCCTCGATGCGGACCCGGCTGCTGCTGGACACGCTGCTCGAGTCGGCCCAGGGGCTGCGCCGTGAGCTGGCCCTGCCGCCGCTGGCCGGCCTGCCGGCGGACACCGTGACCGGCGCGGTGGCCAACATCGACGATCCAGCGGGAGGGCCCGCCAGGGGGGTGGGCCCGGCGTTGGCCCCCGACGACCCTGCCCTGCTCGAGGAGCTGTTGGGCCTGCCCCGGGCACATATGATCATCGACGGCTACAACGTGACCAAGACCGCGTGGCCAACCACACCGCTGGCCGAGCAGCGCAGCCGACTGCTGAACGGCATGGCCGCGGTCGCGGCCCGGAAGCGGGTCGAGGTGACCGTGGTCTTCGACGGCGCCGACCTGGCCGCTCCTCCGCCGGTCACGCCACCGCGCGGGGTGCGGGTGATGTTCAGCCCCGCCGATGTCGTCGCCGACGACCTGATCCGCGAGCTGGTGACCGCGGAACCCACCGGCCGTCCCATCATCGTGGTGTCGAGCGACCGTGAGGTCGCCGACGGCGTCGCCCGGTCGGGCGCCCGACCGGTTGCGTCCGTCGCGCTGGTGCGCCTGCTCGCCCGCAGCTGACCTGTCTCGAGCCAGCTGTCGGTGGCTGGCTCTAGCGTCGTGGATGTTGACTTCTCCACCACGACGGAGGGCCCGATGGATCCTGACGAGTCGATCCTCATCGACTGCGATTCCTGCACGGTGCGCGGACCCGGCTGCGGCGACTGCGTCGTGACGGTCCTGCTCGGTGCACCACCTGAGATGCGTGTCGACGCCGAGGAGGCGCGGGCGCTCGACGTGCTCGCCGCCTCCGGCCTGGTGCCTCCGCTGCGGCTCGTGACCGGGCTCGACCCGCCAGCGGTCGAGTCGGCGTGACGTGTGAGGGAGGGCCGATGACTCGACCGGCTGCCTAGGATCGGGGCGTGGTGCGTCCTGACGAGCCGAGTGGCCGGGCCACGTCTGCGCGGTTTCTCGGCATCGTCGCGGTCGTCGTGCTGCCGCTGCTGCTCGTCAGCGCCCTGGCACTGCGTGGCGACGGCACGTCATCTGCTCCGGGCAGCGGCACGCAGTCGAGTGGCATGAACACGACCGACGCCCGCGCCGTGGCCGACCCGGAGGCCGTGCGGGCCGCCGCTGCCGCGGCCGCGCTGTTCCGGCAGCAACAGGCGGTGACGACGCAGGACGAGCGGGCCTTTGCCGCCACGTTCGCGAGCACGCCGCGGGCCAGGGACCTGGCCGAGGAGATCTTCGCCAATCTGACCCGGATGCCGCTCTCGTCGTACTCCCTGCGCTATGTCGGCGAGGTCAGCGGCGGGGCGCGCTGGACCGCGGACGTGCAGGCGCGTTGGGCACTTGCCGGATACGACCAGCGCCCGGTCGCGGTCGAGCTGAGGGCGACGTTCGTGCGCCGCGGTGAGGTGGCCAAGCTCGTCGACCTTTCCGCCCCCGGTGCCGGCCGTACCCCCGAGTGGCTGCTCGGCCGGCTCGATGTCCGCCGGGTCGGGGCGGCGCTGCTGCTGTCGGCGCAACCGGAGGGCAGCGACGAGATCGCGTCGCTGACCCGGCGAGCCGTGCGCGACGTGCGGCGGGTGCTCGAGCGGTGGCCCGGCACGGTCGTGGTGGTGTTGCCACGCACGACCGAGGGTCTCGAGCAGCTGCTCGGCGCGTCTGCCGGGTCTCACGACTCGATCGCCGCGGTGACCAGCGCGGCCGACGGCACCAGCGACGCCACCACCCCGGTCCGGGTGCTGCTCAACCCGCCGATCTTCACCGCGTTGGGGCGCACCGGCGCGCGCGTCGTACTGGCGCACGAGGCGACACATGCCGCTACCGGGGCCGCTACCGGGGCCGCCACCGGTGCCGCAACCGGTGCCGGCACGAGCGACCTGCCGCTGTGGCTGGTCGAGGGCTTTGCCGACTACGTTGCGCTGGCCCGGGCGCCGGTGCCGGTGGAGGTGGCGGCGGGTCAGGCGCTGAGCCGGGTACGCCGCGAGGGTTCGCCGACCGGGTTGCCCAGTGATGGCGACTTCTCCACCGCGGCCCACCGACTCGGCGTGTCCTACGAATCGGCCTGGTTGGCGTGCCGCCTGATCGCGCAGCAGAACGGGGAGGACGCGCTGGTGCGGTTCTACCGCCGCGCCCAGCGGGCAGGCGGTGTAGGGGCGGCGTTCGAGGCCGTGCTCGGCACCGACGAACGCACCTTCGTGCGCCGGTGGCGGCGGCACCTGCGGGGCCTGGCGTGACCCCCCGCCGGTCGGCCCGGGAGGCCTGGAGATGTCGGCAATCACCATCTCGCTCCCTGCCGGACTCGACCCGGTCGCGTGCCGGTCGAGTCGGCCTGACCCTCCTCGGATTCGTCTGCGATCGCTCGGCGCGAAATCCCAGAGCGTCCGCAGACCAATCAGGTTCCATCCGAGGGACGGCCGCTGCGGCCGGATCGAGCGAACGTCCGAGTCGGCGTCAGGTCAGGGCCGGCAGATGGGCCTGGTGGGCGCTGGTGGTGTCTGCGATCGGGTTGGTGGCGACGGTTGCCGTGCTCACCCCGTGGGGTGCGGCCGAGCCGTTGTCGGGGGGAGGCGCCCTGGAGGCGTTCAGTGCCGATCAGGTGGCGCGAGCCGACCGGTTCCAGGCGCAGCTGCGGCCGGCGGCATACCTCGGGCTCGCCGTAGGGCTGATCGTCACCGCGGCGCTCGGCCTGACCCGGAGCGGGCTCGGTGTGGTGCGGTCGATAGCCCGACGGCCCGGTCGTTGGTGGCTGCAGGTGCCGGCGGTCGTGGTCGTCGTCGCCTCGGCGGTGTGGCTGGTGACGCTGCCGTTCCAGCTCTGGGTGGAGGTGGTGCTGCGGCGCTGGGGTCTGTCGACGCAGGACTGGAGTGGTTGGCTGCTGGACGAGGCCAAGGAGCTGGGCATCGGGATGGGCCTGACCGCAGCAGGGTTCCTCGTGCTGGTGGGCCTGGCGCGGTGGCTGCCACGGTGGTGGTTCGTCCCGGCGGGTGCGGCGGCCGCGGTCGTCACCGTGGTGATGTCGTTCCTGTATCCGGTGGTGTTCGAGCCGGTGTTCAACCGGTTCGAGCCGATGGCCGACGTTGAGCTACGGAGCACCCTGCTGGAGCTGGCCGAGGAGGACGGTGTGCCGGTCGACGAGGTGCTGGTGGCCGATGCGTCCCGTCGTACCACCAGCCTGAACGCCTACGTCAGCGGCTTCGGCTCGACCCGGCGCATCGTCGTCTACGACACGCTGCTCGACGAGGCGCGGCCGGACGAGGTGGCGTCGGTGGTGGCGCACGAGCTGGGGCATGCGGACGAGGACGACGTGCTCGTGGGTACGGCGATCGGCGCGGTGGGTGCGGTGACCGGGGTGGCGGCCCTGTATCTCGTGCTCGGCAGCCGGTTCGCGCGCCGGCGTGGGGTGTCCGGGGCGGGTGATCCGATCGCGGCGGCGATGGTATTGGCGCTGGCGAGCGTCGCAGCTCTGGGGGTGAGCCCGGTGGAGGCGGCGGTCAGTCGACAGGTGGAGGCGCGCGCCGACCAGCACGCGCTCGACCTCACCGCGGACCCGACCGCGATGATCGCGATGCAGCAGAGGTTGTCGACGACGAACCTGGCCGACCTGGACCCGCCGCTGTGGACCTACCTGGTCTTCGGCAGCCATCCGACCGCGGCGCAGCGGATCGCGATGGCGTGTTCCTGGGCCGACGCGCACGGCGTCGACGTCGGGTCCGCGGTCGAGCCGGTGGATGAGACAGACCGGTGAGCCGGACCCTGGTCGTCACCAACGACTTCCCGACGCGGCGCGGCGGCATCGAGGCGTTCGTGCTGGGGCTGTGCGAACGGCTGCCGGTTGACCAGGTGGTGGTCTACACCGCGTCGATGCCGGGAGGTGCCGACTTCGATGCCGGCCTGCCCTTTCCGGTCGTACGCGATCGTGCCTCGACGCTGCTGCCGACGCCCGCTGTGGGGCGGCGGGTGGTCGCGGCGCTCGAGTCGTACGGCTGTGACCGGGTGCTGTTCGGGGCAGCGGCGCCGCTGGGGTTGCTGGCGGGGCGGCTGCGGGAGGCCGGCGCCGGCAGGGTGGTGGCGCTGACGCACGGCCACGAGACCTGGTGGGCGCGTACGCCGGTGGCGCGGGCGGCGTTGCGCCGCATCGGCGACGACTGCGACGTGCTGACGTACGTCAGCAGATGGTGCCGCGACGTCATCGCACGCGGGCTCAGTGCGCACGCGGCTGCGCGGATGGTGCGGTTGGCACCCGGTGTGGACGTCTCGCGGTTCCACCCCGGGTGCGGGGGAGCGGCGGTGCGCGCCTCGCTCGGCATCGCGGCCGAGGCGCCGGTGGTGGTGTGCCACGCGCGAATGGTTCCTCGCAAGGGTCAGGACACGTTGCTGCGGGCGTGGCCCCGGGTGCTGGCCGGGGCGCCGGATGCGCGATTGTTGCTGGTGGGTGACGGGCCGAACCGCGCACGTGTGCAGGGACTGGCCGCTGAACTCGGCGTGGCGTCGTCGGTGCTGTTCACGGGGGGAGTGCCGTGGGCGGAGACACCGGCGTACGTCGATGCGGGCGACGTGTTCGCGATGCCGTGCCGGACCCGGCTCGCTGGTCTGGAGCCGGAGGCGCTGGGAATCGTCTGTCTCGAAGCGGCAGCCTGCGGGTTGCCGGTCATCGTCGGAGATTCGGGCGGTGCGCCGGAGACGGTGCGACACGGTGAGACGGGATGGGTGGTCGATCCGCGCAACCCGGGGTCGGTGGCGGCGCGACTCACGCCGCTGCTGACGGAGCGCGAACGCGCCGCCGCGCTGGGGGGAGCGGGACGTGCCTGGATGGAGGGCGAGTGGGACTGGGGCGTGAGCGTTGCCACCCTCGCTCAGCTGCTCGCGAGCTGAACGTCGTGCGGGCCACGACGGTGGGACGAGATCACCAACCGCTGAGGTCAGGCAGCAAGTAGTGCGAAACGCACGGTGTCGTCCGCGCACCGGAGTCATCGGCGAGGGACGGATACGCTCCGGGCAGAAGTGTTGACCCAGTCGGGTCCAGTGGACGGAGGCAGGGCCATGGCCGAGCAGACCTCCTCGAGCATTCGCATCCTTGCCCCCGCTGCGGCGGTGATGTCGGTGATCGGCAACTTCGCGGCCTATCCGAGCTGGGCGACCGGCGTACAAGAGGCCGAGGTGCTCAGGACCGGCGCCAACGGCCGCGCCGAGCAGGTCCGGTTCGTGCTCGACGCCCCTCCGATCAGGGACGAGTACACCTTGTCCTACAGCTGGAACGACGACCGTGAGGTGCGCTGGACCCTGGTGCGCGCCAAGGTGCTCGAGTCCATGGAGGGCGCGTATGTGTTGGAGGACCACGGCGAGGCCACCGAGGTGACCTACCAGCTGTTCGTGGACGTGTCGATCCCGATGATCGGGCTGCTCAGGCGCAAGGCGGAGAAGGTCGTCATCGACACCGCGCTCAAGGGTCTGAAGCAGCGGGTGGAATCCGGCGCAGACGGCGCGACTGCCTGGCGACGACACTCGGAGGACAGCTGATGAGCCTCGGCATCGGAGCCGACATCGGCGGCACCAAGATCGCGGCCGGCGTCGTCGACGAACAGGGACACATTCTGGAGAAGGTCCGGCGCGACACACCGGCCGAGGACGTGTCCGCGACCGAGAGCGCAGTCGCCGACGCCATCGCCGAGCTGCGCACCCGGCACGAGGTTGCCGCGGTCGGGATCGGTGCCGCCGGATTCGTCGACGCGGACCGCTCGACCGTGCTGTTCGCGCCGAACCTGGCCTGGCGTGACGAGCCGCTGCGGGCCCGACTCGTGCAGCTGGTGGGCCTCGACGTGGTGGTCGAGAACGACGCCAACGCGGCCGCGTGGGGCGAGTTCTGTTTCGGCGCCGGACACGATTCCGACGACCTGCTGCTGGTCACGGTCGGCACAGGCGTGGGCGGAGGAGTGGTGCTCGACGGCGCGCTGTACCGTGGCGGATTCGGCGTCGCCGCCGAGATCGGCCACCTGCGGGTGGTGCCCGGTGGGCGCCTCTGCGGCTGCGGCAACCGGGGCTGCTGGGAGCAGTACGCCTCGGGGTCGGCACTGGTGCGGGAGGCTCGCGAGGTCGCGGGCTCAGGCTCGCCATTGGCGGGAGACCTGCTCGCGCGAGCCGGCGGCGATGCGGCGTCGATCGACGGCCTGATGGTGACCACGGCCGCCCGTGAGGGTGACGGTTTCGCGGTCGAGCTGTTCGATGCCGTGGGCCGCTGGCTCGGCGAGGGCATCGCGTCACTGGCTGCGGTGCTCGACCCGACCGTGGTGGCGATCGGGGGCGGCGTGTCCGAGGCCGGCGAGTTGTTGCTTGGGCCCGCGCGGGCGGCGTTTCGTGCCCAGCTCACTGGCCGTCGGCACCGGCCCGAGCTGGAGATCCGGACGGCGACCTTGGGCAACGAGGCTGGCCTGATCGGCGCCGCCGACCTGGCACGTCGCTGATGCTGCTTGGTTTGCGCGAATGCCGGACGAGACATCATGTCGACCGTCATGGACCGACCCCAGGAGGTGTCGAGCGGTGAGAACCATCGAGCACTGGATCAGCGGCCGGCGCAGCGCCGGTGAGTCGGCGCGCCGCAGCCCGGTGTGGAACCCGGCGACGGGGCAACAGCAGGCCGAGGTGGTGCTCGCCACTCCGGCGGACGTCGATGCCGCGATAGGGGCTGCATCCGCCGCCTTTCCCGAGTGGTCGCGGTCGTCGCTGAGCCGGCGTACGAATGTGCTGTTCGCGTTCCGGGAGCTGGTCAACCAACGGATCGACGAACTTGCCGAGATCATCAGCGACGAGCACGGAAAGGTCGTCTCCGACGCGCGCGGTGAGGTGGAACGAGGGCTCCAGGTGGTGGAGTTCGCCTGCGGGATACCGCAGCTGCTCAAGGGTGACTACTCCGACGAGGTCTCCGCCGGCGTCGACGTGTTCTCCTTCCGCGAGCCGCTGGGCGTCGTCGCGGGAATCACGCCGTTCAACTTCCCGGTGATGGTGCCGATGTGGATGCATCCAGTGGCAATCGCGTGCGGCAACACGTTCGTGCTCAAGCCCAGCGAGCGCGACCCCTCCGCGTCGATGATCGTGGCCGAGCTGTGGGCACAGGCGGGGCTGCCCGACGGAGTCTTCAACGTCGTTCACGGCGACCGGGGGTCTGTGGACGCGCTGCTCGACCACCCCGAGGTGCGGGCCGTGTCCTTTGTCGGCTCGACGCCGATCGCCCGCCACATCCACCAGCGTGCGAGCACCGCCGGGAAGCGCGTGCAGGCGCTCGGCGGGGCCAAGAACCACGCGATCGTGCTGCCCGACGCCGACCTCGACTTCGCCGCCGACCACCTGGCGGCAGCCGCGTTCGGCTCGGCCGGCGAGCGCTGCATGGCGATCTCCGCCGCGGTCACCGTGGGCCCTGCCAGTGGGGCGATCGCCGAGGCGGTCAGCTCCAAGGCTGCCCGGGTGCGTGTCGGTCCGGGGCGTGCCGCCACCAGCGAGATGGGCCCGCTGGTGACCCCACAGGCACGCGCACGCGTCCTCGATCTCATCGACTCCGGCGAGAAGCAGGGTGCCCGCATCCGCGTGGACGGGCGGGGACTCGTGCTGCCCGGACACGAGGACGGGTTCTTCGTCGGCCCCACGGTCCTCGACGAGGTGACCACCCAGATGGACGTCTATCGCGAGGAGATCTTCGGCCCGGTCCTCTCGGTGCTCCGGGTCGACTCGATCGACGCGGCGATCGCGATGGTCAACGCCAACCCCTACGGCAACGGTACGGCGATCTTCACCTCCAGCGGCGAGGCCGCACGCCGTTTCCAGCGCGGTGTCCGGGTCGGCATGATCGGGATCAACGTGCCCATCCCGGTGCCGATGGCCTACTACTCGTTCGGCGGCTGGAAGGACTCCCTGTTCGGTGACCAGCATCTCCATGGCGCAGAGGGAGTGTCGTTCTACACCCGGGCCAAGGTCGTCACCTCGCGATGGCCGCACGCCGAGAACCGGGTCGGCGCCAGCCACACCTTCCCGACGAATGCCTGATCCTGCGACCGAGGTCAGGAGCGGGTGGTGCGGTAGTTCTCCACCAGCTCCAGCGCGAGCTGCTCCAGGAACAACCCGACATCGGTGACGATGCCGCGGGCCTGTGCGGAACCGCGGTCGGCGAGCTTGGTGACCGTCGCCGGATTGATGTCGACGCAGACCAGTGGTATGGACGCCGGCAGGATGTTGCCGGTCGCCACTGAGTGCAGCATCGTGGCCACCATCAGGCAGAAGCCGACCCCGTCGAGCTGGCCGCGCATCGCCCGTTGTCCCTCGATCACGTCGGTGTAGACGTCGGGCAGCGGCCCGTCGTCGCGGACCGAGCCGACGAGGACGAAGGCCTTGTCGTGGGTCACCAGCGCATGCATGATCCCACCGGTCAGCACCCCCTGTTCGACCGCAGCTGCGATCGAACCGGCCTTGCGGATCGTGTTCAGCGCCCGGATGTGGTGTTCATGGCCGTGCTCGACTCCTCGCCCCTGCGCCAGGTCGACGCCGAGCGACGTGCCGTAGAGCGCCGACTCGATGTCGTGGGTGGCCAAGGCGTTGCCGGCGAACAGCACGTCGACGTAGCCAGCCTCGACCAGCGCCGTCATCGCCGGTGCCGCGCCAGTGTGCACGACGCCTGGGCCACCGACCCACAGCACCAGTTTCCCGGCCGCCTTCGCCTCGCGCATGCCGTCGGCCACCTGGCGCACCAGCACGGTCTGCGGCTTCTCCGACGACACGTCGGACTCCATGAAGCCGAACATCCCGCCGGCGCCGCGCGGCGGCTCGGGCGTGCGCACCTTGACCCCCTGTGCACCGCAGATGACCTGCATGCCCGCCTTCACATCGGCCATCGGGACCGTGCGCACCCGTAGGCTCGCACCCTCGCCTTCCACGACCAGACCGCAGTCCATCTCTGGGTTGACGACCTCGCTCCAACGACCGCTGATTCGCACCAGCGTGTCCAGGTTGGTGGTGGAGTAGAAGCCGTCGGGAAACACGCCGTCCTGAACGGTCTGCGACGTCGCAGCCTCGCCGGGATCGACGAGGTTCACGCCCCGTGTCTGCAGCCGCATCAACAGGCGCTGTAGAGAGTCGTCGTCAGCTGCGGTGACCGTGATCCCGGCGTGCGAGGCGTCCGTGTGGTCCTTGCCGACGTCGAACCGGTCGATCGCGTAGTCGCCGTCGTACTCGCGGATGTCGTCGAGGACCATCGACAAGATGCCGCTGTCCAGCAGATGACCGGTGATC
>JALZMX010000227.1 GCA_030857985.1 Actinomycetota bacterium | reverse complement strand
GGGTGGGCGGGTCAAGGCCAGCCCGTGCATCCGGACGCGTGGGCGGGTCCGGCGTGACCGTGGCTTCGATAAACGGCTGCCAGCCCCGACCCGCATCGACCGGCCCCTCCGGCGACCAGCCGGACGGCCACGCGGCCAGGTGGTCGAACACCTCGACCGCCTCCTCCTCGGGCTGCCAGCACGGGTGCGTCCAGCAGCCGAGCCCCCGCAGCGCGAGCCGGGCTGCACCCGCGTCGCTCGGTCGGTCGGCGAGGCACGGCGCACCCAGCCAGTCGATCCAGGCGAGCGCCTCTGCCGGCAGGTGTACGGGCAGCGGGGCCTGCGCCTCCGCGTCGAGCGGCATCCCGCTCGGCGCAGTGCCAGGCCGAACGCCGGTGAGCAGGTGCCGGGCAAGCACAGCCACGCCCCACAGGTCCTGTCGGAGGTCCGGCGCCGCTCCGGCCGCCACCTCCGGTGCGACGTAACCCGGTGTCCCGACGACCGCCCCGGTCACGGTGAGCCGGGGGTCATCGAGCGCGACGGCGATACCGAAGTCGGCCAACCGCAGGAAGGGCGGCCCGGTGCCGGTCGGCTCGAGCAGCAGGTTGGCTGGCTTGACGTCGCGGTGCACCAGGCCGGCCGCGTGCACGGCGGACAACGCGTCCAGCAGCTGGTCGACCAGGACCAGCGTCATCGGCAGCGGTATCGACCCGTAGTCGGCGAGCAGCGTCGCGACGGACCCCCCCGCCACCAGGTCCATCGTGAGCAGGACGTCGTCGTCCTCGGCCGCCCAGCCGTGCGGGGCGATCACATGCGGGTGCGCCACCCGCATCGACTGCTCGCGCACGAAGCGCAGCAACGCCTCGGCGTCGCGCTGGCGCAACAGCTTCGCCGCGACGTACCGGCTGGTTTTAACGTCCCAGGCCCGCCAGACCGAGCCGCTGCCACCCTCGCCCAGGTGGTCGACCAGCTCGTAGCGGCCGGCGAACCGCTCTCCCATGCCGCGAAAGGGTAGAGCCGTCAGGACGTGGCGACGGCGGGCTGGCCGCTGGGACCGTCGTAGAGCTCGGCCAACCGCAGCGCCTCCTCGATCAGCGTCTCGACGATCTGCGACTCGGGAACGGTCTTGATGACCTCGCCCTTGACGAAGATCTGCCCCTTGCCGTTGCCGGAGGCGACCCCGAGGTCGGCCTCGCGCGCCTCCCCCGGGCCGTTGACGACGCAGCCCATCACAGCGACCCGCAGCGGCACGGTCAGCCCTTCCAGACCCGCGGTCACCTGCTCGGCGAGGGTGTAGACGTCGACCTGCGCCCGGCCGCAGGACGGGCAGGACACGATCTCGAGGCCGCGCTGCTTGAGGTTCAGTGACTCGAGGATCGCGAGGCCGACCTTGACCTCCTCGACCGGAGGCGCTGAGAGAGAGACCCGGATCGTGTCGCCGATGCCCTCGGCCAGCAGTGCCCCGAAGGCCACCGCCGACTTGATCGTGCCCTGGAAGGCCGGCCCGGCTTCGGTGACGCCGAGGTGCAGCGGGTAGTCGCACCGCTCGCTGAGCAGCCGGTAGGCCGCGACCATGACGACCGGGTCGTTGTGCTTGACCGAGATCTTGATGTCCGAGAAGTCGTGCTCCTCGAACAGCGAGCACTCCCACAACGCCGACTCGACCAGCGCCTCGGGCGTCGCCTTGCCGTGCTTGGCCATGATGCGCTTGTCGAGGCTGCCGGCGTTGACGCCGATCCGGATCGGCGTGCCGGCGGCCTTCGCGGCTCGCGCGACCTCACCCACCTTGCCGTCGAACTCGCGGATGTTGCCCGGATTGACCCGCACGGCGGCGCAGCCGGCATCGAGCGCGGCGAAGATGTACTTGCTCTGGAAATGGATGTCGGCGATCACCGGCAGCTGCGACTTCTTCACGATCGTCGCGAGCGCCTCGGCGTCGACCGGGTCCGGCACGGCGACGCGCACGATCTGGCAGCCGGTGGCGGTCAGCTCGGCGATCTGCTGCAGCGTGCCGTCGATGTCGGCGGTGACCGTCGTGGTCATGGACTGCACACTGATTGGCGCGCCGCCGCCGACGGGCACACCACCGACATCGAGGCGGCGGGTCTTCCGGCGCTCGGCGAGCCGGGCGGGCGGCAGCTCCGGCATGCCGAGGGCGACAGCGGTCACGAGTTGAGCCGGATCGGGTTGACGATGTCGGCGCCGAGCAGCCAGATGGTGAAGCCGGCGAAGAA
>JALZMX010000281.1 GCA_030857985.1 Actinomycetota bacterium | reverse complement strand
GGTCGGTGGGGCGAGCTGCACCTGAAGCGCGCGGTGGAGCTCGCTGGGCTGGTCGAGCGCTGCGACTTCGCCACCCAGCAGACGCACCGCAACGACGACGGCACGCTGCGCCCTGACCTCGTCGTGCACCTGGCCGGCGGCAAGCAGGTGGTGGTCGACGCGAAGGTCCCGCTCGACGCCTTCCTCGACGCCACCAGCTGCGACGACGCCGGCACCCGCGAGCAGCACCTGCAGCGGCACGCCCGCCAGCTGCGCCAGCACATCGACAGCCTGGGGGCCAAGAGCTACTGGCAGCGGCTCGCGGCGTCCCCGGAGTTCGTCGTGCTCTTCGTCCCGGCCGAGGCGTTCCTCTCGCACGCGCTCGAAGCGTCACCGGACCTGATCGAGTATGCCGCCGGCAAGCAGGTCATCCTGGCGACCCCGACCACGCTGATCGCCCTGCTGCGCACGGTCGCGCATGCCTGGACGCAGGAGGCGCTCGCCGACAACGCCCGCGAGGTGCATGCGCTCGGACGCGAGCTCTACGAGCGGCTGTCCACCGTCGGAGAGCACCTCGACAAGCTGGGACGTTCCCTGACCTCCTCGGTCAAGGCCTACAACCAGGCGATCGGCTCCATCGAGACCCGGGTGCTGGTCTCAGCACGCAGGCTGCGAGATCTCGAGGTCAGCGACGCGCCGCTCACCTCGGCGCAGCCGGTCGCCGAGGCGATACGGTCGCCGGCCGCCGCCGAGCTGCTCGTCGCCGACGCCGTCCCCGCGCTCGGCCGGGTACGTCCGGTGCCTGCGCAACCGCGGGAGCCCGAGGGCAACCGAGCCGTCGGGGAGTGAGCGATGCGAGGCTCACCGGTGCGTCGCAGCGCCGTCGCCAGCCGTGGTGCCTAGCGTGGGACTCGTGCCGACACCTAGCGTGGGACCCGTGCCGATGCCCAGCGTGGGACCCGTGCCGATGACGCCAGTCAGCCCGCCGAGACTGACGTCTCCGCAGCGCGCACCAGCTGCGGAGCCGGGCGACTGGCGCGAGTCCGAGCCGGCCGGTCGAGCGCCGACGGGTCGGGCGCCGACGGGTCGGGCGTCGGCGGGTCGAGCGCCGCCAGGGCCGGTTGCCCTTGCCGGGCTGGCATCGCTGGCGGCAGCCGGCGGCGCCGGACTCGACCTGGCGCTGACCGGCCGGCTGAGCATCTTCTTCGACCTGTGCTTCGTGCTGATCGGGTTGGTCGCTGCGCTCGCCGTACGCGCTGACGGGTTCTTCACCGCCGGTGTACTGCCGCCGCTGCTGCTCGGCGCAGTCGTCGCCGTGCTCGCTGCCACCCAGCCGGACAGCCTGACCGCAACCCACGTGTCCTTTGTGGGCACGTTCCTGACCGGCCTGGCCCACCACGCGGCGGCACTCGTCGTCACCCACCTTACCGCGTTGCTGATCATCGGCGGCCGCATCCGGACCCGCCGCCGTGCCGCGCGCTGACCGGGTAGTCCACCGGCCGGCGTCCCACGCAGGCCCGCGCGTGTCGTGACCGAACCGATCGACCGACCGCTCTCCGAGCGTCTCGACGGCGAGGTGCTGGCCGGCGAGGGGACCCGTTCCGCCTATGCGAGCGGCGCCTCCAACCACCGGGTGGTGCCCTTCTGTGTCGTGCTCCCCCGCAGCGTGGACGACGTGGCGACGGCGGTGACCCTGTGCTCGGAGGCAGGAGTCCCGATCACGTCTCGCGGGGCCGGCACCAGCATTGCCGGCAGCGCGATCGGGCCTGGCGTGGTGCTGGACTTCTCGCGTCACCTCAACCGGATCGTCTCGGTCGACCCGGACTCGCAGACTGCGACCGTCGAGCCGGGAGTCGTGCTGGACCAGCTGCAACTGGCAGCACAGCCACACGGGCTGCGTTTCGGCCCCGACCCCTCGTCGCACAACCGCTGCACGATCGGCGGGATGATCGGGACCAACGCCTGTGGATCGCACTCGGTGGCCTGGGGAACCACCGCGGACAGTGTCAATACGCTCGATGTCCTGCTGGCCGACGGCTCCCCCAACCGACTCGGCCGGACCACCAGCGGCAGGTTGGCCGACGACCTGGGCAGCGTCCGGGATGGCGCGCTGGCCCCGATCCGGCGCCACCTCGGCCGGTTCCCGCGCCAGATCTCCGGCTACGCCTTGAAGCATCTGCTGCCGGAGAACGGCTTCGACCT
>JALZMX010000279.1 GCA_030857985.1 Actinomycetota bacterium | reverse complement strand
ATGCGTGGGCCGGCGACGTCGGTCAGTGACGGCGCCACCACCAGCGCCGTGCCGGTGCCCTCGAGCTGCCAGGACAGCCGACGCAGGTCGTGCTGGGACAGCGGGGACCAGGCACCGATAGCTACCGTGTCAGCGCCCGAGCTCGTCAGCGCAGCGGCGATGTCGCCGCGAGCCGAGCCAAGGACACGGACACCCTCGACCTCGGTGGCCTGAGAGCCGTCGATACAGACGCCGACGACGTGGAGTCCCGCATGGGTTTCGCGACGGATCTGCCGGATGAGCTCGGCAGCCGACCGCTCATGGCCAACGATCAACACCTTGTGGCAGTAGCGGCCCTCGCGCCGTGCGCGGTGCAGCCGCTGGCGAGCGGTGTGGCGACCAAGGAGCAGCAGGCACAGGGCCAACGGGAAGGCGACGAGCACATAGCCGCGAGCAAGGTCGTACTGCACTGTGTAGGACAACGCGGCGGTCAGCGCGAGGTAGCGGATCCCGGCGTCGGCGACCCGGCGGTACTCCTCCGGGCCCGCTCCGAGGAAGCGGCCCTCGTAGCCCCTCGTGGCTGCGATCATGGCGACGAAGCCGACCGGGAACCCGAGCGTCAGCAGCTGATAGGTCAGCGGTGCATCCGCACTGAAACGAACGCTTAGCGCGACCACAGCCGCCACGGCGGCGAGCCCGAAGTCGAGGGCCATCAACCGGCGGGCGAGCACACGCTGCCAGGGCGGCGTCCGGTCGCTGCTCATCGGCCGGGACGCACGCTGTGCCGGTACCAGAACCGTCGCGTCGCAGGCTTCGATCAGCAAGGGAGGCCGGTTGATGGCTTCCGTCACGAACCCCCCAGCCGACAATCTCCCTCAGGACAACGTTGGGCCATCGTAACGGGCTCGGCAACTGTCTGTAGCGGTTTCTGCAAAATAGACCGATTGGCGGGTTCACAGCGCTCAGGTCAGCATCACTCCGAGCACCGCGTCAGCAACGTCGCGGACCACTGACGACCCGCTGACGTCCTCACCCTCGGCGGCACACCAGTCGTCGACGGCGGCCAACGCAGCGGGCGTGTCGAGGTCGTCGGCCAACGCCGTGCGCACTTCGGTCAGCAACCGCTGCCCGGACGGCGTCGAGGGGCGCGCCACCGCGGCCCGCCAGATCGACAGCCGCTCCTGGCCCGCCTCGAGCAGCGCCGGGGTCCACTCACGGTCCGCTCGGTAGTGACCGGCGAGCAGAGCGAGCCGCAGCGCCGCCGGTTCCACGCCCTCGGCCAGAAGTCGGCTCACGAGCACCAGGTTGCCGCGCGACTTCGACATCTTCTCGCCGTCCAGCCCGACCATCCCGGCGTGGACGTACGCCCTCGCAAATGGCTCCTGCCCGCTCAGCGCCTCGGCCTCGACGGCCGAGTGCTCGTGATGCGGGAACAGCAGGTCCAAGCCGCCACCCTGTACGTCGATCTGGCGCCCCAGCCGAGCGAGTGCGAGCGCGGCGCACTCCACATGCCAGCCGGGTCGCCCGCGTCCCAGCGGTGAGTCCCAGGCCGGCTCGCCCGGTCGCTCAGCACGCCACAACAGTGCGTCGAGCGGATCCTTCTTACCCGCCCGGTCGGGGTCTCCCCCGCGCTCGGCGAACAACGTCGTCATCTCCGCAGTCGCCAGACCACTCACCGAACCGAACCGCTCGGCCGCCCCGACCGGGAAGTAGAGATCGCCGTCCAGGTCGTACGCGAGGCCGGCGTCCCGCAGCCGGACAACGGCGTCCGCGATCTCGTCCATCGCCTCCACCGCACCGACGTAGTACGTGGGCGGCAGCACCCGCAAGGCCGTCATGTCCGCCCGGAACAGCTCGGTCTCACGGGCAGCGATCACCCGCCAGTCCTCGCCGTCGCGGGCCGCGCGTTCGAGCAGCGGGTCGTCGATGTCGGTGACGTTCTGTGCGTACTCCACCTGCAAGCCTGCATCGCGCCAGACCCGTACCAGCGTGTCGAAGGCCAGGAAGGTCGCAGCATGGCCGAGGTGCGTGGCGTCGTACGGCGTGATCCCGCAGACGTACAGCCGGGCGGTGCCCCGTGGGGACAGCTCGCGCAGGGCCCTCGACGACGAGTCGTACAACCGCACCACCGGCCGGTCCGCCGCCGGGGGCAGGATCGGGACGGCGGTCGTAGGCCAGGACTGCATGAGCCCGAGCGTATGTCGGCGGTGGGCCCGGGTTGTCAGAAGGGCGGCCAGGGGATCGCCGGCCAGTCCGAGGACGGCAACGGGTACTCGCCGGTGCTGAGCAATCGCTCGACGCGTCGTGTCGTGCAGCGCACCTCTGCCGCGGTCAGATGTGCTCCCAGCGCCTCGGCGAGCGGGCCTTCCAGTTCGGCCCGCACCCGCCCCAGCACGTCGAGCGCCTCGCCGGACAGCGGGCGCCCCCGCCACTGCCACAGCAGCGTCCGGAGCTTGTCCTCGACCGAGAAGCACACCCCGTGGTCGACGCCGTGCACCCGGCCGGACGCCGTCGGCAGCAGGTGGCCGCCCTTGCGGTCGGCGTTGTTGACCACCGCGTCGTACACCGCCATGCGGCGCAGGTCGGTGTGCTCGCTGCGTGCCAGCTCCACCAGATCGACCTGCTCGTCGACGTCGACCCACAGCTGGCACATCCCCGGGCCGAAGGGACCGGTCCGCAGGACGGTCGGTGGGACGACACCCCACCCGGTCGCCTCGGAGACGAGGTAGGCCGCGACCTCCCGACCGGCCAAGGTGCCGTCCGGGAAGTCCCACAGCGGCCGCTCCCCCCGCACCGGCTTGTAGACGCACGCCGCCGTGACGCCGTCCAGGCTCGCGGCACAGTAGAGCGTCGCGTTGCTGGCATCGACCAACCGTCCCTCCACCGACAACTCACCATCGCGCAGCAGACGCAGCGTGTCGTCGAGGTCGGGCAGGGTCTCCACCGCCGCAGTCTCCCCTACGGCGAGCACCCGTGCCGCCCGATGGGTGCGCAACGGACAACTAGCCGGCGCAGACAGCCGCCCGCGGCTACTGCTCGGCCTCAGGATCCGACGGCTCGAAGTGGATGCTGAAGCTCTCCGTCGAATGCACCTCGAACGCTTCCTTGTCGCGGCGCACCACCCAGTCGCCGAGCACCGCCTGCTGGATGCCGGTGGCCGTAGGGACCCACAGGACGACGCTCGGGCCCTCCCCCGGCGAGTCGTAGTGCTCGACCCGCCCGTCGCACCACGCGGCAAGGTCCTCAGCCACTGCTGCTTCGTCGAACCGCAACGCGAGGACCTCGTCCGGCAAGGGCTCGTCGAGCGGCATGCCGTCATGATGCCGCATGTGCCCACCGCCCGGACAGGGCCGGCTGGGTCAACCCGTCGGCCGCAGCCTCGGTGCCGCTCAGCGGCGGTGCCCGTTCTGGCGCGGGCAGATGTGACCTTCGGGATCCAGCGGAAGGGCGCACAGCGGGCAGGGTGGCCGGCCCGCCGCCACGACGCGCTGCGCCCGCTGGATGAAGGCACGGGCCATCTCGGCCGTCAGCAGCACTCGCAGCGCCGGCGGGCCCTCCTCGGCCTCGGTCAGCGGCTCGACCTCCGGCGAGTCCTCCCCCTCGGCCGGCGCCAGCGCCTCGACGACGACCTTGGCCGTCTCGCCGTCCCACGCCAGGCCCATCGTCCCGACCCGGAACTCCTCCTCGACGGGGGCGTCCAGCGGCGCGGTGTCCTCGAGCTCGGGCGGCGCCACGGCGGGCACCTCGCCGACGCCGCGACGGCGCACCTCCTCGAGCAGCTCCCCGAGCCGTTCGGCGAGCACGACGACCTGCACCTTCTCGAGCGCGACCGAGACGGTACGGCCGGCCCCGGTGGCCTGCAGGTAGAACGTCCGGTCGCCGGGCTGACCGACCGTCCCGGCGACGAAGCGCTCGGGCGGATCGAAGACGAACAGCTGGCGGGGCACACCGCGACCTTAGTCCGCCCCGGTGCCCGCGCCGCCGCCGACGGGAGCGTCCGAGCTCGCCTTGCGACGCCGACCCTTCTTGCGGGCGGGCAGCAGGTCGGTCACGCCGCCGCCGGTGTCGTTGACGCGGACCACGAACGGGCGCAGCTCGGTGTAGCGGAGCACCGTGACCGAACACGGGTCGATCATGATCCGCTGGAACTGGTCGAGGTGCAGCCCCATGGCGTCCGCGACGATCGCCTTGATGACATCGCCGTGCGAGCACGCCAGCCAGGTCGCGTCGGGGCCGAGTCGGGAGTTCCAGTCGCGTACGGCGGCGACCGCCCGTACCTGCGTGTCCCGAAGGGCTTCACCCTCCGGACCCGGGAACACCACCGCTGACGGATGGGCCTGCACCACCTTCCAGAGCGG
>JALZMX010000128.1 GCA_030857985.1 Actinomycetota bacterium | reverse complement strand
CATCTTCCGCGCCCCGTGATGCCGATCAGGTCGGCTCCGCGCCGGGACGGCCCTCTTCGATGACGTAGCTGGCTCTGGTCCGTATGGGGGCGCCGCGCCGACTCACGAAGTCGACGACGCGAAAGTCCACCGTCCAGTCCGTGGCGGTGACCGTGTTGCGTACGTAGCCGCGGTTGCGGTTGATGAACTTGATGTGTGGGTTCTCAATCATCTGTGCCCCGTCATCAGGCCCTGTGTCCTGGCCGTCGCCTCCGCTGGAGACTGACGTGCCGACCAACTCGGTGGCCACGGTGGCCGAGGTGGGGTCGTTGAAGTCGGCCTTGACGTCGCACACGTAGTTGGCGTGCACGTCGCCGGTGAGCACCACCGGATTGGATGTGCCGGCCTGGACGAGGTGATCGCGCAGGCTGTCCCGCTCGATCACGTAGTTGTCCCAGGCGTCGTCGCTGAATGCCGTTCCTGGCCCGAGTAGCTGGTCACGCTGGGAGAAGAAGACCTGTTGCGCCAGCACGTTCCACAGCGCGGTCGAGCCGGCTACAGCCTGGCGCAGCCAGCGTTCCTGCTCGTCGCCCAACATGGTGCGCCCCGGATCGGTTCGCTGCGCGTCACCGGCCTGGTCGCTGCGGTACTGGCGGGTGTCGAGCACGTGGAAGTCAACGAGCCCGCCGAAGGTGAGTCGACGATAGAGCTGGATGTCGATGCCGCGCGGCAACGACGACCGGCGCAGCGGCAGGTGCTCGTAGTAGGCCTGGAAGGCCGCCGCGCGGCGGGCCAGGAACGCCTGCCGGGACTGAAGGCGCGGATCCTGTGGGATCTCATCCGCCCAGTTGTTGTTCAGCTCGTGATCGTCGAACACGACGATCCACGGGAAGGCGCCATGGGCGGCCTGAAGGTCAGGATCGGTCTTGTACTGCGCGTGCCGGCGCCGGTAGTCCTCGAGGGTGACTGCTTCCCCGTCCCCTTCGTGCTGGCGTGGCGGATCGGTGACGGGCGCCCCCTCGTAGATGTAGTCGCCGAGCTGCACCACCACGTCCAGATCCTCCTCAGCCAGGTGCGCGTGCGCGGTGTAGAAACCGCTCGCGAAGCTCTGGCAGGAGGTGAACGCGAACGCCAGCCGGTCCAGGCGAGCACGAGGGTCAGGGGCGGTTGTCGTCCGACCGACCGGGCTGATCTCCGAGTCGGCCCGGAATCGGTAGAAGTACTCCGCGCTTGAGCGCAGGCCGCCCACCTCGGCGTGGACGGAGTGCGCAAGCTCCGGCCGTGCCAGATCGGTTCCCTCGGCAACCACCCGCCGGAAGTTCTCATCGGTCGCGACCTGCCACTCAACAGCCACCGGCCGGTTCGGCATGCCACCCCCGCCATCCTCGAAGAACGGGAACGGGGCCAGCCGGGTCCACAGCACCACACCGTCAGGCAGTGGATCACCAGAGGCCACGCCGAGCGTGAACGGTGCCCGGACCGGCCCGCGGCCGCTCTGCCCCCCCGACATCGATCGGCCCAGCGCAGCGGTGGCGGCGAGCGCGCCTGCCCCCGCGGCACCACCGACCAGCAGCTGACGCCGCGACAACGAACCTCGGCTCAAAGGTGACACGGTCGGTTCTGGCATCAGCAACTCCCGCACGGCTGGCCTGCCGCCCACGGCACCGAAATGAACGACAGAGGCCCCGCCGCAGAAACCCAATCTAAGCCCGGATCCACCGTTTGATATTGGGCGGTGAGTCAGTGACGCCGTGCTGATTGTTATCGCTGACGGCGCGGGCGGTGGGCGTGCGGGATCGGCCGGTCTGCCGGCTTCTCCGAGGTCCTGGTCGTCGGGGCGGGAGTGTTGTTCAGCAGCGCAGCGGGATCGTGTGGATCGAGGCGAGCGCGGTGCGCATGGCCTCGGCCCAGGGCCAGCTGGCAGGTAGTCGTAGATGTCGCCGTCGTCCTGTGTGCACGAGGCGTCCGGGCATGGTGAAGACCTTGCGACGCAGTGTCGCTGCGGTCGCCCGTCCAGGTCTGGGCCGGCCAGGATGCCGACGGCTCGGCCCAGGTTGTGCGCCATCACCGTCAGGGCGAGCCAGGCGGCGTTGGCCATGAAGTTACCGGAGGGCAGGTGCGCGAGTCCGGCGCTTTTGAGCTCGGCGATGCTCTGTTCGACGACGGCGTGCCGGCGGTGGTCGGCTTCGACCTCAGCCAGCGGCAGGTCTCGGTCGGTGACGAACGCGTGGTAATCCCAGCCGGTGAACAGTGCCAGCTGGCTGCCGGGGGTCGGGCGGACCCGACGGACCACCAGGCGGACCTGGCGGGCGTGCCGCTTGTCGCCGGCGAAGACAGTGAAGGCGGTCTCGGCGATGTCAGCGCCGGAGACCTCCGGCGTCGACAACCAGTACGGGATCGGCTGCCACGCCGACTCCTCGATCGCGTCGACCGCGGCGCGGATCCGCTTTTCCTGCCGGGCTGTAATGGAGAACCGGACGTCGAACTTCACTGCGGTCGCGATCACTGTCTTGGAGTAGAAGGCGCTGTCGGCCCGCACCGTCAACGGGCCGGTGGCGCCGGCGCCGCGGACCCGGCTGACCGTCTCGGTCAGGAAGGACGCCGCGCCGCGGGCAGCGCCGGCCGAGCCGCCGCGCAGCCGGCTCATCAGCACCTGCCCGGTCTGCGCGCAGGTCGCGAGCTGCGGGTGGTAGCCGCGGACCTTGGTGTAGCCGAACGCCGCCCCCTGCTTGGCCCGGCCATGAACCTCCACGATGGTCGAGTCCAGGTCGATCGTCAGCGGCGCGGACAGATCAGCCGGGCCCGCGCCTGCAGCCCACAACCGGGCCAGCAGCTCACGGCTGATCGCGTCGAGCTGCCGGACGTTGGACCACTTGTGCGCCCGCAGCCACGACCTGACCGTCGAAGGCGCCCGAGTCCCGTCGAACAACGAGCTGGCGGCGCCGGCCCGGAGCACAGCGGTGTCGTCGATGCTGTCACCACCGACGAGCATCGACCCGATCACCGTCAACGCCTTGGCGCCGCTGTTCGCCCCATGTCGCGCCAAGTGCAGCCGCCGGTCGACCAGCCCGCCCAAGTCCAGCCGCTGGGCAAGTGCTGCCGCCGGGAGCAGCCCCGCATTCGGCACCAGATTCGTCTCATCGAAGGTCGTGGTGACCCGACTCAGATCGTGGTTTGCTCGCACTCAGCAGGTGCCCCTCTACCCGGCGGATTCTGACCCCTCGACAAGGTCATCGTCCCAGGTAGGAGGGCATTTGCTCTTCCGGCAGGCCGTCCACCCATCAAGATCCAGCGGTGGATCCGGGCTAAGCTAAGACGCCACAGTCACATGTGACCGCCCAGGTGAAGAACAAGGTTGTGCCGTCGGCCGCTACGGCTGGCAGCCCCTCGACAGTTGGCTTCTCGTCAGCCGCCGCTTGCCCGGGCCCGTCATCCGCTCATGCCGCGAGCCGCGCTACTGCCGAAAAGCGTTCGTGCTGCTGGTGACCGAGTCATGGGGCGGTAACGGAACTCATGCCGCTGCCCGTTCTGGGCCGGGCGGCCGTTGGCCTTCGACACCGCAGGTCCGTCCAGACGCTGCCACCGCGCGTGGTGGCTGGTGAGTGACTGTCCGGCCCTAATCGCCTGCTACGGCCGCGTGACTTCGCTGGAAAAGCACGAGGGCAACTGCGAGCAGCCAAAGGCCGAACAGCGCAAACATGAACGGACCGAGCGGAGCAAGTAACACCATGAGGCCGGCAACGAGAAACCCGGTTCGGGCTAGCCACACAGGTAGCAGCGGGCCGGTGCGGTTTGCGAGGGACGTCGCCAGCACTAGCAGGGCCGCCGGGAAGGGGAAGATCAAAAAGCCGGTACTTCCCAAGTCGAACAGCGCAGCAGCGACGGCTGGATCTCGCTGCGGCCCCGCCTGGAGCGCGGCGGCCCCCCAGCCTGCCAACTGGATCGCGAGCGGGCCGAGCATGGCTACACCTGCGATCAGCGCAGCCGGAGCGCATAGGCCGTCCTGGCCTTCGACGCGGCGAATCGCCCGCCAAAGACTGACCAGGAACACAGGGAAGAGCACGAAACTGCCGAAGGCACCGAGGAACGTGTTCCGCAGGTGGCCGCCCTGATGTTCAGCGAAGTAGGCCGCGATCTCGCGAGCCGGCGCGTCGCCTGAAGGCGACGACTCGCCAACTGCGACTGCTCCCAGCGCAATGAACAACAAGAACCCGAATGCCCCCAGCAGCGGGGCAAACCGCTCCCATCCGGGACGTTGACTTCCCATGGTGCGCCTCCAGCGGGCGTGGCTTGGCGGAGAGTAGCGCTGGCATGCACACGCCAGGGCAACGTGCGGCTATTGCCGGTTAGCCCCGGTTAGCCCCAATACCGTTCAGTTACGGCTGTAGGGCGGTGTAGCTGGCTGGACGCTGTGGCTGCGGCCAGTCGGCGTGGTGAGCTCGCTTGACGTGCCACTTGGGCATCTTGCGCTTGATCACGCGGGGTGCCGCGCGTAACCGTCGGATCGGGTTGAGGCGGGCGAGCAGCCGGCGGATGAAGTTGTGCCAGAGGCGCTCGCGGCCGTGT
>JALZMX010000100.1 GCA_030857985.1 Actinomycetota bacterium | reverse complement strand
ATCGAGCAGACCGGCAGGGATCTCCAGCATGCGTTTGCGTGCGGGGTGACGGTACTGCTGGATCACCAGCATGCGGCCTTCACTGTCGACGGCCACGACGGCTACGGCCCCCGGATGGGTGACCACCTCGCGAACGAATGGTTCAGCGCCTGCTGTGGCCGGTGCCAGCCGGTCCCGGCGTACGCCGACCACCCACCCCTGAAATATCGACTCCGAGGACTGCACCGGCCAGAACTCGTCAACGTCGCGCAGCTCGCTCACGCCTCGGTCTCAGCGGGGGCCCACCGACGATCGCCCTCGTCAACCGGCAACCTAAGCTCACGCTGCCGTTCGAGTGCGGCGGCCACCAACCCACTGAACAGTGGATGCGGTCTGGTGGGACGAGACCGCAGCTCCGGGTGGGCTTGGGTGGCGACGTAGTAGGGGTGGACGCCTGGTTCGAGCTCGACGAACTCGACCAGCTCGCGATCGGGCGACAACCCCGAGAAAACCAATCCGGCCGCCTCGAGGTCGCCTCGGAACGAGTTGTTGACCTCATAGCGGTGCCGGTGCCGCTCTTCGACCCGGTCAAGGCGGTAGACCTTGGCCACGATGGAACCGCCCAAGAGATCGGCGGCATACAGGCCGAGCCGCATGCTGCCCCCGAAATCACCCCCGCCCCCGACGATGTCGAGCTGCTCGGCCATGGTGGCGATCACCGGCTGGGTCGCGGTGCTGTCGAACTCTGTCGATCCCGCGTCTTCGAGCCCGGCGACATTGCGGGCGAACTCGATCACCATGCATTGAAGTCCGAGGCACAAGCCCAGGGTGGGAATGAGCTGCTCGCGGGCATAGCGCAACGCCCCGACCTTGCCCTCGATCCCGCGGACACCGAAGCCACCGGGCACGCAGACGGCGTCGACGTCACCGAGATGCTTTGCCGCCCCCTCCCGGGTCTGGCACTCATCAGACGCGATCCACCGCAGGTGCACCCTCGCTGAGTGGTCGAACCCGCCGGCACGCAGTGCTTCCGCTACGGAGAGGTAGGCATCCGGCAGGTCGACATACTTGCCCACCAGAGCGACGGTGACCTCCTCGTCGGGATGGTGCACCCGCTGGAGCAGCTCGTCCCAGCGGGTCCAGTCCACATCACGGAACGGCAGGTTGAGGCGTCGGACGACATACGCGTCGAGGCCTTCGGAGTGCAGCACCTTGGGGATGTCGTAGATGGACGGCGCGTCAACCGCCGCCACCACGGCCTCCTCGTCGACGTCACACATCAACGAGATCTTGCGCTTGACGCTGTCGGGGATCTCGCGATCCGCGCGGCAGACGACCGCGTCCGGGGTGATACCGATCGACCGCAGAGCCGCCACAGAATGCTGGGTGGGCTTGGTCTTGAGCTCGCCCGAGGGCCCGATGTAGGGAACAAGCGACACGTGCAGGAAGAAGCAGTTGTCCCTACCCACATCGTGGCGAACCTGTCGGGCGGCCTCCAGGAATGGCAGCGACTCGATGTCGCCGACCGTGCCGCCGATCTCCGTGATCACGACATCGACGTCATCACCACCCATCGCGCGGACGCGTTCTTTGATCTCGTTGGTGATGTGCGGGATGACCTGGACGGTGTCGCCGAGGTAGTCCCCGCGTCGTTCCTTGGCGATGACCGTGCTGTAGACCTGCCCCGTCGTGACGTTGGCACTGCCGTGCAGGTCCTCGTCGAGGAATCGCTCGTAGTGCCCGACATCGAGATCGGTTTCCGCCCCGTCGTTGGTGACGAACACCTCGCCGTGCTGGAACGGGTTCATCGTGCCGGGGTCGACGTTGAGGTAAGGGTCGAGCTTCTGCATCGTCACCCGCAGGCCGCGTGCCTTGAGCAGCCGGCCGAGACTCGAGGCCGTGAGGCCCTTGCCGAGCGACGACGCGACGCCACCGGTGACGAACAGGTGACAGGTCTGTGCAGCCCGATTGCTCACGGAAGTTCAGGCTACAGGGACAGCGGTACGGGCCGGCCGTGACGCGCCCGGACGGCGACGCGCCCGCACCGCGACGGCGGCAGTCGCCGGGATCCCGACACACAGCGCCAACGCCGGGATGGCGGCGCCGCTGTCGTTGAGGCCGAAGCCCAGCAGGCAGGCGAGGCCCAGCGCCAGCAGCCCCTGCCGCCAGGCGGGTGAGGCGTCGAAGGCCCGCCGCAGCGGGGCGGGCGGGCGGGCCACGAGGTAGACGACCGCGGCGACCAGCAACGGCAGCAGCGCAGTGACCGGGCTCAGGAAGAGCAGCTCGAACACGGCCGCGGCCTTGCGCTGCAGGACCTCGCCCGCCGTACCGTCTGCGACGTCCTGCACGAACCGGCCGAGATGGGTGCGCTGCCCCGCCGGCCGGGTCCAGTCGGCGAGGGCGAAGACCGCGACGACCGCCGCGCCGGCCAGGGTGGCGGCCGCGAGCCGGGCGATCGAGACCCGTCGCCCGGTGCGCAGCATCGCGAGCAGGAAGAACGCGGGCACCAGGGCGAGCACCCCGCCGACATCGCTCCCCCAGGGCGGCGCCCCGTCGACGGCAACCGCCACAACGGCGACGGCCGCGATGGCGCTCGCCCTTCGGGCCAACACGGCAGTCGCGAGCAGGACCGACGCGGCAAGGACCCCGAACGCGACGTTGCCGATCCCGGCGAACCGACCGGCGACCAGCGGGGAGTAGCCGGCGACGGAGCTGATCTGCAGGCCGGCGCCGGTGAGCAGGTCGCCGAGCAGCGCTGCCGCGACGAAGCCGCACACCAGGGCAGCCGGCGCCGCGGGGCCGGGCACCGCGGGCGCCCCGACCTGCCGTTCTTCGCGGTGATCTTCGCCATCTCGGGGCGCAGCACGGCGCGTCGAGCCCCAGCGGGCAAAGATCATCGGGGCCTTGGCGGCGAGCAGGGCGACCGCGAGCGCCAGCGGGACGACGACGGCGAGCAGCGCCAGCAGCGGGCTGTCGGCCCGCCACCAGGGCAGCAGGTTCGCGAGGTACGACGCGCCCAGCGCGCCCGTCGCCGTCAGGGCGACGATCTCGGCGAGCCGCGCGCGTCGGCGCCAGCAGGCGAGCGCGAACAGCCCCACTGCCGCGCTGAAGAACACGACGATGAAGGGCACGGTGGTGGCGAGCTGCGCACGGGCCTTGCGGTCCAGGTCCACCAGCTCGGCGACCGACGGGGCTGCGCCGGACACCCGCCACGGCTGGCCGTCCATGACCTCGGGGACAGGCAGGGCGAGCCGGTCCAGGACGGTCGGAGCGACGTCGATCAGCTGGACGTACGGCGGGCGCCGCGTGCTCGACGACGTCAAGGCCCCGCGGGGAAAGGACGGGCCGGTCGCGATCGCCACGTGCAGCCGCGGCTCGTCGCTGCCGGCTGCCTCGGAGAGCCCGACGACCAGCAGGTCGACCGCTGCCGGCCGGGCGGCGACGGCCTGCGCAACGACCGCGTCGGCGGTCCGCAGCGCCGCGGACCGGTCGACGGCGCGAAGCGTGCCGCCGTCGACGACGACCACCGGCTGGTCGGCCGGGCCTGGGCCGCTTCGGACGGCGGCCAGCTCGGCGCCCGGGCCGGACACCTCGAGGCCGCCGTCGAGGGCGGTGTCCAGGGCGCCGAGCGAAGCGCCGTCACGCGAGCGCTCATTGCGGGCTGCGTCGGTCGGTTGGAGATCGAGTGAGCCCCCGCAGGGCTCTCGCTCGGCGCCGTAGGCCTGCGCACGGGCCCCGGCGCCCAGGGTCAGCCAGCCGTCGGCGGGGCAGGTCAGCGCCGGCAGTGCCTTGACCGACAACACCCCCACGGCGCCGGTCGCGGCGAGCCGGGCGAGGGCGGGAGTGTCAGGGCCTACGTCGTCCCAGCGCAGCCCGGCGATCCCGATCACCAGCACACCGGCGCACCGCTG
>JALZMX010000092.1 GCA_030857985.1 Actinomycetota bacterium | reverse complement strand
CCGCTGCCGTTCCAGGTGGACGAGCATGTCGAGGTCGGCGAGGAGATCCGGCTGCAGCACCGCTATCTCGACCTTCGCCGGCCGGGTCCGGCGGCGGCGATCCGGCTGCGCAGCGAGGTCAACCGGGCGGCGCGTGAGGTGCTGTACGCCCACGACTTCGTCGAGGTGGAGACGCCCACTCTGACCCGTTCGACGCCGGAAGGCGCCCGCGACTTCCTCGTGCCGGCCCGGCTGCGACCCGGCTCCTGGTATGCCCTGCCGCAGAGCCCGCAGCTGTTCAAGCAGCTGCTGATGGTGGGTGGGCTGGAGCGCTACTTCCAGATTGCGCGCTGCTATCGCGACGAGGACTTCCGCGCCGACCGCCAGCCGGAGTTCACCCAGCTCGACGTGGAGCTCAGCTTCGCCGAGCAGGACGACGTGATCGCGTTGTCGGAGGAGATCCTCGCCGCGCTGTGGAAGTTGATCGGGTACGACGTGGCGCGGCCGGTCCCGCGGATCACCTACGCCGAGTCGATGTCGCGCTTCGGCACGGACAAGCCCGACCTTCGGATGGGTCAGGAGCTGGTCGAGTGCACCGAGTTCTTCGCCGACACACCGTTCCGGGTGTTCCAGGCGCCGTACGTCGGGGCCGTGGTCATGCCCGGCGGTGCTGCTCAGCCGCGCAAGCAGCTCGACGCCTGGCAGGACTGGGCCAGGCAGCGTGGCGCCCGTGGGCTCGCCTACGTCCTGGTGGGGGACGACGGTGGGCTCGGAGGACCGGTGGCGAAGAACCTCTCCGACGCCGAGCGGACCGGGCTGGTCGAGCAGGTGGACGCCGCACCGGGCGACTGCGTGTTCTTCGGCGCGGGTCCGGTGAAGTCCTCGCGCGCGCTGCTCGGTGCCGCCCGACTCGAGATCGGCCGCCGCTGCGGACTGATCGACGAGTCGCAGTGGTCGTTCGTCTGGGTCGTCGACGCACCGCTCTTCGAGCCGGTCGCCGAGACCGACGACGTGGCGGTGGGTTCCGGCGCCTGGACCGCCGTACACCATGCCTTCACGGCACCGAAGCCGGAGTCCATGGAGACCTTCGACACGGTGCCGGAGTCGGCACTGGCCTACGCCTACGACATCGTCTGCAACGGCAACGAGATCGGCGGCGGGTCGATCCGGATCCACCGCGAGGACGTGCAGAAGCGCGTGTTCGCGGTGATGGGGCTCGGGGAGGAGGAGGCCCAGGAGAAGTTCGGGTTCCTGCTCGAGGCCTTCAGGTACGGCGCCCCACCGCACGGTGGCATCGCCTTCGGCTGGGACCGGATCTGCGCGCTGCTGTCCGGCACCGACTCGATCCGTGACGTGATCGCGTTCCCCAAGACCGGCGGTGGCTACGACCCGCTCACAGCCGCGCCGGCGCCGATCACGCCGCTGCAGCGCAAGGAGGCCGGCGTCGACGTCGCAGCAAGCTCAGGCTCCTGAGCTCTGCCCACAGCCTCAGGAGGCTCGTTACACGGTAAGGCCAGGTCAGCACGCGGCAACAAGGGTACAAACAGGGATCTTTCCGGCACTAGATCCGGCCCGTACCGTGTAATGGCTACCGCGAGAGGGACTTCCCGCCCGGATAAGGTCGAAGCGTGGAGTCCGACGGCCTGTTCGACCTACCCGCGGACACGTCGACGCCGGTGGCGACAGGCAGCGGGAGCCTGTCAGGCGAGACCCCTGCCTCGGCGCCGCTCGCGGTACGGATGCGTCCACGGACGCTCGATGAGCTGGTCGGGCAGCAGCACCTCCTCAGGCCCGGGTCGCCACTGCGCCTGCTGGCGGAGGGCGACCAGCCGATGTCGCTGTTGCTGTGGGGACCGCCGGGCAGCGGCAAGACCACGATCGCGGCGATCGTCAGTGGCCAGCGGGATCGACGTTTCGTCGAGGTCTCCGCGGTCGCCGCGGGGGTCAAGGAGGTCCGCGCCGCCATCGATGCCGCTCGACATGAGCTGAGGCGCGGCGGGCCGGAGACGGTGCTGTTCGTCGACGAAGTCCATCGGTTCAGCAAGGCGCAGCAGGACGCGCTGTTGCCGGGCGTGGAGAACCGTTGGGTCACCCTGGTCGCCGCGACGACCGAGAACCCGTTCTTCTCGGTGATCTCGCCGTTGTTGTCGCGGTCACTGCTGCTGACGCTGGAGCCGTTGACCGACGACGACGTGCGATCCGTCGTACTCAGCGCTCTTGGCGACGCGCGCGGACTCGCGGGCGCGCTGACCCTGGACGACGACGCTCTGGAGCACATCGTCAGGCTGGCGGGAGGTGACGCACGCCGGGCACTGACCTACCTCGAGGCAGCCTCCGGTGCAGCCGCTGCCAAGGACTCGTCGGTCGTAGATCTGGCGACCACGGAGACCTCGGTGGATCGGGCAGCGGTGCGCTACGACCGGCAGGGCGACCAGCACTACGACGTGATCAGTGCCTTCATCAAGTCGATCCGTGGCTCGGACGCAGACGCCGCGTTGCACTACCTGGCGCGAATGATCGAGGCCGGGGAGGACCCCCGCTTCATCGCCCGACGGCTGATCATCCTGGCCAGTGAGGACGTGGGGCTCGCCGACCCGACCGCGCTGACGACGGCCGTCGCGGCAGCCCAGGCGGTCCAGCTGATCGGTCTGCCTGAGGCGCGGCTCAACCTCGCGCAGGCGGTCATTGCCTTGGCCCTGGCCCCGAAGTCCAATGCTGTGATCGTGGCGATCGACGCCGCCTCGGCCGACGTACGCGCCGGCAAGATCGGTGCGGTGCCGGCCCACCTGCGCGACGCCCACTACGCCGGCTCGAAGAAGCTCGGGCATGGCAAGAACTACGTCTATGCGCACGACAAGCCGTTCGGCATCGCCGCCCAGCAGTACGCACCGGACGTGGTCGCTGATGCCATCTACTACCAGCCCACCGAGCTGGGAGCCGAGGACGCGCTGAAGGATCGCTGGATCCGCGTCCGAAAGCTACTGCGTGGCAGCGACTGAGCCGTCGACGCGCCGCGCGCACGTCGCCGAACGTCGATCACTTCGTGACGACGACGTGCGCGCCGACCATCTCGTAGGTGGACCTTGCCCGAAGGTCCCGCGTGGCCAGGTCAGCGCCGTGTTGAACCGCGGCGAGCGCCACCAACGCGTCGTAGACCGCGCCACCGGCGATCCCGAGCTCGCTGAGCACGTCCGGGATCCGTCCGGCCACTTCCGGCCGGAGAAGCAAAGGCTGGCTGAACCGCTCGGTGAGCAGCCGGGCGGCGTCGACGGGCGCCACCCGGAGGTCACCGGGCAGCCGGGTGAGGACGGAGTAGGTCTCCGCCATCGCATGACCGCTGAGCGCCACATCGCGATCGTTCCACCAGCGGACGACCGCGCCGTGCGCCCGATGCGTCCGCACGAGCAGCGGAACCGCGACGCTGGTGTCCAGCGCGAGCGGTGTCACCGCCGTCCGGTGTCGATGAGTCCGAGGACGACATCGTCGTCGATCGGGGTGTCCCCGGTGACAACCAGCACTCCAGACTCCTCGACCAGCCGAGCTGTCCGCCCCGCCGGGACCAACTGCAGCCCGGCACCGTAGCGGGAGATGTCGACGGTCGAGCCGGCGGTGAGGCCGAGCGCGTCGCGCAGCGGCTTGGGCACGACGATCCGTCCGACGCCGTCGATAGTGGTCTGCATTGGTAGAACGCTACCAGCTTTGGCCCAATTCGCCGGCGCGGGAAGGCAACGTCACGGTCGGCAGAGGCGGCGCCGAGATAGAGTCGGGCAGCATGACGCCGACCGATCTCGTGATCCTGCTGGCGTGCGCCGGCGTGCTGGCGCTCATGATCGCCCTACTGGTCTCAGTACGCCGACTGGGTCGCTCGCTGGCCGCGGCCCAGAGCGGCCTCCGCACCCTGCGGGACGACGTCGAAGCCCTCGCCGCGCCCTCAGCCGAGGCCCCGGCCGGAGCAGAGCCGCCTTCGCGCCCCAACTACGTGATCACCGCGAACGGTGACGATGAGCGGGTGGCCGGTCAACCGCCTTTTCCTACCGGGCGGGTCGTCGCGGTCACTCTGGGTGAGCCCCTGCACAAGGTGGCGGCGTTCTCGTACGGGGTGCGGCGCGCGCTGCGGGAGGAGAAGCGGGCGCACCTTGCCTACCAGGTGCGCCGTGAGTACCGCCGCCGCCGCAGAGCCACCAGAAGGGCGGCCCGAGCGCGATGAGCCGAATGTTCTGGTTCGCCGTGGGAGCCGGCAGCGGCGTCTACGCGATGGTCAAGAGCCGGCGGGCAGCAGAGCGGTTCACACCGGCCGGCATCACGGACCAGGTGGCGGCCCTCGGTCACGGGGTGCGGCTGTTCGGCGCGGAGGTCCACGAGGGCATGGCCGAGCACGAAACGCAGTTGCGGTCCCGGCTGGAGGTCTCGCACGCTGATGGGTCCGAGCGACGTGCCATCCCCACGGCACCGGACCGGGCAGCGCAACGAAGGGGCGGCAGCTGATGGACACCGCAGAGATCCGACGCAGGTTCCTGCGACATTTCGAGCAGGCCGACCACACCGTCGTACCCTCGGCCTCGCTGCTCTTCGACGACCCCAACCTGCTGTTCGTCGGTGCCGGCATGGTGCCGTTCGTGCCCTACTTCGTCGGCCAGCAGACGCCGCCCTTCAAGCGCGCCACCAGCGTGCAGAAGTGCCTGCGCACGACCGACATCGAGGAGGTCGGAAAGACCACCCGGCACGGCACTTTCTTCCAGATGAACGGCAACTTCTCCTTCGGTGACTACTTCAAGGAGGGTGCCATCCAGCATGCCTGGGAGCTGATCACCGGCTCCCGGGACCGCGGCGGCCTGGGTATCGACCCGGACTTGATCTGGGCGACCGTCTACCACGACGACGACGAGTCGATCGCGCTGTGGAAGAGGGTCGCCGGCCTGCCCGACGCGCGGATCCAGCGCCGTGGCATGGAGGACAACTTCTGGTCGATGGGCATCCCCGGGCCGTGCGGTCCGTGCAGCGAGATCTACGTCGACCGCGGCCCCGAGCACGGGCCCGAAGGCGGTCCAGTGGTTGACGAGGAACGGTTCCTGGAGATCTGGAACCTCGTCTTCATGCAGAACGAGCGCGGTCCCGGCAACACCAAGACCGACTTCGAGATCCTCGGCGACCTCCCGGCCAAGAACATCGACACCGGGATGGGCCTGGAACGGGTGGCCTACCTGCTGCAGGGCAAGGACAACCTGTACGAGATCGACGAGGTGTTCCCGGTCATCGCCGGCGCTGTGGAGCTGTCGGGCCGTCGCTATGGGGCAGACCACACCGACGACGTGCGCTTCCGGGTGGTTGCCGACCACGTGCGCAGCGCCCTGATGCTGATGAACGACGGCGTCAACCCCGGCAACGAAGCCCGCGGCTACGTGCTGCGCCGGCTGATCCGACGGGCCGTGCGGTCGATGCGGCTGCTCGGCGTGGACGAGCCGACGATGCCGACGCTGCTGCCGCTGAGCAAGGACATCATGGCGCGGTCCTATCCAGAGCTCGACCTGCAGTGGGACCGGATCAGCCAGGTGGCGTACGCCGAGGAGGAGGCCTTCCGGCAGACCCTGCGCACCGGCACCTCGATCTTCGACGTCGCGGCCACCCAGGCCAAGCAGCAGGGCGGGCGCGAACTTTCCGGCGACAAGGCGTTCCAGCTGCACGACACGTTCGGCTTCCCGATCGACCTGACCCTGGAGATGGCCGCCGAGCAGGGGCTACAGGTGGACGAGGCCGAGTTCCGGCGGCTGATGGGACAGCAACGCGACCGGGCGCAGACCGACGCGAGGGCAAAGAAGGGCAAGCACGCCGACGTGACCGCCTACCGGGCGGTGGCCGACCAGATCGGTGCGGCTGTGCACTTCACCGGCTACGTCGAGGTCGTGTCCGAGGCGACCGTCCGCGGCCTCCTCGACGCCGGCGGCACCGCGGCGGCGGCTGGCGAGGGTGACGAGGTCGAGCTGGTGCTCGACCGCACGCCGTTCTACGCCGAGGGCGGCGGCCAGCTGGCCGACCAAGGTGTCATCGAGCTCGGCAACGGCGCGCGGGTCGAGGTGCTCGACGTGCAGTCGCCGATCGACGGACTGATCGTGCACCGGGCGCGTGTGGTCACGGGCGAGGTCATGGTCGGCGCCTCCGCGCAGGCGCTCGTCGACGTCGAGCGGCGTCGCTCGATCAGCCGTGCGCACACCGCCACTCACATGGTGCACAAGGCATTTCGGGAGGCGCTCGGCGAGACCGCCACCCAGGCCGGTTCCGAGAACGCTCCGGGACGCTTCCGGTTCGACTTCTCCGCCACCGCGGCGGTGCCGACCTCGGTGCTGGCCGATGTCGAGGCGCGGGTCAACGACCTCGTGCTCGACGACCTCGGGGTGCGGGCGGAGCTGATGACCCAGGACGAGGCGCGCCGCTCCGGTGCGATGGCGCTGTTCGGCGAGAAGTACGGCGACCAGGTGCGGGTGATCTCCGTCGGTGACTGGGCCCGGGAGCTCTGCGGCGGCACCCATGCGGGTCGATCCGGGCAGCTCGGCGTGATCAAGCTGCTCGGCGAGGCGTCGATCGGCTCCGGTGTGCGCCGGGTGGAGGCCCTGGTCGGCGCCGACGCCTACCGCTTCCTGGCCCGGGAGCACGTGCTGGTGGCGCAGCTGTCCGAGACGCTCAAGACGCGTCCGGAGGACCTGCCGCAACGCGTCAACGACGTAATGGAGCGCTTGCGCGTTGCCGAGAAGGAGATCGAGCGGGTGCGCGTGCAGCAGCTGCTGTCGGCCGGTGCCGACCTCGTCTCGCAGGCCAAGGACGTCTACGGGGTTGCCTTCATCGGCTACCGCGCGGACGGCGCCGGAGCTGGAGACGTCCGCAAGCTGACGCTCGATGTCCGCGGTCGGCTACCGGTGGGTCGCCCCGCCGTGGTGGCGGTCGCCGGTTCCGGTGGCGGCAAGCCGGCGCTGGTGATCGCCGTCAACGACGAGGCGCAGGCGTGGGGCCTGGCCGCGAACGACCTGGTGAAGGTGGCGGCCGGGGTGCTCGGGGGCAGTGGCGGCGGCAAGGCAGACGTCGCCCAGGGCGGGGGGACCGACGTCTCGAGGATCGACGAGGCGCTGACCCAGGTCGAGCACGCGGTGGGCCAGCGCGTCACGGTGGGGTGACCCGGGTGCGGCCAGGTGTCCGCGTCGCCCTCGACCTGGGCGAGGCTCGGATCGGCGTAGCCCGCTGCGACCCGTCGGCGCTGCTCGCCGTACCGATGGAGACGGTGCGTCGCGGCCAAGGAGACCTCGACCGCATCGCCGAGTTGGTGCGTGCACACGACGCCGTCGAGGTCGTGGTTGGATTGCCGCGGTCGCTGTCGGGTGCCGAAGGTCCGGCCGCGGTCAAGGTGCGGGAGCTGACTCGAGAGATCGTCCGGAGCGTCGCACCGGTGCCGGTGCGTCTCGTCGACGAGCGACTGACCACGGTGACCGCCGAACGCGTCCTGCGCGACCGGGGGAAGAAGGGCAAGAAGCGGCGGGTGGTCGTCGACCAGGCGGCGGCGGTCGTGATCCTGCAGCATGCCCTGGACACCGAGCGGACCACCGGGTCCGCCCCCGGCGACACCCTGGAGCTGAACACGCAGTGAGTGATGTCGGGCTGGAGATGGGCCACCGTGGCAAGCGACGCACACACCGGTCGGTGCGGGCCAAGGGCTGCCTGGCCGTCGTGATCGCCCTGGTCGTGGTCGTCGCTGCGGGCGCGTTCGCCTACGTCGAGAGCCGCGACTGGCTGGAGCAGACGTTCGCTCCAGCCGACGACCACGAGGGCGAGGGTCGTGGGTCGGCGCTGGTCGAGGTGCAGGCCGGTGACACCTCCGCCGACATCGCGTCGAGCCTGTACGACGCGGGTGTGATCGCCAGCGAGGAGGCCTTCACCGAGTTTGCCCGTGGTGACGAGCGGGCCACCTTGATCCAGGTCGGCTTCTACGACATGGCCCGGCGGATGAGCGCCGAGAGCGCCTTCGAGCGACTGCTCGACACCGACCACCTGGTGCAGAACACCGTGACGGTCCCCGAGGGCCTCACCGTCGAGCAGATCGTGGCTCTGCTCGCCGAGGACGCCGACCTGCCCCGCGAGGCCCTGCGCCAGGTCGCCGCCAGACCTGCGGGTCTGGGACTGCCGGGCTATGCCGGAGCCGAGCTCGAGGGCTACCTGTTCCCCGCGACCTACCCGTTCCCTCCCGAGCTGGGCGCGCAGCAGGCTCTGCGGACCATGGTCGTCCGGTTCAACGAGTCCGCCCGCCGGCTGGAACTGGCACGCCGGGCCGGCCGGCTCGAGCTGTCACCCGCCCAGGTGGTGACGGTGGCCAGCATCGTGCAGTCGGAGGCTCGGGCGCCCGAGGACATGGCCAAGGTCGCGCGCGTCATCTACAACCGCCTCGACGCCGGCATGCTGTTGCAGATGGACTCCACCGTGCACTACGCGGTGGGCAAGTCCGGTGACGTGACGACGAGCGAGCGGGACCGCAACAGCAACTCGCCGTACAACACCTACGAGGCGAAGGGCTTGCCGCCGGGTCCGATCGCCTCCCCCGGGCAGCAGGCACTGGCGGCCGCGCTGAGCCCGGCCGACGGCGACTGGATCTACTTCGTCACCGTGAACCAGCGCACCGGCGAGACCAGGTTCGCCGATACCGACGCACAGCACCAGCGCAACGTGGCCGAGTTCCAGCGTTGGTGCTCCCGCCACCCGGACCAGTGCTGACCCGGTGCGGTGTGCTGGGCAGCCCGATCGCCCACTCGTTGTCCCCGGCGCTGCACACCGCCGCCTATCGTGCGCTCGGCCTGGACTGGCGCTACGACGCGTACGACGTGGACGCGGCCGCGCTGCCCGGGTTC
>JALZMX010000086.1 GCA_030857985.1 Actinomycetota bacterium | reverse complement strand
GGATGAGATCGTCTCTGAGTGGACGGCGCGCCAGGTTGGCGCACGCATGCGACCCGGTAGAAACTTGTGATGCCCGATTCGGTGATCAAGTCCCCTGCCTCTGCCTCTGCCTCTGCCTCTGCTCCTGGCCCTGTCGCTTACTACGACGGTTTCGCGGCCGCGTACTCGGCCAGGAACGAGAACAGCCTCTTCAATGCGTACTACGAGCGTCCGGAGATGATTCGTCTCGCTGGCGACGTCGCAGGCCTGGAGGTCCTCGACGCCGGGTGCGGGTCAGGCCCCCTGACGGAAGCTCTGCGCGCGAAGGATGCGGTCGTGTCCGGCTTCGACCTGAGTCCAGCCATGGTCGAGCTGGCCCGCGAAAGGCTGGGCGAGGACGCGGACGTGAGAGTCGCAGACCTCGGTGCGCCGCTGCCCTATCCCGACGACAAGTTCGACCTCGTCGTTGCATCACTGGCCCTGCACTACGTAGAGGACTGGGCCTCGGCACTGGCCGAACTGCGGCGTGTGCTCAAGCCCGGCGGTCGGCTCACCGTCTCGATCATCCACCCCATGGTCTACGCGATCGTGTACCCCGAGGTCGACTACTTCACCCTCACCCAGTACTCCGAGGACTACGACTACGGCGAAGAGACCGTGTGGATGACCTACTGGCACCGGCCCCTGCAGGACGTCATCAACACGTTCATCGACGCGGGGTTCCGCATCAAGATGGTCACCGAGCCGCCGCCCGCGGCAGACACTCCAGCGGAACTGCTGCCCAACGCGGACGGTCGCTCATTCATCTGCTTCCTGTTCTTCGAGCTCGAAGCGCACTGAACAGGGGAGGCGCTACGTGCGACCTAGATGTTGCGGTTCATAGCGAACCGGCCGACCTGGCGGCCGCCTCGATCTCCTCGCGCCGCTCCGTCCAGAAGGCTGGGTCGTGCTGCTTCACGGCCATGGCCTCCGCGTCGGTCCCCACGGCTGCGTCGAGCTCTTCGCGCAGGATGTCGGCGTGGCCAGCGTGCCGACTGGTCTCGGCAAGCAGGTGGACGAGGATGTTGAACAGGGGCACCTCGGCGTCCTGCCACCAGGCCACGCGGCCCGTGGCATCGAGAGCGAGGGCGGCCACCGTCGCGTCGCTGTGGTCCCACACGCGTCGGTAGCGGTCTACGACGGCGCTGCGGGACTCGTGCTCGGTCGCCCACATGTCGGCGAGTCGCTCGGCTTCGATGTCCCACCGAGGCAGGGGTTCGGGAAAGGGACGGTGGAAGACCTCGCCGAGGTACCTGGCCTCCCAGGTCGCCAGGTGCTTGACCAGGCCCAGCAGGTTGGTCCCAGTGGCGGTCAGCGGGCGACGGACATCGTACTCGGAGAGTCCGTCGAGCTTGGAGAGCACCGCCTCGCGCTCGTGCTTCAGGTAGTCGTACAGGTTGGCCTTCGCGGCGTCGTCGTTCATGGGACAGCACCCTGCCACCAGTGCCACCGGGTGGCAGCAGGTCGCGAGTCAGGCGCTTCTCGACGGCAATGGCTTCCTGCAAGCCGAACATCAGCCGGACGCAGCGTGGACCCACCGGGCCTGCTGACTTCCGATGTCTGAGGCCTGCCCGTCTAGCATCCCGTCTCATGGCAATGCCCGAGGCGCTGCAGACCAAGCGACTGAGTCTGCGCGTTCTCGGACCCGCCGACATCGATGTCGTGCATGCCCTCTTCTCGAGCAGCGGACACACGATCGGCGACGGACCGGTCAGCGAATCGGCTCTGACCCTGGTGTGGCTGGAGCGACGAAAGCGACTCCACGAGGAGAACGGCCTCGCCTGGTACGGACTCTGGGATCGCGACGAGAACTTCGTGGGCACTTGCGGCGCCCTCCTCGGACGCTGCGGCGAGGAGCCCGAAATCGGCTACGAGATCGCCTTGTCCCGGCGAGGGCATGGTTTCGCGTCCGAGGCCGCTGGCCTCGTCACTCATGCTTGCCATGCGGCTGGCCATGCGCAGATCTGGGCCACGATCCGGCCGGCGAACATCGCATCGGTTCGCACCGTGCAGGCCAACGGATACGTCTTGATCCGCAGCGAACCTGACGCCAAAGGCGTCCTCGACTACTACCGCCACGCCACTGGCGACACGCTCTGACCCGGATCCGCAGGTAGCGCGTGGTTCGGGGCGATGCTCGTGAGCGATGGCCGTGAGCGGGGTGATCTCGGGGTTTGGGCGCTTTGAGCTTCCCGGTGGCGCCGGGTGCGCGGTCTCCGAGG
>JALZMX010000051.1 GCA_030857985.1 Actinomycetota bacterium | reverse complement strand
CGAGGCGGTGTCCGCCGGTGCTCGCACGGTGGTGATCGGCCTGGGCGGCTCGGCGACCAACGACGGTGGAGCGGGGCTGCTCCGCGCCCTCGGGGCGACTGCAGACGCGCCGATGGACCAGGGTCCGCTGGCGTTGGCCGGGCTCGGGTACGTCGACCTCACGACCGCTCGAGCGCGGCTCGACGGCGTACGGATCGTCGCAGCCAGCGACGTGGACAACCCGCTGCTCGGCCTCATCGGCGCCACCAACGTCTACGGGCCGCAGAAGGGCGTCACCGAGGACCGCTTGCAGCACCTCGACCGGTGTCTCGAAGCTCTGGCCGTGGCGACCGACCGCAAGATCGCCGACGCCAAGGGCGCCGGTGCCGCCGGCGGCCTCGGCTTCGCACTGCTGCTGCTCGGCGCCCAGCGGCGACCAGGGATCGGGCTCGTCGCCGACGCGGTCGAGCTCGCCCGGCACGCCCGCTGGGCCGACCTGGTCATCACCGGTGAGGGGTCGTTCGACTTCTCCTCGCGTTCAGGCAAGGTGCCCTACGGCGTGGCCGAGATCGCGGCCCAGGCACTGCGCCCGTGCATCGCTCTGGCCGGGCGGGTGCTGGTCGGCTCTCGCGAGCGGCGTGCGATGGGGATCGAGTCCGCCTACTCGATGCTCGACCTGGTCGGGGAGGAAGCCGCGTTCGGCCAACCACACGACAGCCTGGTCCGCCTTGCCGAGCGGGTCGCCCGCACCTGGTCGCGGTGAGGACGACCGCAACAGGCTTGGCCGATGTGCGACGATGGATGCACACCGACTCATCACGGGAGATTTCGCAATGACGGTTCAGGGCGAGACCCAGACCCAGGCAGCGCAGGCCCAGACTCCGGCCGACGGAGTAATCCTCAGCGACACTGCCGCGAGCAAGGTCAAGAGCCTGCTCGAGCAGGAGGGACGCGACGATCTGAGGCTGCGTATCGCCGTGCAGCCAGGCGGCTGCTCCGGGCTGCGCTACCAGCTGTTCTTCGACGAGCGCAATCTCGACGGTGACGAGGTCCGCGACTTCGGCGGGGTGGGTGTCGTCGTCGACCGGATGAGCCTGCCCTACCTGCAGGGTGCGACGATCGACTTCGTCGACACCATCGAGAAGCAGGGGTTCACGATCGACAACCCCACCGCCACCAGTTCCTGCGCCTGCGGCGACTCTTTCCACTGACCGCCCGTTGATCCAGCCGGCAACGGCAGGGATCAGTATCCCTGGATCGACGACACCGTTTGCCCGGTAGCACCGTCGAGGACGGCTCGCCCAGCCAGCGGCGCATCGAGGTCGACCGTCGTGGTCTGCATAAGAGCGATGTCGGGGCACGCCACGTCCTTTGGCTTGAACATCGGGTCGCTGGTCAGCGTGATCGTCACGGACTGGACGGTCTCGACCACCTCGGTTGAGTCGAGCCGGCCGTAACATTCAGGTACGCCGATCGCGTACGTCACCCGCAGCATGGTCGGCGACACCACGGCGTACGACTGGAGCGCCAGTCCGAACCGCGGCGGTGCCTCACCTGGCTCGTCGGGCTTGTCGGATGGGGGCACCGACGGGGTCGGTTCCGGTGTCGGTGGGGTCTCGGAGCTCCCGGCGTCGCTCTTGTCGTCGCCGTCGTCGCCGGAGACGCTGCCACCGGACGAGGATCCTCCAGCGTCGGTGGAGGCCGTGTCCCCAGGCTGGTCCGCGGCCGCGACCCCTGGGTCGTCGCCGTCGGCGGCGAGCCAGGTCACCCCGCCGATGAGCAGCACGAGGGCGGCCACCACGGAGGCGACGGACCACCAAGGCCGCGATCGGTGTGGACGCATCGTGCACCTCCCAGCCGGTTGTAGGAATGGGACGCACCCGACACACCCCGGGTTCCCGGCGGCTCGCCGGAACACCCAGCCGCCAGCGAGCGGGCGCGCCGATTAGTGTGCCACTCGTGCCCATCGCCGTGACCGGTTCGATCGCCACCGACCACCTGATGTCGTTCCCCGGACGGTTCGCCGACTCCCTCGTGGTCGACCAGCTCGACAAGCTGTCCCTCTCGTTCCTGGTCGACGACCTCGAGGTGCGGCGCGGGGGATGTGCCGCCAACATCGCCTTCGGGCTGGGCTGCCTCGGGCTGCAGCCGGTGCTCGTCGGTGCCGTCGGCGAGGACTTCGTCAGCTACCGCTCCTGGCTCGAACGGCACCGCGTCGACTGCGACTCCGTCCTCGTCTCCACCACCCGTCACACCGCGCGTTTCGTCTGCACCACCGACGCGGCAATGGCCCAGATCGCGTCGTTCTACGCCGGCGCGATGTCACAGGCGCGCGAGATCGAGCTGGCCCCGGTCGCCTCCCGAGTGGGTGAGCTGAGCCTGGTCATCGTCAGCCCCAACGATCCGGAGGCGATGCTGCGCCACACCGAGGAGTGCCGCCAGCGTGGCTACCCCTTCGCCGCGGACCCCTCCCAGCAGTTGGCGTGGGGCGACGGGCCGATGATCCGGCAGCTCGTGGACGGGGCGTCGCTGCTGTTCAGCAACGACTACGAGGCCGCTCTCACCGAGCAGAAGACCGGCTGGAGCGCCGCCGAGATCCTCGACCGGGTGGGCGCCCGCGTGATCACGCATGGTGACAAGGGGGTGGTGGTCGAACGCAGCGGCCACGACCCGGTCGAGGTGGCCGCCGTACCCGCGGTGGCGGCGGTGGAGCCCACCGGTGTCGGCGACGCCTTCCGGGCCGGCTTCCTCGCCGCACTCGACTGGGAGCTCGGCCTCGAACGGGCCGCCCAGCTCGGCTGTCTGCTCGCCACCCATGTCGTGGAGACGGTGGGCACCCAGGAATACGTGCTGTCGCAGCAGGCCCTCCTGCGTCGATGTGCCCGGGCGTACGGCGACGCGGCCGCCGCCGACCTCGCCGCGCGGGTGCGCTGTCCCCGCCCGTGATCCGGGTTTCGAGTGGCGGCAATCCGACCGTGCGGTTGTCCCGGCGACCACGCGGTCGGATTGACGACAGGGCGCAGCGTGTGCCGCGGGTGACGGGTGCCGCGGCGCTCAGCTGACCCGGCGCACGAGGTACGCCGGCACGCCATCGTCGTGATCCGGAGCAGCACCGGCACCGACGTACTCCTGTCCACGCATCCGGCACCAGGCCGGGATGTCGACCCGGGCGGCGGGGTCGTCGGCGACCACCGCGAGCACCTGGCCGACCGCGACGTCGTCGAGGCGCCTGGCCAGCTCCACCACCGGCAGCGGGCAACGCTTGCCACGACAGTCCAGCACCAGGCTGGGCCGGTCCGGACTGGGCTGATCCGGGCTGGGCTGGTCACTCACATCGTCACATCCCCACTCGGTCGCGCAGCCCGGCGACCACGCCCGGCAGCACCGCGAGGAACGCTTCGACGTCGGCCTCGGTGACGTCGCGTGGCAGCGATACCCGCACGTTGCCGTGCGTGGTCACGCCCATCGCGGCCAGCACGTGGCTCGGCTCCAGTGTGCTCGCGGTGCACGCCGAGCCGCTGGCGACCGCGAAACCACGCCGGTCCAGCTCACCTACCAGGGCCTCGCCCTCAACGTACAGGCAGGAGAACGTCACGACGTGCGGCAGCCGCAGCTCCGGATCACCGACGACCTCGACTTCGGGCACAGTGGCCGCCACCTGCTCCCGGATCCGGGTCACCAGCTGCCACTGACGGGCGGCCACCTCCGCACGTTCGGCGCTCACCGCCTGCAGCGCCGTCGCCGCCGCGGTCACGGCGGCGACGTTGACGAACCCACGATCGTCGACCGGCCCCGGCTCACGCCAGCGCACGCCCTTGCGCACCAACCGGACGCCCACGCCGGCCGGACCGCCCCACCGGCGGGCGCTGGCGCTCAGTATCGACCAGCCTCCCGGCACATCGACCCGGCCCACCGCTCCGGCCGCGTCCACGAGAAGTGGTACGCCGTGCTCGGCGCACAGCTGCGCGACGCTCTCCACCGGCTGCACCGTGCCTACCTCGGTGTTGGCCAGCTGCAGACAGGCCACGGCTACTCCTCCGGCGCGAACGGCCGCGGCATACAGTTCGGTGTCGACCCGGCCGAGCCGGTCCACCGGCACGCTCACCGCCGTACCTCCGTGTCGCGACAGCCATCCGGCAGCGTGCAGCACCGAGGAGTGCTCGACGGCCGAGTGCACCACCGTCGTACCGACCCGACGCCGGCCTTCGGCGGTCCCCAGCAGCGCCGAGTGGACCGCCGTCGTGCCGCTCGCGGTGAAGGACAGCTCGTCAGGGCGGCTGTCGAGCAGGACGGCGATCACCTCGCGGGCGTTGTCCAGGAGCAGCCGCGCCCGGCGACCCGCCGTGTGCAGCGCCAGCGGGTCGGCCCAGCCCTCGTCGAGCGCAGCCAGCAGGACATCGCGGGCAGCCGGGTGCAGCGGTTCGGCGGCGGCGTCCAGGTGGACCGCCGTGGTCCTGGGTGGGCTCACCACTCGACCGTAGCGACCTCCCGGTGGGACTGTCGCAACGACGACTGGGTTAGTGTTTGGGGCGAACATTCACCTGTGCCCGGGCTATCGAGAGAGGCGCCTCGTGAGTCCCCAACTGAGCGCGAGCACCGTGTGCCTCGCGCGTCGGCGCAGGTCGGTGCGCCGGTACGCCGTGACAGTCGGAGGACTGCTGTCCCTGCTCGTCCTCACCGCGTGCTCCGGCGCGGGGGGCGGGCAGTGGAGCAACCTCGGCCTGCCCGGGGGCGCGAGTTCTGAGGCGCTGGAGATGCGCGCGCTGTGGATCGGGGCGTGGATCGCGGCCGGCGTCGTCGGAGTGTTCGTCTGGGGCCTGATCTTCTGGGTCATGGTGCGCTTTCGTCAGCGCCGCCTCGACGAGATCCCGGTTCAGGTGCGTTACAACCTGCCGGTCGAGGTGCTCTACACCGCGGTGCCGTTCGTCATCATCTTCGTGTTCTTCTTCCACACCGTGAAGACCCAGAACGAGGTCCTCGTCGACGACCGGCCGGATCACGAGATCCTCGTCGTCGGCCAGCAGTGGTCGTGGTCGTTCAACTACCTCGGCGACGATGGCCGGGACGAGCCGGGAGCGACCGACGGCAACGACGTCTTCGAGGTGGGGACGCCCTCCGACCTCCCGACCCTCGTGCTCCCGGTCGACCAGACCGTGAAGTTCTCGCTGCGTTCGCCCGACGTGATCCACTCCTTCTGGATCCCCAGCTTCTACTTCAAGCAAGACGTCATCCCCGGCCGCACGAACCAGTGGACCACCACACCCACCATCGAGGGCAGCTTCGCCGGCAAGTGCGCGGAGCTGTGCGGGATCTCGCACTCCCGGATGCTCTTCGAGGTCGAGGTGGTGAGCGAGGCGGAGTACCAGGAGTACCTCGACGGGCTGGCCGAGCAGGGCAACAACGGAGTGGTCGTGGGCTCCACCGAGACCGACGAGGTCGTCGGTCTGGAGAGCGAGGGCGACGAGGAGAACGGAGCTTCGCCATGACCGCCGTCGATGCACCAGGCCATGTCCGGACCCGGCCGGTCGAACACCGCACAGCGGGCCAGACCATCGCGACGTACCTCACCACCACCGACCACAAGGTCATCGGCAACCTCTACCTGACCACGTCGTTCGGATTCTTCCTGGTCGCCGGTGTGATGGCGATGGTGATGCGCGCCGAGCTCGCCTACCCCGGCAACCAGGTGGTCGACGACGGCGTCTACAACCAGCTCTTCACCATGCACGGCACGATCATGTTGCTGCTGTTCGCGACTCCGCTGTTCGTCGGCTTCGCCAACGCGATCATGCCGCTGCAGATCGGCGCTCCCGACGTCGCGTTCCCACGCCTCAACATGTTCAGCTACTGGCTCTTCCTGTTCGGGGGGCTGATCACGCTCGCCGGCTTCCTGACACCGGGCGGCGCAGCCGACTTCGGGTGGACCGGCTACACGCCGCTGTCCAACGAGGTCCGCTCGCCGGGCATCGGTGGTGACCTGTGGATCATGGGTCTGTGGATGGCCGGGCTCGGCACGATCCTCGGTGCGGTCAACTTCGTCACCACCATCTTCTGCATGCGCGCGCCCGGCATGACGATGTTCCGGATGCCGATCTTCGTGTGGAACACCCTGATCACCAGCCTGATGGTGCTGATCGCGTTCCCGATCCTCGCCGGCGCCCTGCTCGCGCTCGAGGCCGACCGCACGCTCGGGTCGCACATCTTCGACGCGGCCAATGGGGGGCCGATCCTCTGGCAGCACCTGTTCTGGTTCTTCGGCCATCCCGAGGTCTACATCATCGCGTTGCCGTTCTTCGGCATCATCACCGAGATCTTGCCGGTGTTCTCCCGCAAGCCGATCTTCGGCTACGTCGGACTGGTGGCCGCCACCCTCGCGATCGCCGCCTTGTCGATGGCGGTGTGGGCTCACCACATGTACGTGACCGGGGCCGTCGACCTGCCGTTCTTCGCGTTCATGTCGTTCCTGATCGCCATCCCGACCGGGGTGAAGTTCTTCAACTGGATCGGCACGATGTGGGGTGGCTCGGTGTCACTCGAGACGCCCATGCTGTGGGCGATCGGCTTCTTGACGACCTTCCTTTTCGGTGGTCTGACCGGCGTGATCTTGGCCTCGCCACCGATGGACTTCCAGCTGTCCGACTCCTACTTCGTGGTGGCGCACTTCCACTACACGGTGTTCGGCACGGTCGTTTTCGCGATGTTCGGGGGCTTCTACTTCTGGTGGCCGAAGATCACCGGCCGGATGCTCGACGAGCGGCTGGGCAAGATCCACTTCTGGCTGCTCTTCGTCGGGTTCCACACCACGTTCTTGGTGCAGCACTGGCT
>JALZMX010000049.1 GCA_030857985.1 Actinomycetota bacterium | reverse complement strand
AGGCGATGCGTGCAGTGGCCGACAACCCGGCGCTGTCGGCGTCCTCGGGGATCAACGTCGACCGGGTGATCGCGCTGGTGTGGACCGGAGGTGCCGCGCTGGCCGGACTCGGCGGCATCCTCTACGCACTGAAGTTCCAGCTCGACTACCAGTTGGGCCTGCGGCTGCTGCTGCTGATCTTCGCCGCGGTCGTCCTCGGTGGCCTCGGCACGATCTGGGGTGCCATGGTGGGGTCGCTCATCGTCGGCCTGTTCACCGAGCTGTCCACACTCGTGGTGCCCGCCGAGCTGAAGTACGTCGGGGCGCTGACACTGTTGATCGTCATCCTGCTGATCAGGCCGCAGGGCATCCTGGGCCGAGCGCAGCGGGTCGGCTGAGCCCGAAGGGTCGAGAAGATGAACTGGGATGCGATCCTCGCCAACTCGCTGCAGGCCGCGCTTGGTCCCGAGGCGATCGTCTACTGCCTCGCCGCGATCGGGCTGAACGTCCATTTCGGCTACACCGGCCTGCTCAACTTCGGCCAAGCCGGCTTCATGGCCGTCGGCGCCTACGGGCTGGCCGCGACCGTGGTGACCTTCGGGTTGTCCTTCTGGTTGGGTCTGGCCGTGGGCATCGCCGCGACCGTGGTGCTGGCCCTGCTGCTCGGCATACCGACGCTGCGCCTACGCGCCGACTATCTGGCGATCGTGACGATCGCCGCGGCAGAGATCGTCCGGCAGCTGCTCGGCTCGCAGTCGATGCGCGACGTCTTCGGCGGCAAGGACGGCCGGCAGGGCTTCACCGACACGTTCCGCGCCCTCAGCCCGCTGTCCGGGGAAATGGACCTCGGCATCGTGAGGTTCAGCCCCTTCGATGCATGGGTCACCCTTGTCGGCTGGTCGCTGGTCGCCCTGAGCTGCGTCGTCGTCTGGTTGTTGATGCGCAGCCCATGGGGCCGGGTGCTCAAGGCGATCCGCGAGGATGAAGATGCCGTGCGCTCGCTGGGCAAGAACGTCTACGGCTACAAGATGCAGTCGCTGATCCTGGGCGGCATCTTCGGGTGCCTGGCCGGCTTCATCCTCAGCGTGAGCCGGTCGTCAGTCGTACCAGACAACTTCATGACCGACCTGACCTTCTTCGCCTACACGGTGCTGCTGCTCGGTGGGGCTGCCCGCGTGCTCGGACCGGTGGTCGGGGCGATCCTGTTCTGGCTGCTGATCAGCGTCCTGGGCAACTTCTTCGGGCAGGCGACGGCTGGTCCCGACCCCTTGATCCCACCCTGGATCATGGACCAGAACCAGTCGAGCCTGGTGCGCTTCATCGCCCTTGGCCTGGCGCTGATGCTGTTGATGATCTTCCGCCCACAAGGCATTTTCGGCGACAAGAGGGAGCTCGCGATCAATGCCCGCTGACACCACACAAGGCGCGTCCGCGTTGACCGACGTGGCGCACGAGCCGGGCGCGCCCAAGCCCGACCCGATCCTGGTCACCGACAACATCGTGCGCACGTTCGGTGGGCTCACCGCGGTCGATGTGGACCACATCGAGATCCAGCGCGGCGCGATCACCGCGCTGATCGGACCCAACGGTGCCGGCAAGACCACGTTCTTCAATCTGCTCACCGGCTTCGACCAGCCCGACACCGGGGCCTGGTCGTTCGACGGGCGCGACCTGCAGGGCGTCCCTGCCTACAAGGTGGCCCGCTCCGGAATGGTGCGCACCTTCCAGCTCACCAAGGCGCTCAGCCGGCTCACCGTGATGGAGAACATGCGGTTGGGTGCCACCGGCCAGAGTGGAGAGAGCCTGCTGCGGGCGATGTTCGCTCCGCTGTGGCGGGCGCAGGAAAAGGCAAACACCGAACGCGCTGAGACTCTGCTGCGACGATTCCAGCTGGACGCAAAGACCGACGAATTCGCCGGCTCGCTGTCAGGTGGTCAGCGCAAGCTGCTGGAGATGGCGCGCGCGTTGATGGTGGAGCCTGAGCTGGTGATGCTCGACGAGCCGATGGCCGGCGTCAACCCCGCGCTGAAGCAGGCGCTGCTCGGGCACGTGAAGTCGCTGCGCGAGGACGGCATGACGGTGCTGTTCGTCGAGCACGACATGGACATGGTTCGCGACATCTCCGACTGGGTGATCGTGATGGCCCAGGGCAGGGTGATCTCCGAGGGGCCGCCCGAGGCGGTCATGCGAGACCCGCGGGTGGTCGACGCCTATCTGGGCGCACACCACGACGACACGCTGAGCGTCGAGGACGAGGAACGGATCATCGCCCAGGCCGAGGCCGAGATCGCCGCGGGAGAGGCGCAGGAGGGAAGCCGATGAGCTCTGACATGAGTGCCGGCACCAGCCGCGACACGAGCGCCAGTAACGAGCCCGCGGCGGTCCGCGCGGAAGACAGCGAGGACGAGCAGGCTCCAGAGCGCAGCGCGCACCTCGCGCAGGCGGAGGGCGCGGTGCTGCGCGCCGACGACATCGTGGCCGGCTACCTGCCGGGGGTCAATATCCTCGAGCAATGCAACCTGTACTGCCAACCCGGCGAGCTGGTCGGCATCATCGGCCCCAACGGTGCCGGCAAGTCGACACTGCTCAAGGCGTTGTTCGGGCTGGTGGCGGTGCGCAGCGGCTCCGTTCGGCTCAGCGGTCGTGACGTGACCAACCGGCGGGCGGACCGCCTGGTACAGGAAGGCATCGGCTTCGTCCCCCAGTCGGACAACGTCTTCCCCAGCCTGACGATCGAGGAGAACCTGGAGATGGGCACCTACCAGAAGCCCAAGAGGTTCAACGAGCGATTCGACTTCGTCGCCGGGCTGTTCCCCACGATCCGGGACCGCCGTAAGCAACGCGCGGGCTCGCTGTCCGGAGGTGAACGGCAGATGGTGGCGATGGGCCGGGCGCTGATGATGGAGCCCTCTGTCCTGCTGCTCGACGAGCCCTCGGCCGGGCTGTCACCGGTGCTGCAGGACGAGGTCTTCGTGCAGACTCGACGCATCAATCGCGCCGGTGTGTCGGTCATCATGGTGGAGCAGAACGCCCGGCGGTGCCTGCAGATCTGCGACCGAGGTTATGTGCTGGACCAGGGCCGCAACGCCTACACCGCCTCCGGCCAGGACTTGATCAACGACCCGAAGGTGATCGAGCTCTACCTCGGTTCGCTGGCCAAGGCCTGACCGCGCAGCTTCCTCCAGACGACGAAGGCCCGGCCGAGTCGGCCGGGCCTTCGCTGGTAGGGCGTCGTCAGCGTCGATCAGGAGGTGGTGCCGGTGACGTAGTCCTCGTTGACGAAGTTGTTGTCCGCCTCGTACTCGAAGATGCCGATGGTGGCGGCCGACGGACTACCGGTGCCGTTGAAGTCGATCGGACCCGACACGCCCTGGTAGTCGATGTCCTCGCCACTGTCGAGCATTCCGGCGCACTCCTCGAACGTCATGCAGGGTGTGCCCTCGACCGACACCGCCTGCAGGTTGCCCGCGATGGTGGCACCCGAGTCGTCGCCTCCTGCGATCGCCGCCAGTGCGATCAGGACGGTCGCGTCGTAGGACTCCGGACCGTAGGTGAAGCTCTCGAGCTGCGGGTCTACCTCGAGCAGCCGCTGGCGGAAGTCCCCGGTCAGCTCCGCCCCTGGGAAGGTCGCTCGCACACCTTCGAGGAAGCCCTGGTCGAGGCCGTACGTCTTCTCATTGGAGTAGTCGGCGGTGTTGCCGTCGACGAAGTAGACCTGCTTCTGGTCTGGGCCGATGTCGTTGGAGACCATCTCGGAGACGATCGACAACGACTCGGCGAAGCCGATCAGCACGATCGCCTCAGGGTCCTCGGCCGCGATCTGCTGCACCTCAGAGGTCCAGTTGGTGGCCTCGGGGGTGTAGAACACCTTGGCGACCACGTTGCCACCGGCCTGAGTGAAGAACTTCTCGGTCTGATTGGCCAGCGCCTCGCCGTACGCCTCCTGGCGGGCCAGGATCGCGACGTTGTCATGATCGTCCTGTGCGACCAGGTTGGCCAGCACCGCGCCCTGGAGCACGTCGGAGGGGGCGGTGCGGAAGTAGAAGCCGTTGTCGTCGCAGTTGTCGAACGCGGTCGACGTGTTCGCCGGCGACATCTGGACAACGCCCGCGCTGGCGATCTTGTCGAGCACGCTCAACGAGACGCTCGAGGACGCGGCGCCGACGATGGCGTCGACGTTGGCGTTGAGCAGCTTGTCGGTCTCGCTAGGCGCGATGTCGGGCGAGCCGTCACCGGAGTCGGCCTGGACCAGCTTGACGTCCTTGTCGAGAACACCACCGGCCTTGTTGATGTCCTGGACGGCGAGCTGGACGCCGGCGACCTCGGGGGGGCCGA
>JALZMX010000024.1 GCA_030857985.1 Actinomycetota bacterium | reverse complement strand
CGCGTGCGGGGCAGCGGACAGTTGTTGCGGGTGAGCACGGGTCGGGCAGGATGAGCGTGCGTCCCGAGTGACCCCGAGCGACCCCCGAGCGAGCACAGTGGTGAGAGGACGGCACGGATGAGCGCAGAAGGCGGGACCAAGGCGGTCGTCGCCGCACTGCTGGCCAACACCGGTATCGCGGTGACGAAGTTCGGGGCCTGGCTGCTGACAGGGGCGTCGTCGATGCTGGCCGAGTCGATCCACTCGGTCGCCGACGCCGGCAACCAGGGACTGCTGCTGATCGGTGGGCGCCGGGCCGAGCGAGAGGCGACGGAGGAGCATCCGTTCGGCTACGGCCGTGAGCGCTACATCTACGCGTTCATCGTGGCGATCGTGCTGTTCAGCGTCGGCGGCCTGTTCGCCCTGTACGAGGCCTTCCACAAGTACGAGCAGGTGCACGCCGGCGAACCCAACGAGCTGCTGGAGAGCCAGTGGAAGTGGGTGCCGATCGTGGTCCTGTCTGTGGCGATCGTAATGGAGTCCTTCTCGTTCCGCACCGCGATCGTGGAGTCCAACCGGGCTCGCGGCGAGGCTGGGTGGGTGCAGTTCGTGCGCAACTCCAAGGCGCCGGAGCTGCCGGTCATCCTGCTCGAGGACCTGGCCGCGCTGCTCGGCCTGATCTTCGCTCTGGTCGCGGTCGGGATGACGCTGCTCACCGGCAACGGCTACTGGGACGTGGCCGGCACCACCGCGATCGGTGTCCTGCTGGTGGTCGTCGCCGTGCTGTTGGCGCTGGAGACCAAGAGCCTGCTGCTCGGTGAAGGCGCCAGCGCAGCGGCAGTCACCCGGATCAGGGCCGCGCTGGAGGAACACCCCGACATCGACCGCGTCATCCACCTGAAGACGCTGCACCTCGGCCCCGAGGAGCTGCTGGTCGCCGCCAAGGTGGCGGTCACCGCAACCGACTCGGCCCAGCAGGTCTCGGCGGCGATCAACGCTGCCGAGCAGCGCGTCCGCGCCGTGGAGCCGGTCGCGCGGGTGATCTACATCGAGCCCGACATCGACGTCGGCGACTCCGGACCTCACCGGTCGGTCCAGGAGACGCCGGCACCGCCGGCCGCGCCGGCACACTGATCTGCCGGGTCCGTTCTGCACGGGGCACTACGCTGTCTGTGTCGGGCGGTAGGCGTTGGGCTGGATATGTCGCCGCTGCCCGACACCCGCTTCTGTCGCCGCTCCCGTGAGGACCGCTTGCATGGACCACAAGGTCGCTGACCTGTCGCTGGCCGAGTTCGGCCGGATGGAGATCACCCTGGCCGAGCACGAGATGCCCGGGCTGATGGCGATGCGCGAGCGCTACGGCACCAGCAAGCCGCTCGCCGGCGCGCGGATCGCCGGATCCCTGCACATGACCGTCCAGACCGCGGTGCTCATCGAGACGCTGGTCGATCTCGGGGCGGATGTGCGCTGGGCCAGCTGCAACATCTTCTCGACCCAGGACCACGCTGCGGCCGCGGCAGTGGTCGGCCGTGACGGCACCGTCGAGGCGCCGGGCGGGGTCCCGGTCTTCGCCTGGAAGGGCGAGTCGTTGGAGGAGTACTGGTGGTGCACCCAGCAGATCCTGCGCTGGCCCGGTGACACCCAGGCCAACATGATCCTCGACGACGGCGGTGACGCCACCATGCTGCTGCATCTGGGGGTCGAGTACGAGAAGGCGGGCCAGGCGCCCGCACCGGACTCCACCGACAATGCCGAGCTGCGGGTGATCCTCGAGGCCCTCAACCTCTCGCTGGCGCAGGACCCGCGCCGCTGGACCGAGATCGCCAACCAGATCAAGGGCGTCACCGAGGAGACCACGACCGGTGTGCACCGTCTCTACGACATGATGCGGGCCGGCACGTTGCTCTTCCCGGCGATCAACGTCAACGACTCGGTCACCAAGAGCAAGTTCGACAACAAGTACGGCTGCCGTCACTCCCTCGTGGACGGGATCAACCGCGCCACCGACGTACTCATCGGTGGCAAGGTGGCCGTCATCTGCGGGTATGGCGACGTCGGCAAGGGTTGTGCCGACGCGCTGCGTGGGCAGGGCGCGCGAGTGATCGTGACCGAGGTCGACCCGATCTGCGCACTCCAGGCGGTGATGGACGGTTACCAGGTGTCGACGCTCGAGCGGGTCCTCGACCGCGCCGACATCATCATCACGGCCACCGGGTGCAAGGACGTGGTGACCGCCGAGCACATGGCGAGGATGAAGCACCAGGCGATCCTCGGCAACATCGGCCACTTCGACAACGAGATCGACATGGCCGGTCTGTCCGCCGCCGAAGGCGTGAGCCGCACCAACGTCAAGCCGCAGGTCGACCTGTGGACCTTCCCCGACGGCCATGCGGTGATCGTGCTCAGCGAGGGCCGGCTGCTCAACCTGGGCAACGCCACCGGCCACCCCTCGTTCGTGATGAGCAACTCCTTCACCAACCAGGTGCTGGCCCAGATCGAGCTCTTTGCCGACGAGGTCAACTATCCGGTCGGAGTCCACACGCTGCCCAAGCGCCTGGACGAGGAGGTCGCCCGGCTGCACCTGGCGGCTCTCGGCGTCGGCCTCACCACGCTGACCGACGACCAGGCGGGTTATCTCGGTGTTCCGGTCGAGGGGCCGTACAAGTCGGACCACTACCGCTACTGAAGACGCGAACGGGAGGACGTGCCGGCTCATCGAGGAGCAGCCAGGAGGGCACCCAGGAGGGCAGATGGTGGAAGCGACCGGCCAGCGCGCGAGCTCGCTCAAGGGCAAGGTGCTCGTCGTCGACGACGACGCGGCGCTCGCCGAGATGCTCACGATCGTGCTTCGCAACGAGGGCTTCGAACCGGTGGTCTGCCCGACCGGCGACCGGGCCATGGCGGCGGTCCGTGAGCACCGGCCCGAGCTGGTCCTGCTCGACCTGATGCTGCCCGGCAAGGACGGCATCGACGTCTGCCGTGAGATCCGCGCCGAGTCGGGTGTCCCGATCGTCATGCTCACCGCAAAGAACGACACCGTCGACGTGGTGCTGGGTCTGGAGTCGGGCGCCGACGACTACGTCGTCAAGCCGTTCAAGCCCAAGGAGCTGGTGGCACGCGTGCGTGCGCGAGTGCGCCACTTCGACGAGACTGCACCCGAGTCGCTGACGATCGGCAACCTCACCATCGACGTCGCGGGGCACACGGTCAAGCGGGACGGTGACCCGATCTCGCTGACGCCGCTCGAGTTCGACCTGCTCGTGTGCCTCGCCCGCAAGCCCTGGCAGGTATTCACCCGGGAGGTGCTGCTCGAGCAGGTGTGGGGATACCGGCACGCGGCCGACACCCGGCTGGTCAATGTCCACGTGCAGCGGTTGCGGGCCAAGGTGGAGCGGGATCCCGAGCAGCCGGAGATCGTGCTCACCGTCCGTGGGGTCGGATACAAGGCGGGACCCGCCTGAGGCGGGATGGCTGATGGCATCCACGAGGTTCGCCGACCGCCACTGGTCCCAAACCTGGGCCCAGCTGTGGAACGGTGTGCTGCACGTCGTGGTGGCACCGCTGCGCACCGTACGGCGCAGCTGGCGTCGTTCGTTGCAGGCCCGCGTCGTGATGAGCACCCTGTTGCTCTCGGCGATCGTCGTCGCCCTGGTCGGGTGGATGCTGCTGAGCCAGGTCACCGACGGGCTGGTGGAGAGCAAACGCGAGGCGGCGCTGCGGGAGGCGGCCAGCGGCATCGCCGACGCCCAGCTGGTCCTCGACAACGCCTCCAGCGACTTCGATGCCGACAGCTTCATCGGCAGCCTGTTCGACAGCCTCAGTGCCAGCGGCGCCGCGGCCGGCCTCTACGAGGTGGCGATCTCGGGTCCGGTGGACGACCCGGCCACCGATGTGGGTGCCGGAGGCTGGCGCTCGATCAACGAGGTGGACGAGGACAGCATCCCGAGAGACCTGTACGCCCGGGCAGCGGCTGAGCCCGGCAACTGGTGGTCCTACACACGGCTGCGGTACGGCGACGGGGCTGCCTCCTCCACCGCCCCCTCCACTGGCCCGGCGGTCGCCGTCGGTGCGCAGCTGCGGCTGCCGGCCGACGGCGAGACCTACTTGATGTTCTACATCTTCCCGCTGGACGAGCAGCAGCAGACGCTCACGGTCGTCCGGGGCGCTCTGATCACGGCCGGCTCGCTGCTGGTGCTGCTCGTCGGAGGCGTCGCCTTCCTCGTGATCCGGCAGGTGGTGACGCCGGTCCGGCTGGCCCGCAGCATCGCCGAGCGGCTGGCGGCCGGTCGTTTGGAGGAGCGGATGCAGGTGCGCGGCGAGGACGACATCGCCCGCTTGGGCACCTCGTTCAACCAGATGGCCGGCAGTCTGCAACGCCAGATCCGACAACTGGAGGACCTGTCCCGCGTGCAGCGCCGCTTCGTCTCCGACGTGTCCCACGAACTGCGAACACCGCTGACGACGGTGCGGATGGCCGCCGACGTGCTGCACGAGGCACGCGACCGTTTCGACGGTTCGACCGCCCGGTCGGCCGAGCTCTTGCAGGCCGAGCTCGACCGCTTCGAGGCGCTGCTGAGTGACCTGCTCGAGATCAGCCGGTTCGATGCGGGCGTCGCCGGCTTGGAGCTGGACGAGGTCGACCTGACCGAGGTGGTCGAGCGCGTCGTCGTCGCGACGGAGCCGCTGGCCAGCGCACACGGCAGCACGATCACCGTGTCCGGGCCGGGGTGTCCCTGCGTCGCGCAGGCCGATGTCCGCCGGATCGAGCGGATCGTCCGCAACCTCGTCGTCAACGCGATCGAGCACGGCGAGGGCAAGCCGATCCTCGCCACCGTCGGTGCCGACGAGCACGCCGCGGCGCTGGCTGTGCGTGACCACGGAGTGGGGCTGCGCCCCGAGGAGGTGGCGCTGGTCTTCAACCGGTTCTGGCGGGCCGACCCCGCCCGGGCGCGGGCGACCGGTGGCAGCGGTCTCGGTCTGGCGATCTCGCAGGAGGACGCGCACCTGCACGGCGGCTGGTTGGACGCCTGGGGCGAGCTGGGCAGAGGAGCACAGTTCCGTCTGACTCTGCCTCGCCGGGCGGCAGGGCGTCTGGTGCGCTCCCCCTTGCCGGAGGTGCCGGTTGACGTGACCGGTTCCGTCGCCGCGGTGGGCTCGGCGTACGCCAGGCTCGGCCGTCGCGGGCCGGTCATCGCACCCGACGCTCACGCCAGGACGGGCGGCGGACGCGGCGCTCAGGACGGGCGCAGCGCGCGAGGCGCACGCGGGGGCACCCGGTGAGCGCCGGTCGCGGGCAGCGGCGGATCCGGCGTCTCGGGATGGCGGCGCTCGTGGCGATCACGACGCTGCTCGCACTGTCGGGCTGCGTGCAGATCCCGACGTCGGGACCGGTGCAGCCGGGGGTGCAGATCGGAGTCGTCGAGGAGCCACCGCGGTTCCAGTTCACGCCGGCCGGCCCGCAGACCGGAGACCGCGAGCTCGCGATCGTCAGCGGGTTCTTCGGGGCGATGCTGGCCTACCCGGCCAATCCCGCGGTGGTGCAGGAGTTCCTCACCGAGAAGGCGGCTGCGTCGTGGCAGCCACGCAGCGGCACCACGGTCTACGCCGACACCCTGACCTACACCATCGATGCGCGGGGGCAGGTGCGGACGGAGGGCGAGCGGGTCGGGCGGCTCGACGAGCGCGGCGTCTGGATGAGCAGCGAGGGCACACCGCCTCTGGTCCGCCCGGTCGAGCTGGTGCGCGAGAAGGGGGAGTGGCGCATCAGCAACCCTCCTGACGGGCTCTATCTCTCCGAGTCGTACTTCGAGCGCTACTACGACTCCTACGCGCTCTACTTCTTGGATCCCACCGAGCAGATCCTCGTCCCCGACCCGGTCTACCTGCCGGTCGGCGAGCAGACCGCGACCCTGCTCATGGAGGGGCTGGTGCGCGGTCCCACCGACTGGCTCGGCGGTGCCGTCGAGTCCTTCGTGCCGTCGACCGCTGCGCCACCGCTGCCCGTGGTCGTGAGCGGCTCCGGAGTCGCCGAGGTGCCGCTCGGTGGTGACCCGGATCCGTTGCCGGTCGACGAGCAGGAGCTGCTGATGGCGCAGATCGCGTGGACCCTGCGACAAGTCCCCGAGATCAGTGCGCTCGATGTCACCGTTGGTGGCTCCTCCCTGCAGGTGGAGGAGGGGGTGGAGGACGCGGCGGCTGCGGCCGGAGTGGTGGACGTCGGCTTCGGCGAGGGCTATGACCCGGCCGACTCCGCTGCCTCGAGCAAGCTGTTCGCGACCCGTCGTGACCGCCTCTTCGACGTGGCCGGCGACGCCGTGCTGCCCGTGCCCGGTCCGTTCGGGGACGGTCGAGTGCCGGTGCAGGCATTCGCCGTCGACCGGACCGGCCAGAAGGCGGCGGTGGTGACCGGTGACGGCCGGGTGCGTGTGGGCAGTCTGGCCGACGGCGCCGACGGCGCCGACGGCCCCGGCGTCTGGCTTCGCGGCGGCAGGCAGCTGCTGCGGCCGGAATGGGACTTCGCCGGGCTGCTCTGGATCATGGACCGGTCGCCGGGCCGGCCGCTGGCCTACGTGTTGCGCGGCGGCAGGCAGCGGCGGATCGAGCTGGCCGGAGACGTCCCGACCGACGTACGCGCGTTCTCGCTCGCTCGCAACGGCACCCGGGTCGCGGTCATCGAGGGCACCGGGCAGCGGGCCCGGCTGCTGGTGGGTCGCGTGGTCCGGCCCACCGACGGCTCGCTCGACATGCGGATCGACAGGTGGCGCGTGGTGCGGACTCCAGGTCTCGAGCTGCAGGACTTTCGCGACGTCGCCTGGAGCACCCCCACCGAGCTGGCCGTCGTGGCGCGCGAGCGTGACGAGGTGCCGCAGCTGTTCACCGTGGGCATCGACGGGTCGTACGCACTTGCCAGCACCCTGCTGCAGCGGGAGGCGGTCTCCGTTGCGGCCTCGTCCACCGAGTCGCTGCCGACGGTGGTCTGCACCGCGGACGGCAGGTTGTGGGTGCAGGGGGTCGATCGGTGGGAGCTGCTGGTCGAGCGTCGCCTCAGACAGCCGTCGTACGTCGAGTGACCCTGCGGCACTAGGCCCCAGCGGCGCCGTCCCCACCGCCGCTGTTCACAGCGCCACTGTCCACAGGCCGGCCGTCCGGTCGTCGTACCTTCTGCCGCGGCGCGCCACCATCGCAGAGGTGGGCCTGAGACACGACCTCGAAGACGCCTTCACCGACCTCGTCCTCGGCGGCCGGTGCGCGGGCTGCGGACGGCCGGGGAGGGCGGCCTGCCCGGCCTGCCGAGAGGTCCTCGCGGGGCCGCCGCGCGAGTGCTGGCCGGACCCGACGCCGCCGGGTCTGCCTCGCCCGGTCTGCGCCGGGAGGTACGACGGCGTGGTGCGGGCGATGTTGCTGGCGCACAAGGAGGAGGGGCGTTACGGGCTCAGCCGACCGCTGGGCACCTCCTTGGGCGCGGTGGTGCTGGCGGTGGCGGGCGAGTCGCCGGTGGTGTGCGTCCCGGTGCCCTCGCACCCGGGCGCCGTGCGCGTCCGCGGACATGACCCGGTGCTGCGGCTGACCCGGGTGGCCGCGGCGACCGTCCGCGGCGCGGGGGTGGCTGCGGTCGTCGTACCCGCGTTGCGGCTGGTGCGGACGCCAGAGGACCAGGCCGGTCTCGGCGCGGCGGCGCGGCGCGACAACCTCGACATGGCATTTCAGACCTGGCCGACCGCGGCCCGGTCGCTGGCCGGTCGACGAGTCGTGGTCGTCGACGACATCGTGACGACCGGGTCGACCGCGCTGGAGGCGACCCGCGCGCTGCGGGATGCGAGAGCCCAGGTCATCGGGGTCGCCGCCGTCGCGGCCACCGTGCGGCGCCGCCGAGCCGGCAATCAGGTGGACGCGCTACCGCTATCCGGCGCCGGGGACTAGCGTCTGGGTATGGCACCAGCTCGGCCGGACAGGTAGCAAGCACAGCACCGCACACCATCGAGGAGGTCCATGTGGACGTCGTGGTCAAGGCTCGTCACTGTGAGGTCTCGGACCGGTTCCGGCAGCACATCGAGGAGAAGGTCGCGCGGTTGGAGAAATACGACCACCGGGTGATCAGCGTCGACGTCGAGGTGTCCGAGGAGCGGAACCCGCGGATGGCTGACCAGGCGGTCCGGATCGAGCTCACGCTGCGGACTCGAGGCCCCGTGGTGCGCGCCGAGGCAGCCGCTGAGGACAAGGTTTCCGCTCTCGACCTGGCTGTCGACCGGCTCCAGGCCCGGCTGCGCAAGGCCGCCGACCGCCGCCGTATCCACCACGGCAGCCGCACCCCGATGTCGGTGGCACAGGCGCTGGCCAGTGTCTCCCCCGACGGTGACCAGCCGCTCGCCGACGTAGACCCGGAGCAGCCTGGCGAGCACAAGGTCGGACCACTCACCGTGCAGGGCGACGGGCCGCTGGTGGTGCGGGAGAAGACCCACGATGCCGCGCCGATGACGCTGGACCAGGCGTTGTACGAGATGGAGCTGGTGGGCCACGACTTCTTCCTCTTCGTGGACAAGGAGAGCGAGCTGCCGAGCGTCGTTTACCGGCGCCGTGGCTACGACTACGGCGTCATCCGGCTCGCGGTGTAGCAGGTGCACCAGCAAGATCCGCGTTCGGAGGCCATCCGGGTGATCATCGTCGACGACCAGGAGTTGTTTCGTCGTGGTCTGACGATGCTGCTCGCCGTCGAGGACGACATCGAGGTGGTTGGCGAAGCGTCCGACGGCATCGCCGCTACCGAGCTCGCGGTCGGCTCGGTGCCCGACGTCGTACTCCTCGACGTGCGGATGCCCAAGGGCTCGGGCATCGATGCGTGCAGCTCGATCAAGAGCGCGGTGCCTTCGGCCAAGATCATCATGCTGACAGTCAGCGACGAGGAGGCCGACCTCTACGAGGCGGTCAAGAACGGCGCCTCGGGCTATCTGCTGAAGGACGCCTCGATCGACGAGGTGGCCCAGGCGGTCCGCGTCGTCGCCGATGGTCAGTCGCTGATCAGCCCGTCGATGGCCACCAAGCTGCTCGAGGAGTTCAAGCAGATCTCGTCGCCGGGGAGGCGCAACGACCTGATGGTGCCGCGGCTCACCGACCGCGAGCTCGAGGTTCTCCGGCTGGTCGCGCGCGGCCTGAGCAACCGTGACATCGCGAAGAAGCTGTTCATCAGCGAGAACACCGTGAAGAACCATGTGCGCAACATCTTGGACAAGTTGCAGCTGCACTCCCGGATGGAGGCCGTCATGTATGCCCTGCGGGAGAAGTTGCTGGACGTCCCCTGAGCCCGCGCCACCGCCCCGAGCGTCTCACCCGGCTCCAGGCCCGCCGGGTTGCGCTGGCCGCGCAGGGCTTCACCGACCGACGTCCTTCCCGACCCGACGCCCGGGCACTGGCCCGGGTGGTGGCGCGCACCCGCCTGTTCCAGATCGACTCGGTCAACGTGCTGACCCGCGCGCACTACATGCCGTTGTTCAGCCGGTTGGGGCCCTATGACCCCGGACTGCTGGAGCGGGCGTTCGGTCGTCGGCCGAGACGGCTCTTCGAGTACTGGGCGCACGAGGCGTCCCTGGTCGCGGTGGAGCTGCAGCCGGCGCTGCGGTGGCGGATGGCGCGCGCCGCCGACGAAGCCTGGGGAGGCATGCGCAGGATCGCCCGCGAACAACCCGACCTGGTGCGCTGGGTGCGCGCCGAGGTGGCAGCAAAGGGTCCGCTGACCACCCGCCAGATCGAGCACGACGTCCCCCGGCGCCAGGACCAGTGGGGCTGGAACTGGAGTGAGGTGAAGCAGGCGCTCGAGTGGTTGTTCTTCACCGGTGAGATCAGCTCCGCGCGGCGCAACGCCGCCTTCGAACGGGTCTACGACCTGCCAGAGCGGGTGCTGCCGGCCGACGTTCTGGCGCGTCCCACCCCTCCGGTGGATGAGGCACATCTTCAGCTGGTGTCTGCGGCGGGCAGGGCTCACGGGGTCGCCACCGAGCGGTGCCTGCGCGACTACTTCCGGCTCTCCCCGGGCGAGACCCGCACCGCCGTCTCCGAGCTGGTGGAGGCCGGTGAGCTGGTGCCGGTCGAGGTCGCCGGCTGGAGGCGTACGGCGTACCTGCACCGAGACGCCCGGCTGCCTCGGGCGGTGCGGGCGCGGGCCCTGGTCAGCCCGTTCGACCCGCTGGTCTTCGAACGGGCGCGCACCGCGGCGCTGTTCGGCTTCGACTACCGGATCGAGATCTACGTCCCGGCGCTGCAACGGGTGCACGGCTACTACGTGCTGCCGTTCCTGCTCGGTGACCGGCTGGTCGCCCGCGTCGACCTCAAGGCCGACCGCAGGGCTGGGGCGCTGCTGGTGCACGGGGCGTACGCCGAGGGCCACGCCCCGCCCGAGTGCGCCGAGGAGCTGGCGGCGGAGCTGCAGACGATGGCCCGGTGGCTGGGCCTTGACGGCATCGTGGTCGGCGGTCGTGGCGACCTGTCGACGGCGCTCGGTGCGGCGGTGGGATGAGGGCGGGGCCGGCGGCGCGCGTCGCCTACGATGGCTGGTGGCGGCGAGAACGCTCCCGCCGACCGACCGCCACCTCGGTGGTGACGCCGCGCTGCTAGGAGTCGACGCTCGTGCCCGCACTGCTGGACAAGATCCTCCGCATCGGCGAGGGCAAGATCATTCGCCAGCTGGAGTCGGTGGCCCGACAGGTCAACTCCATCGAGGACGACTTCGTCGCGATGGGCGACGAGGAGCTGCGAGGCCAGACCGTCGACTTCAAGCAGCGCCTGGACAACGGCGAGCCGCTCGACGACCTGATGCCGGAGGCGTTCGCCGCGGTGCGCGAGGCCGCCAAGCGCACGCTGGGCCAGCGCCACTACGACGTCCAGATCATGGGCGGCGCGGCATTGCATCTGGGCAACATCGCCGAGATGAAGACCGGTGAGGGCAAGACGCTGGTCTCCACCCTGCCGGTCTATCTCAACGCCCTGACCGGCAACGGCGTACACGTGGTCACGGTCAACGACTACCTCGCCAAGCGTGACTCGGAGTGGATGGGCCGCGTCCACCATTTCCTGGGTCTCGAGGTCGGCGCGATCCTGTCCCAGCTGCGACCACCCGAGCGGAGGGAGGCCTACAACCTCGACATCACCTACGGCACCAACAACGAGTTCGGCTTCGACTACCTGCGCGACAACATGGCCACCGCGCTCGCCGACTGCGTGCAGCGCGGCCACGTCTACGCGATCGTCGACGAGGTCGACTCCATCCTCGTCGACGAGGCCCGCACGCCGTTGATCATCTCCGGTCCCTCCGACGAAGCGGTCAAGTGGTACGACGAGTTCGCCAAGCTGGTGACCCGGATGCGGGTCGAGGCCGACTACGAGGTCGACGAGAAGAAGCGCACCGTGGCGGTGCTCGGGCCCGGCATCACCAAGGTCGAGGACCACCTCGGCATCGACAACCTCTACGACTCGGTCAACACCCCGCTGATCAGCTTCCTCAACAACGCCCTGAAGTCCAAGGAGCTGTTCCGGCGTGACCGCGACTACGTCGTCATGGACGGCGAGGTGCTCATCGTGGACGAGCACACGGGGCGGATGCTCCATGGACGCCGCTACAACGAGGGACTGCACCAGGCGATCGAGGCCAAGGAGGGGGTCCGGATCCGGGAGGAGTACCAGACGCTGGCCACCATCACGCTGCAGAACTACTTCCGGCTCTACGACAAGCTCGGCGGCATGACCGGCACGGCGATGACCGAGGCCAGCGAGTTCGACAAGATCTACGGACTGGGCGTCGTGCCGATCCCGACGAACCGGCCGATGGTCCGCGCCGACGAGGGCGACCTCGTCTACCGCACCGAGGAGGCGAAGTTCGGAGCGGTCGTCGACGACATCGAGGAGCGCTACCAGGAGGGCCAGCCGGTGCTGGTCGGCACCACCAGCGTCGCCAAGAGCGAGCACCTGTCGGAGCAGCTGAAGCGCCGCGGCGTACCGCACGAGGTGCTCAACGCGAAGCAGCACGCGAGTGAGGCCGGCATCATCGCGATGGCGGGCCGCAAGCAGGCGGTCACGGTGGCGACCAACATGGCCGGCCGTGGCACCGACATCATGCTCGGCGGCAACCCGGAGTTCCTCGCCGAGCAGGAGCTGCGGGGGCGCGACCTGGACCCGCTGGAGACGCCGGAGGAGTACGAGGCCGCCTGGCCGTCGACGCTGGAGAAGTTCGAGGCGCAGGTCAAGGCCGAGCACGACGAGGTCACCGAGCTGGGCGGCCTCTACGTCGTCGGCACCGAGCGGCACGAGTCGCGGCGCATCGACAACCAGCTGCGTGGACGCTCCGGCCGGCAAGGCGACCCGGGTGAGTCCCGGTTCTATCTCTCGCTCGAGGACGACCTGATGCGATTGTTCAAGTCGGACTGGGTCGACTGGGTGCTCACCACGCTCAAGGTGCCCGACGACGTACCGATCGAGAACAAGCGGGTCACCGGTGCGATCGCCTCGGCGCAGGGGCAGGTCGAGACGCAGAACTTCGAGACCCGCAAGAACATCCTCAAGTACGACGACGTGATGAGCCGCCAGCGCCAGGTCATCTACGCCGAGCGCCGACGGGTGCTCGAGGGTGCCGACCTGCACGAGCAGGTGCGCGACATGATCAACGACGTCGTGCAGGGCTACGTCCACGGCGCCACCGATGGGTTCGCCGAGGAGTGGGACCTCGACGCGCTGTGGGTGGCGCTGAAGACGCTCTATCCGATCCGGCTCAGCATCGAGGGTCTGGTCGACGAGGCCGGCGGCGAGCGCGGCGACCTCGACCGCGGTCTCCTCGTCGAGCGCATCCAGGGCGACGCGCACGCGGCGTACGACGAGCGCGAGCGGGTCCTGGGTGAGGAGGTGGCACGCGAGCTGGAGCGGCGGGTCCTGCTCAGCGTGCTCGACCGCAAGTGGCGCGAGCACCTGTACGAGATGGACTACCTGCGCGAGGGCATCGGACTACGTGCCTACTCCCAGCGTGATCCGTTGATCGAGTACCAGCGTGAGGGCTTCGACCTGTTCGCCGCGATGATGGATGCGATCAAGGAGGAGTCGGTCGGCTTCCTGTTCAACCTCGAGGTGCAGGTCGACGAAGCGCCCCCCGAGGGCGCCGAGGCCGACGCAGCGGACGCGGAGGAGGGCGAGACCGCCCCCGCCCCGCTGACGGCGGCGGCGGCCGCGCGGACCCACCAGGCGCACCCGCACGTCGTGGCGAAGGGTCTGCAGGCGTCACGGAAGCCGCAGCAGCTCGCCTACACCGCGCCCACGGTCGACGGCGACGCAGGCGACGGCGGCGGGGCTCGGCAGGTGCAGCCGGCCGCCTCCGGCGGTGCCGTCCGCGAGCTGGAGTACGCCGGCACCCCGCGCAACGCGCCCTGCCCGTGCGGCTCGGGCAAGAAGTACAAGCGCTGCCACGGCGACCCCACCAACCGCTGAGGTCAGCCCAGCTGCAGGGCGGTGCACAGCCAGCGGCCGCGGTTGGCCTCGAGTCTCGCCGCGACGGCCCGTGAGCGGCCGCCGTGCCGGACGTGCGCGGCGACCTCGGCGATCTCGGGTTCCGGCGCGAAGACATGGACGGACCGCACGTGCGACCTCTCCAGGCGGACGCGTGCGCCGGCGTTGGCGGTGAGGCCGAGCAGCCGCACCCGGCGGCTCAGGTCGGCGTAGACGCGTTCGTCGGTCCATCGGACCATCTGCTGCACCGGTCGGTCGCCCACCATCACCTCGACCACCGCCTGCACGAAGCGCCCGGCCCACACCTCGGGCGCCGGGATGCCGACCAGGTCAGGGTGGCTCCGGCGGCCGCCGTCGATCAAGGTCAGCGCCGGTGGGCGCGGTATGGCCGGGACACCGCTGGGCAGTGGGAAGTCGAGGGCGAGCGTGCCCTGGATCGCCGGGTGTGGCGCCGGACGGCGAGGACCTTGGGTCGCGGTCATCTCGGATCCTTCAGGTGCGGCGGGTCAGGAGCCCCCGCGGTCGTTCCCGGGCACCACCAGACGGGTACCGGGGTGAATGAGGTCGGGGTCGGGGCCGATGCGCTCGCGGTTGGCGGCGTGCCACCGCGGCCAGGCGGCGGCGATGTCGGCGGCGTCGGAATCGGGCCCGAGTCGGTGCTCGGCGATTGCCCAGAGTGAGTCACCGGGACGTACGACGACGGTGCGAGGAGCGACCGTGCGAGGAGTCGTCGTGCGCGCCGTGACGTCGCGAGGAGCCGTTGCAGGGGGGACGGTGCCAGCGGGCGAGGGGGAGCCGGAGTCCCGCCGATCTGTGCCGCACTCGCGCGGAGGGCGGTCCGGGGCCGGCAAACCGACCAGGCTCGGCGGGCATGCCGCCGCAGAAGGTGGTGCGCCGACCGGGGTGGCCGTGGCCTGCGCGGAAGGGAATGCGACAGCCGGACCGGACACGACTGCGAGGCCACACACGACGCGCACCGCCGTGCGGCAGACCTGAGGGGTCAGCGCCCGGGTGACCGGAGTGAGCAGGCGACGGCCCAGGTCACTGCTCTCGCAGATGGCCGCCAACGTGATGCAGACGCCCAACCAGGTCAGCGTCCCGGCAACCACGGCACCCGCGAGGGCACCCACCAGCACATCCAGCGTCGGAGGGCTCGACGCGGTGACCAGCATCCGCAGCTCGGTGATGGCCAGATCGCCGAGGAAGACCGCCGCCAGCATGCTGGCGGCGCCCAGGAGAAGCGCTCTTCCCACTGCATACATCTATTTTTCCCCTGTATCCATCGGTTGCCTCTGTTTGCTTGTTCTAGCCGATGTTGCATGTCGATGTCAATGGTTTGTCCACACCCATGCCGACGGCTTGCGCTAGCGTCTGCGCGTGCGCTGGGACGAGCTGTTTGCCGACCTGGAGAGCGAGTGGGGGGCGCTCAGTGCGGCCGAGCGGGCGTCGGAGACCGCCGACCGCACTCGTGCCGAGCTCGCGCAGATCACCCTGCTCGATCGGCTCCGTGCTTCGGTCGACGGCGTCGTCGACGTCCGCACCGGCGCTGGCGAGCGCCACGGCGTCATCTCACGAGTGGGTGCCGACTTCGTCCTGCTCGACGAGATGAACGGTCGCGAGCTCCTGCTGCCGACCGGGGCGATCCTTGGCGTGAGCGGCCTGGCGATGGCCGCGCGTTCCGCCCTCGCGGTCGGGCCGGTCGCGAGCCGGCTCGGCCTGCGGTCGGCGTTGCGCGGCCTGGTCCGGGACCGCTCGGCCGTCACCGTGCTGCAGTGGGGCGAATGCTCCGTGCACGGGACTCCGCGCGTGGTAGGAGCGGACTACCTGGAGCTCGCCGTGCACCACGTCGGCGAGCCACCTCGCCCGCAGCTGGTGCGCCGCATCGAGGCGATCCCGTTCACGGCACTGTGCGGCGTACGTCGGGAGGCTCCGCCCTGGTGAGGGGGGCTCAGACCTCCTCGTCACCGAACGGGTGGGCGGCGATGAAGTCGCCGGTTTCGGTGTACAACCGCTCGATGTAGGACTCGACCTCGTCGGACTCGACCCGCCACTGCCCCCGGCCACCGATCTTGATCGCGCGCATATCACCGCGGCGCACGAGCGCATAGACCTGCGCCTGGGAGATGTTCAGGATCTCTGCGACGTCCGACAGGTGCAGGAACCGCGGCGTCGCAGAGCTGCTCCCGGCCATGGCGGCAGTCTGCCATGGCCGGCTACGACAGCCTGCGGATGTCCACAGCGATCCCCGGTTGACCCGGTTTGGCCGCGGTTGCTGTGGACAACGGCGCAGGCCTGGACAACGTCGGCAGAATGTGGCGGGTGAGCGATCTCTCGGCCCAGTCGTCAGCGGGGCTGTCAGCCCAGACGTCAGCCCAGACGTCAGCCCAGACATCAGCGGGGTCGTCAGTCACGACGCCGCCGGCCCGCCGGCTCGCGAGTCTGCGGTGGCGAGATCCGCGGCTGTGGGTGGGGGTCCTCCTGATCGCTGGCTCTGTTCTGGTGGGGGCGCGGTTGTTGGCTTCCGCCGACGACACCACCGCGATCTGGGCCATGGACGAGGACCTGACCCGGGGAGCCAGCTTGTCGCAGGGCGCGCTGGTGGTCCAGCAGGTGCGGTTCGGCGACGCAGCAGCAGCCGAGTCGTATCTTCCGGCCTCGCAACCGCTACCGGACGACGCCGTGCTCGGCCGTGACGTCGCCGCCGGGGAGCTGCTGCCGCGGGCGGCCGTGTCGTCCCAGGGTGCTGTACCGACGGTCGAGCTGCCCGTCGTCGTCGGCGCCGCGAGCGCGCCGGAGGATCTGCGCGCCGGACAGACCGTCGACGTGTGGGTCGTCCCGGACACTGCGGGGACGTCGCGTCCACGGGAGGCAGAGCTGTTGCTCGAGCAGGTGCGGGTGGTGTCGGCAGCGCAGGACTCCGGACCGCTGGGCGAGGCGGCCACCCGCCAGGTCCTGCTGGGACTCGGAGCGGACGCCGGCGACCAGCTGCCCGCGGTGCTGGCGGGGCTGCTGACGGGCACCGTCGTGCTGGTGCGGCAGCAGGGCTGAGGAGGGCGCACGATGGCGGCGACGCCCCTGCTGCTGGCGCTCTCCGGGGCGCCGTTCGAGTCGGCGGTTGTGCTTGCCCTGCAGCAGCCGCGCTCGGGCGTGCACATCGTCCGGCGCTGCGTCGACGTGTCGGACCTGCTGGCCACCGCCGCGACGGGCCAGGCACAGGCGGCCCTGGTCACCGCCGGGCTGTCACAGCTGAGCGTCGACCTGGTGGCCACCTTGCGCGCTGTCGGGGTCGAGCCGGTGGGTGTGGTCGACTCAGACACGGTCCGTGAGGAGCAACGGCTGCACCAGATCGGCGTCCGGGTCGTGGTGTCGGCGCAGTCGCCGGCGGACATCGCCGAACGAATCAGCGAGGCGCTGTCTTTCTCGGCGTCGATGGAGGAGCTCCCACCGACGCCGGGGACGACGATGCCGGAGCAGGTCACCCCCGGCCAGGTGATCGCGGTCTGGGGCCCGACCGGTGCCCCGGGTCGCTCGACGGTCGCCCTCAACATTGCCGCCGAGCTGGCCGACCTCGGCGCACAGACGCTCCTGGTGGACGCCGATGTCTACGGTGGCTCGATCGCCCAGCTGCTGGCGATGCTCGACGAGTCCTCCGGGGTGCTGGCGGCTGCTCGCAGCGCCAACGTCGGTGCCCTCGACGCACAGATGCTGGCACGGCAGTGCCGTCAGCTCGGCCCCTCCCTGCGGATCCTGACCGGCCTGCCGCGAGCGGACCGTTGGCCGGAGCTGTCGGCCGCGACCGCGGACGCCGTGCTGAGGGTGGCCCGGTCGATGGTTGCCTGCGTCGTGGTCGACTGCGGCTTCTGTCTCGAGCTCGACGAGGAACTGAGCTTCGACACTGCCGCCCCCCGCCGCAACGGCGCCACCCTGCACATGCTCGCGAGCGCCGACGTCGTGTTGGCAGTCGGGGCAGCCGACCCGGTCGGGCTCGGCCGGCTCGCCCGGGCGGTGGTGGACGCCGGGACCGCGCTGCCCGGCATCAGGCTGGAAGCGGTCGTCAACCGGATGCGGCCCAGCCTCGGTTGGGCCGAGCTCGAGGTCGTCGACATGGTCGAGCGCTTCACCGGGCGACGACCGGTGGCGGTGCTGCCCGAGGACCGCTCCGCCTGCGACGACGGCCTGGTGCACGGCCGCACACTGATCGAATCGGCACCACGGTCACGGTTGCGTGCAGAGGTTCGTACCCTTGCCTCGCGCCTGACCGGCGTGCAGCCCCCGGCCATGCCCAGGCGGCGTCGCGTGCGGGCCTCCTGACGGGTACGGCGGTGTCCTCCTGCCGGATCAGGTCGACAGCAGCAGGTAGAGCCCGCCCACGGTGTAGCCGATCATCACCAGCAGCAGCGGCAGCTGCCCGGCAAGTGCGTGCCGCCGCGGCAGGATCCGCACCGCCCGGTCGTGCGCGGCGACCGCGGCGAGCAGATGCCCGGCGACGATCGCCGCGACCTTGATCGACGCCAGCAGGGCCGGGTGCAGGGTCAGGAAGAACGTCACACCCAGGTCGGCGGTGCCGAGCAGGTCCGAGCCGTTGCTCAGCGGGTCGCTGAGCTGGGCGATCGCCTGCTGGCCGCCTTCCAGCAGCGCGGTGAGGTAGTGCGCGACGAAGTAGCCGACGATGATCGGCACCACCGAGTGGGCGAACAGCCCCGGCAGCAGGCTCCGGGGCAGCCCGCTGCCGGTCGCCGCCGTCGTGGCCGCGGTCAGCGTCGCCCCGACCAGCAGCATGAACGCGAACAGCGCCAGCGTGTCGAGCAGCACCGGGTCGGCGGGCAGGTCGGGGGCGGTGCCGGCCCAGAACGGGCCGGTCAGGAAGCTGTCGGCGGCGGTGGAGCCGAGCAGCACCGACACGACCGCCACCAGACCGCGGTCGGGTGTGAGCCCGTCGAGGTTGTCCAACGGGTTGCGGACGACGATGCGCCCATCGGTACGCCGACCGAACGGGGACAGCCGCGCTACCAGCGACGACAGCACCTCGAACGGGTCGGCCCGCGCGAACCACCGGGTGCCGAACACGGCGCCACCGACCAGCATGACCACGGCGTAGCAGCCGATCCAGAACTGCAGCGGGGTGAGCAGCAGTCTGTCTGGGTACACCAGCTCGAACCACACGAACCCGACCAACCCCAACACCGCGGGCCAGTAGCCGAGCCGGGCGGGATAGGTGCGCAGCCCGACCTCCGGGTCGGTCCCGGCCAGCCGCGCCACGCCGAGGTGGACGATCCGCACCGGGCTGATCAGCGTCCAGATCGGGCCGAACAGCAGCGACAGCGGAACCAACCCAACCCAGAGCAGGATGAAGAAGACCCGGAACACCGGGTTCGTCAGCAGGTCCTGCCCGAAGACCAGCGCGACCAGCACGTACGCCGTGACCAGCAGCGCCAGCGTCCGCACCAGGCCACGGGTGACCGGTGAGTCGACGAACGCGGTGAACCGAAGCGGCAACGCGCGGCCGGACTCGTCACCGCGGAAGCGCGACGTGCGCCAGGCCACCGCCATCACCGCGAACGTGATCACCAGCGCAGAGGCGGCGCCGACGACCGCATAGGTCGGGGGGATCGGCAGGTCGGCACCGCCGCCGAGGCCGTGCGAGAAGACGAGCATCCGGGAGGGGGGCAACGCCGGCTACGGTCGGGCCGCGAAGCCGGCCACCAGCACGCCGAGCTCGTGCGACTCCAGCTCCGCCACCCCCGGCTGCTCCAGCGTCAGCTCGAACACCTGGTCCTCGCCCGCCTCGACGTCAAAGGTCTGCACCGGGGTCCCGTGCAGGTGCAGCTCGTCCGGCATGTCGCTGTCCACGATGAGCCGGATCGGCTCGCCCACCGTCACGTCGTACCGCTCACCCTGGGGGGTGACCTCGCCGCCCTCGATCGCGATCTCGACCTCCGTCACAGCTTCGGACGCCGAGCCGTCCTCGCTCGCGGGCTCGTCCCGCTCGCCCGCGGAGCAGCCGGGCAGCACCAGCGCCGCCACCGCGACCGGACGACGAGGGCGCGCGCCGGCGAACGCATCGGGGAAGCTCCATTCTCAGCAAAGTCGGGTGCAGTGACCATGACGAGCGTGTCACGATGATGGTTCCGGCGACGCACCGGATCAGGCCACGGGAGGTCGCGACGATGCGGGTCTACCTCCCGGTGACGCCAGGGCAGCTGGCCGCGCTGGCGGCAGGCGGTGAGCTCTGGCCGGCGCCGCTGCTGGGGTTCGCGGTCACGCCGGCGTTGCGTGAGTGGTGTGCCAGCGGTGACCACGAGGAGCTGGAGTACGCCGCGATGAACGCGGCGGGGCGTGCTGCGGTGGACCTGCTGGCCGCATCCCCTGACGCGGCCGATCACGATGCCGCGGCACGCCGGCTCGTGATCGCGGCCGACGTGGACGCGGGAACCCCCGACGCCCGGCACGGACCCACGGCGGTGCTCCTGCCGCACGCCGTACCGCTGGACCGGGTGGCGTCGGTCCATGCCGACGCCGAGGAGGCCGTCGCCGACGTTGCCGCGGCGGTGCGGATCGTGCGCACCGGCGGACCCCGCGACGGCGACGAGGAGTTCGTGCTGGACAGCTGCGCGGCACACGAGCTGGCGTGGTATGCGACCCAGGAGATCGCCGACCTGGTGGACTAAGGTTCCCAGCATGCAGGCGATCTGGAAGGGCACCATCTCGTTCGGGATGGTGACGATCCCCATCAAGGTCTATTCCGCGACGGAGGAGCGCGACATCTCCTTCCGTCAGGTGCATGCGGCCGACTCCGGGCGGATCCGCTACAAGCGCTTCTGCGAGGCCGAGGGCAAGGAGGTGCCCTACTCCGAGATCACCAAGGGCTACGAGCTGCCCGACGGACGGCTGATGCTGCTCGACAGCGACGACTTCGCCAAGCTGCCCCTGCCCAGCGCGAAGTCGATCGAGGTGCTCGAGTTCGTGCCGATCGAGCAGGTGGACCCGCTCTACTTCGCCAAGGCCTACTACCTCGCCGCCGACGGCGTCGGGTCCAAGCCCTACGTGCTGCTGCGCGACGCGCTCAGCAGCACCGGGCAGTGTGCGCTGGTCAAGGTCGCCATCCGCACCCGCGAGTCGCTGGCGCTGCTGCGGGAGAAGGAGGGCGCGCTGGTGCTGCAGACGATGCTGTGGCCGGACGAGGTGCGCGACTCCGACTTCGCCGTGCCGGACTCCGACGTCGAGGTGCGCCCGCAGGAGCGGGCGATGGCCGAGTCCTACATCGCCACGCTCGAGGCCGACTTCGACCCCAGCCGTTACAAGAGCGACTACCGCGAGGCGCTCGAGGCGCTGGTGGAGGCGAAGGTCTCGGGGCTCGAGCCGGATGAGGCAGCCGAGGACGACGGCGAGACGGGCCAGGTGCTCGACCTGGTGGCCGCCCTGCGCGCCTCGGTCGACGCCGCGAAGCAGCGCCGCGGCGAGGCCGGTGACGGTGACGCCGGTACGCCGGCCAAGAAGGCGGCCAAGGCGAGTACGGCGAAGAAGGCGTCGGCCAAGAAGACGACCGCGAAGAAGGCTCCGGCGAAGAAGGCACCAGCGAACGGGGCGGCGGCGGCCAAGAAGTCGGCAGCGAAGAAGCCCGCGACCAAGAAGACCGCCGCGAAGAAGTCCGCCTGATCCAGAGGGCGACACCTCGCCGGGTCGGCTCAGGCGGCGTCGAGGAGATGTCGAAAGTGGGCCTCGACCCGGGACCGCTCGATCCGGAACGGCCGTGGTGGGGGTGCGCCTGGTGGGTCGGGTGCTCGGCTGGTGTAGGTGTGTCCGGTGGGGGTGGTGGTG
>JALZMX010000273.1 GCA_030857985.1 Actinomycetota bacterium | reverse complement strand
CGGCCGGCGTCGGGCTGCGCGCCACCCTGCACCGGTTCCGGCGGCGGGTGGAGGGCTCGACCGGGTGAGCGCCGTGGCACGCGCGGACGGCCGCCGTCGCTGCCCGTGGGCGCTCAGCTCCCCCAGCTCCCCCGAATACCTGGCCTACCACGACGAGGAGTGGGGGAGACCGGTGCGCGACGACGGCGGGCTCTACGAGCGGCTGACCCTCGAGGCGTTCCAGTCGGGTCTGTCGTGGCTGACGATCCTGCGCAAGCGGGCAGCGTTTCGGACGGCGTTCGCCGGCTTCGATCCGGCGGTGGTGGCGGCGTACGACGAGGTCGACCAGGCCCGGCTGCTGACAGACACCGCCATCGTGCGCAACCGGGCGAAGATCACCGCCGCGGTCACCAATGCGCGTGCTGTCCAGGCACTCGACGGATCGCTGGCCGACCTGCTCTGGTCGTTCGCCCCTGCACCGCGCTCGCGGCCGCTGGCGCCGGCAGACGTGCCCGCGTCGAGCCCCGAGTCGGTCGCGATGGCCAAGGAGCTCAAGCGGCGGGGTTTCGTCTTCGTCGGTCCTACCACCGCCTATGCGCTGATGCAGGCCACCGGGATGGTCGATGATCACCTACGGAGCTGTTGGGTGCCGGCACGGGCGTAGCGCTCCGCTCGGGGTGACCGCTTGACGCGTCACCGGCCGTGGAACGTGGGCCGCTCCTTGGCGACGAAGGACCTGACCGCGTCGTGGTGGTCCTCACTCGAACCGGTCAGCTCCATCAGCTCCGCCTCGTAGGCCAGAGAGTCCGCCAACGAATGGCTCGCGGCGTAGGCCAGCGCCCGGCGTACCGCCCCGAACGCCACCGTGGGACCGGCAGCCAGCTGCGCGGCGAGCAGGTCGGCTTCACCCTGCAGCTCATCGGCGGGGACGACCCTGGTCGCCAGCCCAAGGTTCAGCGCCTCCTCGGCGCCGACCGTGCGCGGCTGCAGCAGCAGCTCGATCGCCCTGGCGTGTCCGACCAGCCTTGGCAGCGTCCACGAGGTGCCGGTGTCGCAGGACAGGCCGATGCCGGTGAACGCCAGGTTGAAGCCGGCCGTGTCGGCGACGATGCGCACGTCGCAGGCGAACGCGATCGAGGCACCGGCACCGGCCGCGACGCCGTTCACCGCGGCTACCACAGGCTTGGGCATGGTCGCGAGTGACTGGGCGATCGGTCCATAGTGCTGCGCCACCGTCGCCCACACCTGTGCCATCGGTTGTGAGCCCAGGTTGTCGGCGTGCTCGCGCAGGTCCTGTCCGACGCTGAACGCGCGCCCGCTGCCGGTGATGACGACGGCGCGCGCGTTCGCATCCTCGGCAGCGCGCTGCACCGCCGCCACGAGCGCGTCCTTGGTGGCCAGGTCGAGGGCGTTCATCGCCTCGGGCCGCGCCATCGTGATCTTCCCGACGCCGTCGGGGCTGCGGTGGTAGGTGACCGGTGGCCGGTCGAGGTCGTCGCTCATCGAGCTCCCTCGTGGTCTCGGGCGGCGCCTGACAGCGGGTCGGTGTGCAGGCAGGCGTCGACGAACCTGCGGGCGCCGGGCAACAACCGGTCGGCGGCCTCGTCGAAGAAGGCGGCCGCGGCCTCACCCGGCCAGGCCGGAGGCAGCAGCTCGCGCGGCAGGCCGGGATCGGTGAAGAGGAACTTGCGCCACTCGTGCACCAGCGTCGAGCGGATCGCGAACGCGCGTTGGTCCGGCGGCGCCACACCGGCCGAGGCCAGGATCCGGTCGGCTTCGCCGCGCCACCGCCGGTAGTCGTTGCCGAGCGCGCGCAGGTCCCAGGTCCGGGCCGCCAGCGCGGCGGGATCCCCGTCGAGGACGGCGCGGAAGCGGTGTACGTCGACCGCCTCCGCTGCCAGCAGCGCCCGAGCCTCGTCGGAGCACCGTGTGCTGACCCAAGTCGTCTCGCTGATCGGCGCGTAGCCGAGGAACGACAGCCCGGTGCGCAGCCGCTCACGGACGCTGCGCTTGGCCAGTGGCTGGAACGCCAGCACGTCCCAACGGCCGTCCCAGCCGGTGTCCCGGGTCCGGTAGATGCGTGCGGCCGCCTCGTCCAGACGCCGCTGAGCCTTGCCGGTCAACGCGTACCCCGGACCGGAGCCGAGCCGGACCGGCTCCAACCAGTCCTGTCGCACCATCCGCGACACCGCCGTACGCACCGCCGGAGGGGCGATGTCCAGGGCCGCGAGCAGCCGGATCAACGCAGCCACGGACGCCTGTCCGCCACGGGGACGCAGGTGGTCGCCGTACAGGTCGAAGAGGGCTGAGCGCGCATGCACGGTGCCGAGTCTGCCGCACCGGTGGATCGATGCCCGCAACCACCGTCGGGAGCAGCACACGCCGCCGCAGACAGCGCGCGCCCGCCGCGAGACAGCGGTGGGGGATAATGGACCGACCCAGGCGCGCCGGGAGGTCGAGCACCGATGCGGTGACGCCTGGGACACCGACTCGGGACACCGAAGTGGCACTGGACCAGCACAGAAAGGGGTGCGCAGATGGCGGCGATGAAGCCGCGGACGGGCGACGGTCCGATGGAGGTCACCAAGGAGGGACGCGGCATCGTGATGCGGGTCCCGCTCGAGGGTGGCGGACGGCTCGTGGTCGAGCTCAACGCCGGCGAGGCCACGGAGCTCGGAGATGCACTCAAGGCTGTCGTCACCTGAGCAGCCCCGACCGAGGAACCACAGCAGTGCCCCGGTGGCGAGCCGTCGCCGGGGTCCTACTGTGTTGACGGTCGTCCCCGATACCCCGAAGGAGAGCCGCCGCGTGTCCCAGGAAACGGGTCCCCCGGCACAGGTGATGCCTCCCCAGCTGAGCCTCTCGGCCTCGGGTCTGCTGGAGGTCGCCGACGCCGAGGTGGTCGCGCTCGGGGTCAGCCGCCACGACGACGACCTCAGCTTCGGTCCCGGAGCCGATGCGGTCTGGGCGCGGCTGGGCGTGGATTTCTTCACGCTGCTGCACCGGGCCAGGGCCACCGCCGCCGCCGGTGAGGTGGTGGACTACCCGGTCGTCGACGGCTCGAGCCTGCAGCGGGTGCTGCTCGTCGGAATCGGGTCGGGGGGTACGACGGACCTGCGGCGGGCCGGCGCCGCCGTCGGGCGCGCGTGCAAGAACCACGGTGTGGTCGCCTCTTCGGTCGCCGCGCAGGCCGACGACACCGGTCTGCGTGCGTTCGTCGAAGGTGTCGTGCTGGGATCCTTCGGTTTCCACCGCCGCTCCGGCGAGCTCGAGTCGGTGCCCGCCGAGAACGTCGTACTCGCCATGTCCGACGGCAAGGGATGCGAGCAGGCGCTCGCGCGCGGACTCGTCACCGCCACGGCAGGGTGGCGGTCGCGGACGATGGCGCTCACGCCGTCCAACGAGAAGAACCCCGCGGTGCTCGCCGAGTGGGCACACCTGCTCGGCGCCGAGACCGGCCTCGAGGTCAAGGTCTGGGACGAGCCGGCGTTGGCCGCCGAAGGCTTCGGCGGCATCCTCGGTGTCGGGCAGGGATCGGTGCACCCGCCCCGGTTGATCCGGCTGGACTACACCCCACGCAGAGCCAGCCGGCGGACTCCGCACGTCGTACTCGTCGGCAAGGGCATCACGTTCGACACCGGCGGGCTGTCGATAAAGCCTCGTGACGCCATGATGAACATGAAGCGGGACATGACCGGTGGGGCGGTGGTGCTGGCGGTGATGGCCGGGTTGCGTGACCTCGACGTCGGCGTGCGGGTGACCGGGCTGGTGGCCGCCGCCGAGAACTCGGTCGGGGGGTCGTCGATCCGGCCCGGCGACGTCGTCACCCACTACGGCGGCCGCACCAGCGAGGTGCTCAACACCGACGCCGAGGGGCGACTCGTGCTGGCCGACGCGATGGCGTACGCCGCCGCCGAGCTCGAACCCGATGTCATCGTCGACGTGGCAACGCTCACCGGTGCGGTGAAGATGGCGCTCGGCTTCCACGTCGGTGGGATCTATGCCACCCACGATGCCCTGGCCGACGCATTGCTCACCGCCGGGTCCGCAGCCGGGGAACCGCTGTGGCGGTTGCCGCTGAGCAGCGACTACGAGGAGCTGCTGACATCGTCGGTCGCAGATGCCAACAACGCCGCCGGTGGGCCGGGCTCGATCACGGCGGCGCTGTTCCTGAAGCCGTTCGCCGGTGGCCTGCCGTGGGCGCACCTGGATGTGGCGAGCGTCGGTGACGCGCCGGAGGACCGGTTCGAGTGGACCGAGGGTGCAACCGGCTTCGGGTCCCGGCTGCTGTTGCGCTGGCTGGAGACCCGGGAGCCGCTGGCCGGTGTCACCAGCGGCTGACGCCCCGGACTCTTGTTCGTCACGGGGTGGCCCAGTGACGATAGGTTCGTCGCTGGGCCACCACGTGACGACCAGGGCGAGGCGAAAGCCGCCGGGGCGGTAACCGCCGTACCGCCGGACCGCCGTACCGCTGGAGAGGAGGGAGCTCGATGCACGGACTGACGGTGCGCTGGTCGCTCGAAGGCGCCGACCCCGACGTCCTGCCCAGGCTGCGCGACTATGTGCGCGACCGCTCCTACCCGCGCTTCACCGACATGGAGGGGCTGCGGTTCAAGACCTGGCGGGCTCGTGCGGGCGAGTGGTTCGAGGGTTGCTACGTCTTCGTCTCCGCGGTCGCCCGCGACGAGTTCCAGACCACATTCTCCGAAGGGGCCGCGGCGTCACCGGGTTCGGAGATCGTCGGTTCTTCGCCGATCCTGATCGAGCCCTGCGACGTCGTTGCGGTCGCGGAGGGAGCGGACGGTTTCCTGGCCGCCCCGACGTACGACACGGATGCCTGAGCTCGTTTCCCCCACGACGCGGGTACGACGGTCCTTTCTGGCCGCGGTCGCGGAGCTGCGGGCCGAAGGAAACGGGCAGTACGACGGCACCTCGGTCTACCCGCCGGTGGGCGGCTCACCGGGTGAGGCCTGGGAGTTGCCGGTGCTCGAGACACAGGAGGGCTTTCGCCACTTCACGACCCGGCTGGTCGAGATCTCGGACGCGGACAGCGACCGCCCACCCGGATACGTCCCAGCGACCGCGTTGTGGTGGGTCGACGGTGACACCTACCTCGGCCGGCTGTCGATCCGGCACCGGCTGACCGACGACCTGCTGCGCTACGGCGGCCACATCGGCTACTTCGTACGTCCGTCGGCGCGGCGACGCGGTCATGCCACCGCGATGCTGCGGGCAGCCATGCCGGTGGCAGCTGCGCTCGGCATCGACCCGGTGCTGGTGACCTGCGACGACGACAACGCTGCCTCGCGCAGCGTGATCGAGACCGCTGGGGGCCGCCTCGAGGACCAGCGCGGCCGCAAGCTGCGGTTCTGGGTGCCAGTCGGCTCCTGATTGGTCTGCGGACACTCCGAGACTTCGCACCGAGCGATCGCAGACGAATCCGGGGAGGGGAGGGACGAATCCGGGTTCAGCGCTTGCGGGCGACCAGGAGCCCGTCGCCCACCGGCAACAGCATCGAGAGCAGCGCCTCGTCCTCGGCGACCCGCTTGCCGAGCTCGCGGATCGCGACCGTGTCGGCGTCGCGCTGGGCGGGGTCGGCCACCAGGTCATGCCACAGGGCGTTGTCGAAGGCCACCACCCCGCCGGTGCGCAGCAGCCGCAGTGCCTCGGCGAGGTAGTCGGCGTACTCCTTCTTGTCCCCGTCGCAGAAGACGAGGTCATAGTGACCGTCGGTGAGTCGCGGCAGCACGTCGAGCGCCGCACCGGAGATCAGCCGCACCCGCTGCGACGCGATCCCGGCCTCGGTGAAGGACTGCTTGGCGAGCCGCTGGTGCTCGGCCTCGAGGTCGACTGAGGTGAGGACGCCGTCGTCGCGCATCCCCCGCAGCAGCCACAGCCCGGAGACCCCGGTCCCGGTGCCGACCTCGACCACCGCCCGGGCGCCGATCACCGATGCCAGGAAGCGCAGCGCGGCGCCGCCGCCAGACCCGATCGGCACCACGCCGACCTCACGGGCCCGAGCCCTCGCCGCGCCCAGTGCCTCGTCCTCGGCGACGAACTCCTCTGCGTAAGCCCAGGACGCAGGCTTGATGCCGGTGGCGATGACGACCTCCTCGGGTGCGCTCGGCGTTGACCAGGCGCTTTCGGTGGGACAGCCGAGAGCCTAGTGGCTCACGACGAGGACGGTCACGCGGGAACCGCTACAGCAGGAAAGCGATCCGGGGGGAACCGAAGCAGGCCGCGACCCGTTGGAGTGGGGGGAGGTGGTGAGCCGCCACCCGTCCGCAGCGTCCCCCGCGTCGTATCATGTGCAGCCAGGAGTGCCGTGACGGTCGTCCTCGATACCTACGTGGGAGGGGTGGTGAACGTGGAGTCGCCCCCTCCGGCCAATGAGTGGAGCCCACCGGCGTGGGACCAGATCGTCCGCACCCACTCGGCGCGTGTCTACCGGCTTGCCTATCGGCTCACCGGCAACCCCCACGACGCCGAGGACCTCACCCAGGAGGTCTTCGTCCGGGTGTTTCGCTCGCTGTCCTCGTACACGCCCGGCTCGTTCGAGGGCTGGCTGCACCGCATCACCACCAACCTCTTCCTCGACCAGGCGCGCCGTCGCCAGCGCATCCGCTTCGACGCCTTCGCCGACGACGCAGAGCAGCGCCTGCCCGGCTCCGCGCCCACCCCCGAACGGGCCCTGCACGACCAGCTCTTCGACTCCGACGTCGAGCGGGCGCTCGCCGCGCTGCCGCCAGAGTTCCGTGCGGCCGTCGTCCTGTGCGACGTGGAGGGACTGACGTACGACGAGATCGCCGACGTGCTCGGCGTGAAGCTCGGCACCGTTCGCTCCCGGATCCATCGCGGCCGCGCACAGCTGCGCGCGGCACTGAAGCACCGGACGCCGGTCCCGGGACGACGCCGGGTCTCCGGCCCGGTCGAGGAACGTCTCGATCTGGGTGGTGACGTCCGATGACCCCGCCGTACCGCGGCCACCTCGGCAGCCGGGTATCGGCGTACGTCGACGACGCGCTCGCCGGGGCGGAGCGCGACGCCGCCCGGCGCCACCTGGAGGAGTGCCACGACTGCCGGGTCGCCGTCACGCAGGAGCGCTTCGTCCAGAACCGGCTGCAAGCCCTGCCGGGTGCCGAACCGTCCGCTGCGCTGTTGCTCGCGTTGCAGTCGGTCGGCTGCGACGGAGCCCGCAGGCACGCCACGGCCGCCGCCGGAGCGCGTGCCATGCACCCCCACAGCGACCCGACGACGCAGTGGCGGCTGCCGCGTCCCCGACACGCTCGGCTGCTGCTCGCTGGCGCGGGATCGGTCTCCGCCGGCCTGCTCGGCCTGGCCTACGTGGTGGGCGGAACGACGGCTCAGCCGGCCCCGGTGGTCCCTCCGGTCGAGGAGTTCTCCGCTGAGTTCGCCGGGCAGGGCGAGCCGCTGCCCTTCGCCGACCCTGCCGCCGGCATCACCGCGGTGCTGGACCAGAGCTGGCCGCAGGAGAGCGGCCGGTGAGCGGTCCGCGCAGCCCGCAGGCCCTGGTGATCCTGATCGGCACGATGGGCTTGGTGCTGCTCGGAGCCGGGGCCGGGGCCGGCATCGGCATCGGGTCGCCAGGGACCTGCTGCCCGCAGGGCGACCCGGTGCTGAAGTCTGCCGACGACCCGGACGCGCTCAACCTGCTCGAGAGCACCGTGACCGCGCGATCACGGACCTCCTACTCCGGCACCCGCATGGTCAGCTCCTGGGCTGTCGGCGGCGCGACCTCGATGCTGGTCGACGTCGAGCACGTCGCCGGCCAGGGCACCGTTCTGACCCTGCGCGGTGGTGGTGTCACCGGGGGTACGGCGACGTTCCTCCCCACCGACAACGACGAAGGTACGCCGCTGGGGGAGCCCGGCATCAGCTCGTCGGAGCTGCTCACCGCGTCGTACGAGGTCAGCAGCCGCGGCACGGACGTGGTGGCCGGCCGGGAGGCTGGAGTGGTGCAGCTCGACCGAGGCGGGATCCTGGTGGCGCGGCTGTGGATCGACCGCGCCAGCGGGCTGCTGCTGCGCCGTGAGGTCTTCGACGCCTCCGGCCAGCTGATCGGTGTGAGCGCCTTCGTCGACCTCGACATCGCCGACGGCGTCTTCATCGACCACCTGCCCCCGAGCCGTCCCTCGACGGCCGCCGACCAGGTGAGCGTGAGCGCCGACGAGCGGCTGCAGGCTGCCGGTTGGGACTGTCCGACGCAGCTCGGCACGCTGGTCCTGGTGGCGATCGAGCAGCTCGGCGGGTCGGGCGCCATGCATCTGTCGTACTCCGACGGGCTCTTCCGGGTGTCACTGTTCGAGCAGCGCGGGACCTTGGATGCCGAGGCGATGGCTGGCCTGCGCGAGATCCAGGTCGGGGAGACCACGGCTTGGCTGGAGGAAGGCATCCCGTCGTACGCCGTCTGGCAGGG
>JALZMX010000271.1 GCA_030857985.1 Actinomycetota bacterium | reverse complement strand
GGATGCCGGCGTACGGCGAGGCTCTGGAGCGTGAGGGGAAGGTGATCGCCCGCTACCACATGGTCGGCGCTCACGGAGGCGCCTGGATCTACGACGTCGAGTCGCACGAGGAGTTCGAACGGTTGCTGGGTCGCGCGCCGGTCTTCAACTTCGCGCGCTACACCATCCATCCGCTGGCCGACATGACCCTGGATGCGGGCAGGCCCGCGCCCCTCGCCGAGTCACCGGAGGACAGTGTTTGACGGAATCCGGGATTGACGGACTCGCTCAACCAGCGAAAGACTGGCGGTCAGCACAAGCTGAAAGGCGAGGCCGATGATGAAGTACGCCGATCCCGGCACCACCCGCCGGCATCTGGTGAGTCAGCGCCTGCTCACGAGGCGACGAACGCTGGGGCTGACCCAGCAGCAGGTCGTGGCCCGAGTCGGGCGGCTCGGGATGAGGACGACCAACCGAGCGCTGAGCGGCTTGGAGCACGGAGCGGGCCTCGACTCGGCAAAGCTACCCGAGCTGGCCCACGCCTTGGACTGCTCCGTCACCTACCTGCTGGGGCTGACCGACGACCCCGGCCGCTGGCAGCCCGACCACGACCCCGACCACGACCTCGCCTTCGGTCGCAGGGACGCCACTCCCACCGCGGTCGCCGTCGGTCCTGCGGGTCCGTGGATCCTCGGGCCCGACGTGCCCGACCTCAGCCACCGCACTGCAGCGGGAGCGTGACGAGATGCGCGCTAGCACGAGCTCCCGCACACTCGCGCTCCTGGCGCTCTTGGCCCTACCGCTGGGCTGCGGTGACGACGGCGACGACACCGCGGCCGCGGACGGGGACCAGTTCACGCTCTACACGTGCGTCAGCGACACGACCGTCCAACCCTTGATCGATGCGTTCGAGGGCGCGAACCCCGGCAGCGAGGTGGAGATGTTCCGGGCGCCGACCGGGGAGCTCAACGCCCGGGTGGCAGGCGATGTCCGGTCCGGTGGGCTGCGGGCCGACGTGGTCTGGGGCTGCGACCCCCTCACCATGCAGGGGTACGTCGACCAAGGCCTGGTCGGTGGGTGGACGCCGGACAACGCGTCCGCGATCCCGCCGAAGTACCGCACCGACGACTACGTGGGTGTCGCCTTGCTCTACATGGTGGCGGTGCACCAGAAGGAGATTCCCGCTCCGCAGGCCTGGTCGGATCTGACCCAGATCGAGGACGTGGCGGTGCCCGACCCGGCCTTTGCCGCATCCGCGCTCGGCGCGCTCGGGTACTTCTCACAGGACACCGACTACGGACTCGACTTCTACCGGAACCTCGAAGCCAACGGGGCGGTGCAGGTCAGCACTCCCGACGACGTGGTCAACGGAGTCGCCCAGGGCGTCTACCAGGCCGGCATCACCATCGCGAACTCGGCCTACGCCGCCGAGGAGGCCGGTTCGCCGGTGGGCGTGGTGTGGCCCGAGCCGGGGGCGATCGCCATCTACGGACCGATCGCCCTGGCCGAGGACTCCGACTCCGTGGTGGCCAAAGAGTTCGCGGCGTACGTCGTCAGCGAGGAGGGCCAGCAGCTGGCCGCCGAGTCCGGGTCCTACCCGACCCTGCCGGGGATCGACGGGCCGACCATCCCCCAAGGGGCACCGATCGTCTCGCCGGACTGGACGTCGCTCAGCGAGGACAAGGACGAGCTGCTCAGCGACTACCAGCAGATCTTCGGCGGCGGCTGAGTCGATGCCGCGCGGCGGCACCGGACCGATCCGGCGAGCTGTGGTCGGCCGACCGGTCTGGCCACTCGTCGGCCCATTGGTCGGGCTGGTGGTCGCCGCGACCGCGCTGCTGGTCGTCGTACCCCTCGTCCGTCTCGCCCAGGTCGTCGTGGACGAAGGCGCCGGCAACCTCGACGAGATCCTCACCGCCGGCCTGGCCGAACCGATCCTCAACACGGTGACGATGGCGGTGGTGGTCACCGCGATCTCGGTGCCGCTCGGCAGCGCGACGGCACTGATCCTCCGCCGGCCCGACGTGCCGGCCAGGTCGCTGTGGCTGGTCGCCGTGCTGCTGCCGGTGATGGTCCCCGAGTTCGTGCTCGCCTACAGCTGGACCCAGGCCTACGCCCGCGCTGGTTTCACCGACTCCGTGCTCGGGCTGCAGTGGCCGGGAGTCCTCGGCCCGCAGGGTGTGGTCGCGGTGCTGGTCGCCAACGCCGTACCGCTGGTCTACCTGCTCACCGCCGTCGGCCTCGCCGCCCGTGCCGAACCCGACCTCGAGCGGGCAGCGCGCGCGTGCGGAGCGACCACGGCCACCGCGCTGCGCACGATCACCCTCCCGCTGCTGCGGCCGTCGATCGTCGCGGCGGCGATCCTGGTGTTCGTGCTCTCCCTGGGTACCTTTGCGATCCCCATCGTGATGGGCGCACCGGCCGGCTTCGAGACGGTGACCACGCGTATCTACGCGAACCTTTCCCTCGGGGGCGACCCGTTCGCGTTCGTGGAGGCGATCGCGCTCGCGCTGCTGTTGGTCGTCTTCGCGGCTCTCGTTGTCGCACCGGCGGACTCGCTCCTCGCACCGCGCCTGCGGGTCACCCGGGTCGCCGGCTCGCAGGGCGCACCAACCGTGCCGGGCAGACCCGCCGCCACCCGTTGGCTCGCCGGCGCGCTCGGCTGCTACCTGCTCGCCACGGTCCTGCTCCCGCTGGTCGCCCTGGTGGCCGCGGCGATCACCCGCGCGGTCGGGCTGCCGCCGAGCCCCGCCAACTGGACGCTGGACAACTTCCGCGAGGTGCTCACCGGGCGCACGTTCGAGGCGCTCGGCCGCAGCCTGCTGCTCTCGACGATCGCTGCCACCCTCCTCGTCGTGCTCGGTGGTGCGGTCGCCATCCTCGAACGTCGCCGCTCCGGTCGAGCGGTCTCGACGCTGATCACGCTGACGCTGGTGCTGCCCGGCTCGACACTGGCGGTGGCTCTGCTGATCGCCTACGGGCGCTGGCTCTCGGGCACGCTGACCCTGATCCTGCTGGCCTACCTCGCCAAGTTGTGGGCGTTCGCGCACCGGCCCATCTCCGGCGCCCTCGACCGACTCCCGGCCGATGAGCTGCACGCGGCCCGGGTCAGCGGTGCCGGTGTGCTGACCGCGGTGCGGACCGTCGCGCTCCGGCCGCTGCTGCCGGCGATCCTCGGCGCCTGGCTGATCTGCTTCCTCACCGCGCTGCACGAGGTGACGATGTCGAGCCTGCTCTACGGGCCCGGGAGCGAGACGCTGGCGATCGTGGTGCTCAACAGCCAGGAACTGGGTCGGATCGGTCCCACCGCCGCGCTGTCCGTGCTGCTCACGGTGCTGATGGCCGTGCCGGCGCTGCTGTTCTGGCTGACGCTGCGTGCGCTGCGGGAGTCGGCCCGTGGCTGAGCCGATCCTCGAGCTCCGCCAGCTGAGCGTCGAGTACGACGGTACGCCGGTGCTGCGCGACGTAACCCTGACTGTCGCCGCGCGCGAGGTGGTAGCCCTCCTCGGCCCGTCGGGATCGGGGAAGACGACCCTGCTGCACGCGGTGGCCGGGTTCCGGCCACCGAGTGCGGGGCAGGTCGGCCTGCGCGGTCGGGTGGTCGCCTCCCCGTCACGATTCGAGCCGCCCGAGCGGCGCGACGTGGCGGTGGTGTTCCAGAACTATGCGCTGTGGCCGCACCTGTCGGCAGTGGACACGGTCGCTTATCCGGCCCGCCGGCGTGGCACCGGCAAAGCGCAGGCGCGCGAGGAGGCGCTCGCGCTCCTGGAGCGCCTCCGGATCCGACATCTTGCCGACCGGCGGCCCGCGGAGCTGTCCGGTGGTGAGCAGCAGCGGGTCGGGCTCGCTCGGGCGCTGGCCCGGCAGTCCTCGCTGTACCTGTTCGACGAGCCGACCGCACACCTGGACACCCACGTCCGTGGTGTCTTCCTCGAGGAGCTGGTGACCCGCCAACGGGACAGCGGCGCTGCTGCGTTGTACGCCACCCACGACGCGGAGGAAGCTCTCGGCCTGGCCGACCGGGTGGTGCTGCTGTCGTCGGGCCGGGTGGTGCAGGTGGGCAGCCCGGCGCAGGTGTACGCCGAACCGGTGGACCTGTGGGCCGCCAGACTGACCGGCCCGGCTTCGGTACTGGCCACACCCGAGGGCGCAGGCGTGCTGGTGCGGCCGGAGTGGGCAGACCTCGGCGGTGACCGGGAAGGGAAGCTGCGAGCGGTCTGGTTCCGTGGTCCGCACTCGGACTACCTGGTGGAGACCGGTGACGGTGTCCTGCTTATCCGCGAGCCCGGACCGCCACGCGCGGCCGCCGGGGAGCGGGTCTCATGGTCGCTGCGTCGCTCGTGGCCGCTGCCCGGGTTCCAGATCACCGGTTAGCGGGCGCGCCGGCCGAGGATCTGTCAGCGGCGGTCGACGGACTCGCAGTCGTGGACGCGGTCGCCCGCGTCGACCTTGGCGCTGTCGCGGCCGGTGCCGCACAGAACGAAGTCCGCTCCCGCATCGCCCCAAAGCCGGTCGTCACCGTCCCCGCCGCCAACGCGGTCGTCACCGTTTCCGCCGCGGACGGTGTCACGACCCTGCATGGCGACGAGGTCGTCGTTGCCCGGGCCACCCTCGACGGTGTCGTTGCCGAGCCCGGCCCTGATCCAGTCGTTGCCGGCGCCGCCCCAGACGAGGTCACGACCGGAGTGGCCGTTGAAGAAGTCGGGACCTGCCCCGAAGCGGGCGACGTCGTGACCCTCGTCGCCCAACACGGTCACGGCGAAAGTGGCGGGGAGCGTGGAGGCGTCAGTGAAGTCGTCGCCGAGCCTCGGCCACACCTCGACCAGCAGCGGCCAGCGCACGCTGATGCTCCCGGGTATCCGGCACACCGCGGCGACCCCCACCCTCACCTTCTTCCGTTGGCAGGCGGGCGACACCTTCTTGAACGATTTGGTGCCGGTGTCGACGAAGCGGAGCCCGCCGTCCACTCGGGTCACCACGAGGTGGCTGTCCTGCTGGCCCGTGCGGAAGCGATACCCGTGCTTCGTCCTGGTGAGCATGCCCGTGTCCTTCAGCGGAATGAACACGCCGTCGCCCATCAGTTCGGTCACGAAGTCGTACGGCGGCCCGGCATCGGAACCGGGTTGCGCCCCGCTGCCATCAGCGGTCCCGACGGTCACGGCGGTCATGGCCGCTGCGACGAGAGCGGCTAGGGCCGGGTATACGGTCCGTCGAAGCACAGCATCCTCCTGGTGTCGACCCCTCGACTGCCGAGCGGCAAGGGGGCCAGCAACGGTTTGGACTCGAAATTCGCCCAGAGCGGGAACGGTACCCGAGATGAGGCCTCTGCCGGACCGGTTTGCTGATTTTCAGTGATCTGACACTCACGGAGCGTGCCTGTCACACACCCGAGGCCCCCGATCAATCCCGGCCCTGAAGGTCACCCAGTGGCGGATACCAACGTTAGTGGCCCCGCGACGCCGCCGGCGTGGACTCCCCCCGCCGACCTCGACAGGCAAGGTTCCTCGCTCAGCCGGCAGCCTCGCGCGCGCAGACCGCGTCGCTGTACTCCCAGTCAGCGAGATGGGAGCGCATCAGAGGTTCGGCGCGCTGCCGCCCATGGTTCCACTCCAGCCAGTCGTCGCTGCCAGGCCGATGCCCCATCAGCGCGCACTCGACCACCTCGTCCGGGAGGGTGGCGAGCACGGGCACCGCGTCCGCGGAGAGCCCCTGCAGGTAGTACCAGTCGACCGTGCCGGTCTCGTCGTACCGGTCCAGGTTGCGCTGCGCGATCCAGGCGTCCGGGTTGACCGCGGCCAGCATGAGCAGGAGTCCGGCCCCGCTGAGCAGCGCGGCGCGTGTCAGCCAGGCCGACCGGAGCGTCAGGCCCGCCGCCATCACGCCGAGCACCAGCAGTCCCAGCCAGCCCTCGAAGACGTCGACCAGCAGGCGGAGCCGGGTGAAGCTGTAGGCCTCCTGGTAGACGTGCATCCGGTAGAGAGTGGAGGCGACCACGACCAAGGTCAGCACGCAGAGCAGGCCAAGCGACCCGCGCAGCCAGGCCAGGTC
>JALZMX010000266.1 GCA_030857985.1 Actinomycetota bacterium | reverse complement strand
CGCACCTCGTTCTTCTCAGCGGTGCTGCGCGGCTGCAAGTTCACCGGCAGCCGGTTCATCGAGTCGAAGCTGCGGCCACTGACCGTCGAGGGAGGCAAGTGGTCCTACACGAGCCTGCGGGGCGCCGACCTGCGAGATCTGGACCTGTCCCACGTGAGTTTCGAGGAGGCCGACCTTGCCGACGCCAACCTCGGCAAGGTCCGTCTCGTGGGTGCCGACCTCACCCGCGCGACCCTGCGCAACGCCGTACTCGACGACGCCGACCTCACCGCTGCCGACCTCTCCGGGGTCGACCTCGCCGGCTTGGCGTGGAGGCGGACCAAGGTCGACAGCATGCAGGCGCTGCTGATCGCCGAGGCACAAGGCGTCATCGTCGACGACGGCTGACCGGCTGAAACCGCCGCCTCAGCCGGCCGGTGCGACGATCTCGTCGACGATGCCGTCGATGCGACCAGCCAGCTCCACGTCGGCCGCCGTGACGCCGCCGGCGGAGTGCGTCGACAGCGCGAACTTCACCGTCGTCCACCTGATGTCGATGTCGGGGTGGTGGTTCATCACTTCCGCAGTTGCTGCCACCTCGTCCACGAGGCGGATCCCGGTCGTGAAGTCCGGTGCCTGCACGGCGCGCACCAGCGTGCTGTCGCGCAGCTCCCAGTGCGGGTGCTCGGCCAGCGCTGCATGGATCTTCTGGTCGTCCATCAGCTCGATCATGGCTTCACCTTAGGCGGCTGCCAGAATCGGGGCGTGCGTCTGGTGCTTCGTCGACGAGCGGGTCGGCTGAAGCCTCTGCGCCACGGGTGGACGGACGAGCCGGCAACGCGCGCCGGGTCGTCGTACGCTGGGACGTCTCCGCACCGATGCCCGGTCGAGACCCGAGCCCGAGCCCCGAGGACGCGCCACCATGTCGACCCAGTCGCTCTTCCCACGTCTGGAACCGTTGTTGCCGAGCGTGCAGAAGCCGATCCAGTACGTCGGGGGTGAGCTCAACTCGTCGGTCAAGGACTGGGACGGCGTCGAGGTCAGGTGGGCTCTGATGTATCCCGACGCGTACGAGGTCGGGTTGCCCAACCAGGGTGTCGCGATCCTGTACGAGATCCTCAACGAGCGGGACTGGATCCTGGCCGAGCGCACCTATGCGGTGTGGCCGGACATGGAGCGGGTGATGCGCGCGGGAGATGCCGCTGGCCCGATCCCGCAGTTCACCGTCGACGGGCACCGGCCGGTGGGTGACTTCGACCTGCTCGGGGTCTCCTTCGCCACCGAGCTGGGCTATACCAACCTGCTCACCGCGATCGACCTCGCTGGGATGCCGCTGCGGGCGGTGGACCGCGACGACGAGCACCCGATCGTGGTTGCCGGGGGGCACGCTGCGTTCAATCCCGAGCCGATTGCCGACTTCGTCGACGCCGCCGTGCTGGGAGACGGCGAGGAGGTGGTGCTGGCGATCAGCGAGGTGGTGCGGGAGTGGAAATCCGAGGGCTGCCCCGGCGGGCCCGGACGCAGCAGCCGCGACGAGTTGCTCTACCGTCTCGCGGTGTCCGGCGGGGTCTACGTGCCGAAGTTCTACGACGTGGACTACCTTCCCGACGGGCGGATCAAGCGGGTCGCACCGAACCGGTCCGGCGTGCCGTGGCGGGTGCGCAAGCACACGCTGATGGACCTCGACGCCTGGCCGTATCCCAAGAAGCCGCTGGTGCCGCTCGCCGAGACCGTGCACGAGCGCTTCTCGGTCGAGATCTTCCGCGGTTGCACCCGTGGCTGCCGCTTCTGCCAGGCCGGGATGATCACCCGGCCGGTCCGGGAGCGCTCGATCACCACGATCGGCGACATGGTGCAGACCGGCATCGACCAGTCCGGCTTCGAGGAGGTGGGCCTGCTGTCGCTGTCCAGCGCCGACCACTCCGAGATCGGCGACGTGGCGAAGGGGCTGGCCGATCGCTATGACGGCAGCAACGTGTCCCTGTCCCTGCCCTCGACCCGGGTCGACGCGTTCAACGTCACGCTGGCCAACGAGCTGTCGCGCAACGGGCGCCGGTCGGGATTGACGTTCGCCCCCGAGGGTGGCTCTGAGCGGATGCGCCGGGTCATCAACAAGATGGTGTCCGAGGACGACCTCATCCGGACCGTCGCCACGGCGTACTCGCACGGCTGGCGTCAGGTCAAGCTGTACTTCATGTGCGGCCTGCCCACCGAGACCGACGAGGACGTGCTGGCGATCGGTGACCTGGCGCGCAAGGTGATCGCCACCGGTCGCGAGGTGTCGGGGCGGCGCGACATCCGTTGCACGGTCTCGATCGGCGGATTCGTGCCCAAGCCGCACACACCATTCCAGTGGGCGGGGCAACTGGACGCTGAGACCACCGACCACCGGTTGGCCCAGCTCCGCAACGCGGTGCGCTCGGACAAGCAGTACGGCCGGGCGATCGGCTTCCGCTACCACGACGGCAAGCCGGGCATCATCGAGGGGCTGCTGTCGCGCGGTGACCGCCGAGTCGGGCGAGTCATCGAGCAGGTGTGGCGAGAAGGTGCGCGTTTCGACGGGTGGAGCGAGCACTTCTCGTACGACGCCTGGGCCGGCGCCTGCGTCCGGGCGCTGTCCGACGCGCCGGTCGACCTCGACTGGTACACGGTGCGCGAGCGCGACTTCTCCGAGGTGCTGCCGTGGGACCACCTCGACTCCGGGCTCGACCGCGACTGGCTCTGGGAGGACTGGCAGGACGCGCTCGACCCCGACCCGGGCGAGGTCGACGACTGCCGCTGGACGCCGTGCTACGACTGCGGGGTGTGCCCGGAGATGGGGACCGAGATCCAGATCGGCCCGACCGGGCACAAGCTGCTCCCGATCGCCGCCACCAGCTGAGCGGGGTGGCGCCGGTGACCCGGCGGCGCTCTGACGGTCGGGCGGTGACCAGTGCGGGACGGCGCGACCCTGGTCATAGGCTGTGGTGCCATGAGCCAGCCCAACGGTCAACACTTCGATGTCGTCGTCCTCGGCGCAGGACCCGGGGGCTACGTCGCCGCCATCCGTGCCGCACAGCTCGGCAAGTCGGTGGCGGTG
>JALZMX010000224.1 GCA_030857985.1 Actinomycetota bacterium | reverse complement strand
GCCGGTCTCGTACCCCCACATCGCGACCTCCACCCGGTTACGGGCGCCGAGCTTGGCCATGAGGCTGCCGATGTGGGTCTTCACCGTGCTGAGGCTGATGTGCAGCTCGGCGGCGATCTCTGCGTTGGTGCGACCCCGCGCGATGGTGAGCAGCACCTGCTCCTCGCGTTCGGTGAGCGGGTCGAGGGGCTGGGCGGGAGGTGCTGCCCGACCCGTGCCCGCGAACGTCGACAGCAGCCGGCGGGTGATGCTGGGCGAGATGAGCGAGTCACCTCGGGTGGCCGCCCGGATCGCCTCGCCGAGCAGCTCGGGTCCGGCGTCCTTCAGCAGGAAGCCGGTGGCGCCGGCCAACAGCGCACCGTGCACGTACTCGTCGAGGTCGAAGGTGGTGATCACGACGACCGCGACCGGGTCCTCGACGCCCGGCCCGGCCAGCAGACGGGTCGCTTCGACCCCGTCGAGGACGGGCATCCGGATGTCCATCAGGCACACGTCGGGACGGAGCTCGCGGGCCAGCCGCACCGCCTCCTGCCCGTCGCGCGCCTCCCCCACGACCTCGATGCCGTCCAGGGTGCCGAGGATCAGCCGCAGTCCGGTTCGCACGAGATCCTGGTCGTCGGCGACCAGCACCCGGATGCTCACGGCGACACCTGCCGCGGCAGTGTCGCGCTGACGGCCCAGCCGCGACCGGGGCAGGGACCTGCCCGGCACGCGCCACCCAGGAGCAGTGCGCGTTCCACCATCCCGGTGAGCCCGAACCCCGCTTCGTGGGCGGGGTCAGCCGCGCCCGGATCACCGTCGTCGCGGACGGCGAGGCTGACGGTTGACTGGTCGCCGGCGACGCGCACGTCGATCAGGGTGGCGTTCCGGGCATGCCGCAGGGCATTGGTGACCGCCTCCTGAGCGATCCGGAAGACAGCGGCGTCGATCGCCGCCGGGAGGGCGGCAAGGTCACCCGAGACCGTCACCTCCACCCGGGGACCGGTCGGCGATGCCCCGGACAGCCGCTCGAGGTCGGCAACACCGGGCTGCGGGGCGTAGTCGACGGGTGCCTCGTTGCGCAGCACGCGGACGATCGCCCGCATCTCGGCCAGCGTGCGCGAAGCCTCCACCTCGATCACCTCCAGCGCCTCGAGCGGCGACGACGGGCTGGTCGCCGCGAGAGCGCGCCCGGCCTGGGCCTGGACGGCGATGGCAGAGACGTGGTGGGCCACCGTGTCGTGCAGCTCGCGCGCCAACAGGACCCGCTCCTCCGACTTCACCTGCTCGAGTCCCCGTTCCCGGGCGCCGTGCTGGGAACGCACGGCCCAGCCCAGGGCGAAGGCGGCCATCAGGACAGCGACGCCACCGATTGCTTCGGCTGCCCCGGTCCAGCTGACGAAGAGCGCCATGGTGCCCGCGACCAGGATGATCGCCAGGCCCGCCACCGCCTCTCGCCCGGAACCCCACCGGAAGAGGGCGTAGGGCAGCAGCAGGAAGTAGCCCATCGTGTTCATGTCGAGCGCCGGTGCGCCGGACGCGATCAGGCCGATGTCGACGACAGAGACCACGCCGAAGGCGGTGGCGACCACTGCGAGCGGGTGGGTACGCCGCCACAGCAGCAGCGGCGCGAGCCCCACCGTCAACACCACCGACAGCCCCGGTAGCGGCAGGTCCTCACGCAGGACACCCTCCAGCACCCCGGTGACCGTCACGACCGCCACCAGCGCCCAGTCCCGCCATACCCGAGCCGGTGGGGCCGAGGGCCGGGGTTCCTCCAGCAGGGACCGCAGTGGATTGCTCACCCCCTCAGCGTACGGATGCAGCGCCGCCAGGGGACCGGCCGAAAGTCTGACCCCCGCCCCCGGCCGAAGGCACGACCGGCTCGGAGCCTCACGGCCGATGCCTGGTGACCACGAGCGCTGTCACGGTGGAGGCTGGTCCTGCGCACCCGGTGCAGGCCGGCACAGGAGGCCACCATGTCCAGCGCACTCGAACGCCTCGGCCGCTTCGCCGCCCCAGGCCCGTGGATCGTCATCGGGAGCTGTGGTGGCGATCGGCTTCCTGGTGATCACCTCCGCAGCAGCCTTCGGCCGCGACCTCGAGGACCCGTTCGAGGCACCGGGACGGGACTCGCACCGGGCCACCGAACTGCTCGCGCAGGCGGGCTCGGCCGAGGTCGGGCTCGGTGCGGACGTCGTCCTCACCCCTCAGGACCCCGAGACGAGCTTCTTCGACTCCCCGGTCGCGCAGGCCGACAGACTGCGGTCGAGTCCGAAGTCGTCTCGCCCGACGGCGAGGTCGCCCTGATCCGCATCCAGTACCCCGAGCGCCAGCACCTGGAGCCCGACGACCTGGCGAACGTGCAGGGCGCGCACGAGGCGCCGGGGAGGGCCGAGCTCTTCGACGGCTGGTACCCGCGCATCGACGCTCCCATCAAGGGCCGCACCGTCCTCGACACCTCTGGGCACCGCCCGCTCTTCGAGCAGCCGGACGACTTCCTGGACTACCTCACCGACGTGGTCGTGCCCAGCACGGCCCAGCTCCCGCGGTCATGACGTCGCCTGGCGACGAGAAAGGAGACCACAACCATGACCACCTACACCCCACCACCTGAACCAGGCCGCACCGCTTCACGCAGGAGCCGCCCGGTCCCCCTCGTCATCGGCATCCTGCTCGCGCTCGTGGGCTTCCCGCTGCTGCTCGGAGGCCTCGGCCTCGGCTGGGCGATGGCCACCCAGCGCGACGACGACGGGTTCTTCAGCACCCCGACCGAGCAGCTCACCACCGAGACGGTGGCCCTCTCCAGCGAGGTCGTGAACTTCGGCGAGGCCGGCCCCGACGACTGGTGGGCCGACCGTGACCTCGCCACCGTGCGGCTGAGCGCCCGGTCCGCGGACGCATCGGCCGTCTTCATCGGGATCGCACCGAGCGCCGACGTCGCGGGCTACCTGGGCAGCGCGTCGTACGACGAGATCAGCGACCTGCGCACCGACCCGTTCGACTACTCGCTGACCCGGCGTGGCACCGGCGGTGACCTGAGCGCGGCTCCCACGGACCAGGGGTTCTGGACCGCGCAGAGCAGCGGCCCCGGCACCCAGGCGCTGACCTGGGACCTCGAGCCCGGCACCTACACCGCAGTGGTCATGAACGTCGACAGCTCCCCGGGGGTCGCGGTCGACCTGTCCGCGGGCGGACGCCTCGGCTGGCTCACACCTCTGGCATGGAGCCTCGGCCTGCTGGGCGGCGCCCTGATCCTCGGCGGCGCACTGCTCGTCGTGTACGGCGCCCTGCCGCCGGGACCGCGGGTCCCCCGCCAAGCCGCGCCCGGTCAACCTCCGGAAGCCGTCCGGCCCGACACCCCCGTGACCCTGGTCGGCGCGAAGGACCCGCAGCTGAACCGTGGGCTCTGGCTGGTCAAGTGGTTCCTGGCGATCCCGCACTTCGTCGTGCTCGCGCTGCTGTGGCTGGTCTTCGTGGTGCTCACCGTGGTGGCGTTCTTCGCGATCCTGGTCACCGGCCGCTACCCGCATGGCCTCTTCGACCTCAACGTCGGCATCCTGCGGTGGACCTGGCGGGTGCAGTTCTACGCGACGGCTGCAATCGGCACCGACCGCTACCCGCCGTTCACCCTCGACCACACCGACTACCCGGCCGACCTCGACATCGCCTACCCCGAGCGGCTCTCGCGCGGGCTGGTGCTGGTCAAGTCGTGGCTGCTGGCGCTGCCGCACCTGATCGTGCTGGGCGTGCTCGCGGGCACGTGGCAGTTCGGTGACGCGGACGGCTTCCAGTTCGCCGTCGGCGGTCTGATCGGCGCGCTGACGTTGGCTGCCGGACTGCTGTTGCTGTTCACCGGCCGCTACCCGGCGCCGTTGTTCGACCTGCTGGTCGGCCTGAACCGGTGGGTCTACCGGGTGACCGCGTACGTCGCCCTGATGACCGACACCTACCCGCCGTTCCGGCTGGACCAGGGCCCGGCGGACCCCGGTGGCGTCGCGCCCACGCCGAGCACCCCCGACGCGCCGGCCACGACCGGTCTCGGCTGGCCGGCCGAGGAGCGTCGTCCTGACCGTGAGGTGGAGGTGTGACGATGCCTGCCGTCTCCGCGCTCCCCGCGA
>JALZMX010000217.1 GCA_030857985.1 Actinomycetota bacterium | reverse complement strand
GCCGCTCGCGTCGGATGCCGTCGAGCAACCGGCCGCCCTGCTGCAACGGGTGCGGTCGCCTGGCCGCCTCCTGGCGGCGGACGAGCACCTCGTCGGAGGCTTCGAGGAACAGCACGGTCGGGCGCAGTCCACTCTCTATCAGGCCAGTGATCGCCCCACGCAGCTCGGTGAAGAACCACCGCGAACGGACGTCCGCCACGACCGCGATGCGTGACTCCTTGCGCTCCTCCACGCCGATCAACGACACGATGTCGGCAAGCAGCTGCGGTGGCAGGTTGTCGATGACGAAGTAGCCGAGGTCCTCCAACACCTTCGCCGCGGTGCTGCGTCCGGCCCCGGTCATGCCGGTGATCACGACCAGGTCGACTGGCGGCCGGCTCATCCTTCCTCCCCTACGGCGGTGTCGACCGCCGCCTCCTCGTCGAGGATCTCCCCGGTGGCGGTGTTGACGGTAGTGCCGCCCGACCCAGCTGTCGACGCGGTGAGAGAGGCTGACACGGCCTCGGCGGTACGCCGTCCGAAGCCGGGCACCTGGGTGAGGTCGTCGACGGACGCGGCACGCACCTTCTTGACCGAGCCGAAGTGACGCAGCAGCGCCTTGCGGCGCACCTCGCCCAGCCCCGGGACGTCGTCGAGCGCGCTGGTGGTCATCGATCGGGAACGCCGCTGGCGGTGATGCGCGATCGCAAACCGGTGCGCCTCGTCACGGACTCGCTGCAGGAGGTAGAGGCCCTCGCTGCTGCGTGGCAGCACCACCGGATCCTCCTGACCAGGTCGCCAGACCTCCTCGAGCCGCTTGGCCAGCCCGCAGACCTCGACGTCGTCGATGCCCAGCTCGTCGAGCGCTCGCTGCGCTGCCGCCACCTGCGGCGGCCCGCCGTCGACGACGACGAGGCCGGGCGCGTATGCGAACTTGCGGGGCCGGCCGGTGTCGGGGTCGAGCAGCGACGGCCCGTGCTCCACGCGTTCATCGAGGTACCGCCGGAAGCGCCGGGTGACCGTCTCGTGCATCGCCGCGACGTCGCTGGCGCTGTCGCCCTGCCCGCGGGCCCGGACCACGAAACGGCGGTAGTCGCCCTTGCGCGGGAGTCCGTCCTCGAACACCACCATCGAGGCCACCACCTCGGTCCCGTGCAGGTTGGAGACGTCATAGCACTCGATGCGCAGCGGCGCCTCGGCCAGCTCGAGACCGCGCTGCAGCTCCTCGATCGCCCGGTTCCGGGTAGTCAGATCGCTGGCCCGCTTGGTCTTGTGCAGCACCAGCGACTGCGCCGCGTTGCGGGCGACGGTGTCGAGCAGCGCCTTCTTGTCCCCACGCTGGGGTACTCGCAGGGACACCCGCCCACCGCGCAGTGCTGTCAGCCAGGTGCTCAGCGCGGCTACTTCGTCAGGGTCGCCGGGCAGTCGGGGCACGAGGACCTCGCTCGGCAGCGCCTCGGCGCTCTCCCCGTCGTACAGCTGCTGCAGGAACCGCTCGATCAGCACCCCGGAGTCGTCGATGTCCTCGACCTTGTCCGCGACCCAGCCGCGCTGTCCACGGACTCGTCCACCGCGCACGTGGAAGACCTGCACCGCGACCTCGAGCGGGTCCTCCGCCAGCGCGATCACGTCGGCGTCGGTCTTGTCGCCGAGTACGACGGCGTTCTTGGCCATCGCCCGCTCCAGCGCATCGATGTCGTCCCGGAGCCGGGCCGCGCGCTCGTACTCCAGGGCGGTCGAGGCCGCCTTCATCTCCCGCTCGAGGCGCCTGACGTGAGCGGTGGTCTGACCGGCGAGGAAGCTGGCGAAGTCGTCCACGATCACCCGGTGCTCCTGCGCGTCCACCCGACCGACGCACGGCGCGGCGCACTTGCCGATGTAGCCGAGCAGGCAGGGCCGGCCGATCTGTGCCGACCGGGTGAACACGCCGTTGGAGCACGAACGCATCGGGAACACGCGCAGCAACAGGTCGACGGTCTCTCGGATCGCCCAGGCGTGTGAGTAGGGGCCGAAGTAGCGCACTCCCTTCTTCTTCGGCCCGCGGCCCACCATGACCCGCGGGAACTCCTCGTTCAGCGTGATCGCCAGCCAGGGGTACGACTTGTCGTCGCGGTACTTGACGTTGAACCGCGGGTCGAACTCCTTGATCCAGGAGTACTCCAGCTGCAGCGCCTCCACCTCGTTGGCGACCACGGTCCAGTCGACGGAGGCGGCGGTGGTGACCATCTGCTGAGTGCGGGAGTGCAGGTTGACGATGTCCTGGAAGTACGACGACAGCCGCGACCGGAGGCTCTTGGCCTTGCCGACGTAGACCACCCGGCCGGTGGCATCACGGAACCGGTAGACGCCCGGTGCGTCGGGGATCGACCCGGATGCAGGTCGGTAGGTCGCCGGATCAGCCACGCAGCCAACCCTATGCGGCATACCGCACCCTCAGGACGAGCATCACCGGCCGCGGGGAACCCATCCAAGCAGGCCGCCCGTCCGCGTGCGCATCAGCGGAAACCCGACACCGGCTGGGGCACATAGGGGTCCCCGAGCCGTTCCATCTCCGTATCGCTGAGCCGGAGGTTGACCGCGGCCACGGCGTCCTCCAGATGCTTCGGCTCGCGTGCTCCCACGATCGGCGCCGTCACTACCTCGGGCTGTCGCAGCATCCAGGCAAGCGCCACCTGCGCCCTGGGGACGCCCCGGTCTGAGGCCACCTCAGCGACCCGTCCGACAATGGTCCGGTCGGACGCTGCTTGGTAGAGCTCCCGGCCGAACGCGTCGGCCTCGCTGCGCTCGGTGACCTCGTCCCAGTCACGCGTCAGCCGGCCGCGAGCGAGCGGGCTCCACGGCAGTACGGCGATGCCCTGGTCCCGGCACAGCGGGAGCATCTCTCGCTCCTCCTCGCGGTGGAGCAGGTTGTAGTGGTTCTGCATGGAGACGAACCGGGTCCACCCGTTGAGGTCCGCGGTATAGAGCGACTTCGCGAACTGCCAGGCGTACATGGAGGATGCGCCGATGTAGCGCGCCTTGCCTGCCTTCACCACGTCGTGCAGCGCCTCGAGCGTCTCCTCGATCGGCGTGTCGGGGTCCCAGCGATGGATCTGGTAGAGGTCGACGTACTCGGTGCCAAGCCGCCTGAGGCTGTTGTCGATCTCGGTCATGATCGCCTTGCGGGACAGACCCCCGCCGTTCGGCCGTCTGGCGTTCGTCTCGCCATGGACCTTGGTCGCAATCACCACCTCGTCGCGCCGGGCGAAGTCGTTGAGCGCGCGCCCGACGATCTCCTCGCTCGACCCGGCGGAGTAGACGTTCGCGGTATCGAAGAAGTTGATGCCGAGCTCGACCGCCTGCTTGATCAGAGGACGGCTCTCCTCCTCGGACAGCGTCCAAGCGTGGTTACCGCGGTCCGCCTCGCCGTAGGTCATGCAGCCCAGGCAGATGCGAGACACGTCGAGGCCGGTGCGGCCGAGCTTCAGGTACTCCATGGCTACTGACCCTAGTCGGGCGGCACGGGCGGCGGCCCTGTCCTGCCTGAGCGAACGAACGCACGGACATGCCGTGGTCCATAGGCATCCCGATGCGGTACCATTCCGGTATGAGCACGCAGATAGCCGTTCGCCTTGCCGATGACGTAGTCGAGTTCATCGACGAGTTGGTCCGTCGAGGCGATGCCAAGAGCCGGGCCGCCGTGGTGTCCCGAGCCCTTGATCGCGATCGGCGTCGCAGGGTCGCCGAGCGAGACGCGACCATCCTCTCGCGCGAGGCCGCAGACACTGAGATGGATGAACTCGCACAGTTCGCGGCTACCACCCCCATGGACGACCTCGTCTGATGCGACCCATTCACGCCGCCAGCCTGGACAAGACGCGGCCAGTGCTGGTGCTCACGCGCGAGGTCGTGCGCCCTCATCTCAACAGGGTCACCGTCGCTCCGATCACGAGCACCGTTCGCGGCCTATCCACCGAGGTGCCCGTCGGTCCAGCGAACGGTCTCGATCACGCCAGCGTCATCAGCTGCGACAACATCGTCACGGTGCCTGTCAGCGCGCTTGGGCGCCAGCTGGGCTTCCTGCTCACCAGGCAAGAATCGGTTCTGACGGCAGCGATCCACGCCGCATTCGACCTGGATTGACGTGCCTGCCGCCGCATGCGCCGCTCGTCCTTATCTGCCGCGGTCCGCAGGAAGAGCACTGGGCGACTTGACCGAGCGCGAGCTCGAGGTCCTCCTACTCCTCGCGCGGGGGCTTCCAACGCCAAGATCGGCGAGCGTCTTGTGGTGTCGCTACCGACCGTCAGGACCCATGTGGGGGGCGTCCAGATAAAGCTGGGGCTACCGGACAGGGTGCACGCGGTGGTGTTCGCCTACGAAGCCGGCGTTGTGCGCGCCGGGACCGCCTGACGACTCTCGCGACCTCCGACTCCGGACATGTCGAGTGCTTGGTCACGCCACTCGCCGACTGGTGCCCGTCGACGAGAGTCAGCCGCACTCGGTCCCGGCTCCTACGATCCCGAACGTGAAGCGAATCCTTCTGACCGGGATGTCGGGGACCGGGAAGTCAAGCATCGTCCGCGAGCTGGTCGCCCGCGGATACAAGGCCGTCGACACCGACGACGGATGGTGCGAACCCCAACCCGACGGCCGTCAGATGTGGCGGGAGGACGCCATCCAGGCACTCCTGACCACCGAGGACGCGGACGTCTTGTTCGTCGCCGGCTGCGAGAAGAACCAGGCGAAGTTCCATGCACAGTTCGACCACATCGTGCTGCTGAGCGCGCCGCTGGAGACTCTGGTCGAGCGGCTGGTGACGAGGACCAACAACACGTACGGCAAGGCACCCGAGGAGCTCCGTCGCTTCCTTGACGACGTCAAGACCGTTGAGCCGCTGCTGCGCCTGGTGGCCAGTCATGAAGTCCAGACAACGGTGCCGCTGAACGAGGTGGTGTGGACCGTTCTGCGTCTCGTCGACGCGTGAGAACGTGCCGTCGTACACGCCTGGACGCCGGATGACGTCGACCCGAGACATCCGCACATGCCTGCGATCCGCCCTCCAGCGCGACAGCCACCTGTCAGCCGAGGAGGATCTGGTCGCCCTCCACGGTGATCGCCTGCTCGGCCAGTCCGGCTGTCGCCGGGCCGCGGGTCACCTCGCCGGTCGCAGCATCGTACTGGCTGCCATGGCAGTCGCAGGTGATTGTGCCGTCCGCGACGGAGGCGACGATGCAGCCCTGGTGGGTGCAGACGGCGGTGAACGCCATGAACGTGCCGGCCTCGGGCTGGGTGACGACGACCTTGTCGTCACCGAAGATGAGGCCGCCGCCGACCTCGATCTCACCGGTCGTCGTCAACGCGTCCTCGCCGGAGTCCTTCGGCGAAGGACTGCCGGACCCCGAAGGCGAGCCCTCGCCGGACGGAGATGCCTGGTCGGAGGGGGTTCCTCCACCGCTGGGAGCGGTCTGGTCGCTGCCGCATGCGGCCAGCACCCCAAGCGCACCGCTCAGGGCTACTCCACGCAGCACCATGCGCCGGTCCAGGCACGCGCCGGCGCCGCAGATGCTGCTCCCGGTTGGTTCGGTGTCGTCTGGCGGCTGGGCGACGACCGGCCGATGGTCGGTGGACTCGGGCATCTCGAACTCCTCGGCGGTCGTCTCTCCAGCGCTGCCTTCAGCCCTTGTTCGTAGCCGCCTGGATGCCGGCTGGCAATGGCCGAGCCTGCAATCGTTATCGGGTTGGGGCCGGCTTCTTCGTCGTACGGCGGTTGGTGCTCGCTGCCCGCCGGCGCGACGTGCCCTCGGCGCCGGCGGCGATCGGCCGGTGGCCGCGTCCGGCGAGAACGGGGGCCAGGAACTGCCCGGTGTAGCTGTCGGGATCGGCGGCAACCTCCTCGGGCGTGCCCTCGGACACCACCAGACCGCCGCCGGTGCCCCCCTCGGGTCCGAGGTCGACGAGCCAGTCGGCGGTCTTGATCACGTCCAGGTTGTGCTCGATCACGATCACCGTGTTGCCCTGGTCGACGA
>JALZMX010000251.1 GCA_030857985.1 Actinomycetota bacterium | reverse complement strand
GGCCGGCAGGTAGCACGCCTGCCGCATCGCGGTCGGCCCGAAACGAGCGCCGGGCCGGTTGGACGTGCCGCCGTCGAACGGCGCACCGATGATGACGGCGTCCACCGCGGCCAGGCTGGCCGGCTCGGTCAGATCACAGCTCGGGACGCCGAGGAACGTGATGTCCGGTCCGTACTGAGCGCCGTACCGCATCGTCCTGCTCCCGTCTCCTGCGCCCGGGTGAGTGCCCTCGCCACGCCCATGCGCTGTCAGGTTGCGGATTTCGTCGCCGTACGCCGCCTGAGACCCGAAAATCGCCAGCCTGACGGCGTACATGCGACGGAATCACTTGTCAAAGCCTCGGTCACTCGGGCAGACTGACCGGACCAAACGTACCGCCGATCCTTCGAGGATGATCATGAGCACCGACGCACTCCCCCACGACTTCGACACGCTGCAGAAGTCTGCCCGCGAGCACCTGTGGATGCACTTCACCCAGATGGGTGTCTATGCCGGCCCGGACGCGACGGCAGAGATCCCGATCATTGTGCGCGGTGAGGGCGCCTACATCTACGACGCGCGCGGCAAGCGCTACCTCGACGCGCTGTCGGGCCTGTTCGCCTCCCAGGTCGGTCACGGTCGCACCGAGCTGGCCGAGGCGGCGGCCGCACAAGCGCAGGCGCTGGGGTTCTTCCCGCTGTGGTCCTACGCCCACCCGAACGCGATCGAGCTGGCCGAGCGCATCGCCGACTACGCGCCGGGCGACCTCGACCGGGTGTTCTTCACCAGCGGCGGCGGCGAGGCGGTCGAGACCGCCTGGAAGCTGGCCAAGCAGTACTTCAAGATGACCGGCCGGGCCGGCAAGCACAAGGTCATCTCGCGAGCCATCGCCTACCACGGCACCACCCAGGGGGCGCTGTCCATCACCGGGCTGCCGAGCCTGAAGGCGGCATTCGAGCCGCTGGTGCCGAGCACGTTCCGGGTGCCGAACACCAACATCTACCGCGCACCTGTGCACGGCGACGACCCCGAGGCGTTCGGCCGCTGGGCCGCGGACCAGATCGCGGTCGCGATCGAGAACGAAGGCGCCGAGACGGTGGCCGCGGTCTTCCTCGAGCCGGTGCAGAACGCCGGTGGCTGCTTCCCGCCACCGCCCGGCTACTTCGCTCGGGTGCGCGAGATCTGCGACGAGTACGACGTGCTGCTGGTCAGCGACGAGGTGATCTGCGCGTTCGGCCGGCTCGGCCACATGTTCGGCGCCGAACGCTATGGCTACCAGCCGGACATGATCATCTGCGCCAAGGGACTCACGTCGGGTTATGCGCCGCTGGGCGCGATGATCGCCTCCGAACAGCTGATGGAGCCGTTCCTGGCGCCAGGCACGATGTTCGCGCACGGCTACACGTTCGGCGGGCACCCCGTGTCGACCGCGGTGGCGCTTGCCAACCTCGACATCTTCGAGCGTGAGCGGCTCAACGAGCACGTCCGCGACACCGAGGGTGACTTCCGGGCCACCTTGGAGAAGCTCACCGACCTGCCGATCGTCGGCGACGTACGCGGCGACGGGTTCTTCTACGGCATCGAGATGGTCAAGGACAAGACGACCAAGGAGACCTTCACCGACGACGAGTCCGAGCGGCTGCTGCGCGGCTTCCTGTCCAAGGCGCTGTACGACGCCGGCCTGTACTGCCGGGCCGACGACCGCGGCGACCCGGTGATCCAGCTGTCGCCGCCGCTGATCTGCGACCAGAGGCACTTCGACGAGATCGAGCAGATCCTGCGTTCGGTGCTCACCGAGGCCTGGACCCACATCTGAACGGATCCGGGCGCCGGTGGGTCTCGCGCCGGCGTCGAGCCTGCCGGCGTACCCGGCTCAACGCGTCCGGCGACGCCGCAGCAGGCCGCTGCTCAGCACCAGGAGCAGCGCCAGCAGGAACATCACGGTGCCGACCACGTTGACCTGGGGCGGGATGCCGCGCTGCGCCGAGCCCCACACGAACATCGGGAAGGTGATCGTGTTGCCGTGGTTGAAGTTCGTCACGATGAAGTCGTCGAAGGAGAGCGAGAACGCGAGCAGCGCGGCGGCGAGGATACCGGGGAAGACCAGCGGGAGGGTCACCCTCCAGAACGTCTGCCACTCGTTGGCATAGAGGTCCATCGCTGCCTGCTCGTAACGCGCGTCCAGCCCGGAGAGCCGCGCCTTCACCGTCACCACCACGAACGACAGGCAGAACATGATGTGTGCGATCAGGATCGACCAGAAGCCCAGCTGACCGCTGAGCCCGGCCCCGGTGAAGAGCGCCAGCAGAGACGAGCCCATCACCACCTCGGGGGTGGCCATCGGCAGGAAGATCAGCAGGTTCGTCGTCGAGCGGCCACGGAAGCGGTGCCGGACCAGAGCGAACGCCATCAGCGTCCCTAGCGCGGTCGCGCCGAGAGTCGCCAGCAGGCCGATCTGCAGGCTCCTGACCACCGAGTCACAGAGCCCGAACGGCGCGCAGGGGCTGAGCCAGTTGTCCCAGGTGAAGCCCTGGAACTCGTAGGCCAGCCGGCTGGTCGGGTCGTTGAACGACATGAGTACGACGAAGAAGATCGGCAGGAACAGGTAGAGCAGCACCAGTACGCCGACGAACAGCACGACGTGCTCGCTGACCCAGCGACCGAGGCGACCCATCAGACCAGCTTCTCCGTCCCGGCCCGGCGGACGTAGACCAGCACAAGGAGGACGACCGCCACCATCAGGGACACCGACAGGGCAGCCGCGATCGGGAAGTCCAGCTGCACGAGGAACGTGTTGTCGATGACGTTGCCGATTGTGTACTGCTGCGGCGTGCCCAGCAGCCGGGTGTTGATGTAGTCACCGGCGGAGGGGATGAACGTCAGCAGCGTGCCGGCCACCACCCCGGGCATCGACAGTGGCAGCGTGATCGTGCGGAACGACGTGACCGCGCCGGCGTACAGGTCGCTGCCGGCCTCGACCAGACGCGGGTCGATCTTCTCCAGCGACGCGTAGAGCGGCAGCACCATGAACGGCAGGAAGTTGTAGGTCAGCCCGGTCACGACGGCGACGCCGGTGGCGAGCAGCCGGCCGTCCGCTCCGAGCAGCCCGACCGCCTGGAGCGCGTCGACCACGAACCCGTTGTCGGACAGGATCGACTTCCAGGCAAGCGTGCGCACCAGGAAGCTGGTGAAGAACGGCGCGATGACCAGCACCAGCATCAGGTTCTTCCAGCGACCGGCCTTGAACGCGATCGCATATGCCAGCGGATAACCCAGCAGCAGGGCGAGCACGGTCGCGCTGCCGGCGTACAGGAAGGAACGCAGGAAGGGCTCCCGGTACGTCGAGATCGCGTCCAGGTAGTTGGTCCAGGACCACGTCATCGCGTAGCCGGTGTCCAGCGAACCGTTGGGGTCGTAGAGCGAGGTGGCGACGAGCTGCATGGTGGGCACGGCGAAGAACAGCAGCAGCCACAGGGCGCCCGGCAGCAACAGGAGATACCCCGTCCACCGCCGTGTGCGGCGCCGTCCGGGCTGCGGGCCACCGCCGGTGGTGGCCTCGGCCTCGGCTTCGGCCAACGCGCTCACCGCGTGTTACCGCCGGTGGCTGTCGAGGCCAGCTGCACGTACGCCTCGTCGCCGGCGTGGACGTCCTGCGACCCGTCGAGCAGGAACGTGTGCTCGCGCGCCCAGTGCAGCCGCACCCGGGTCCCGGGGGCGAACAGCCCGCGCGCGCCGGTGTTCTGCTCGAAGACCACGAGCTCCTGACCGCTGGGCATCCGGACGAGGTACTGCGTGCTGACCCCGGAGAAGCTCACGTCGCTGATCACGCCACCGGAAAGGCGGTTGCCGACGGTGTCGTCCTCCTCGTCGTCGGCGGCCACGAACACCTTCTCGGGGCGAACGCCGACCAGCACCCGGCCCTCCCGAACCCGGGCTCGATGCTCGGGTACGGCGAGCCGCTCGCCGCCGGCATCGACGTACAGGAAGCCGCCGCTCTTGCCACTGACCGTGCCGGCGAGCAGGTTGGACTGCCCGAGGAAGTTGGAAACAAAGGTCGTCGCCGGGTTCTCGTACAGCTCGTCCGGCGCGCCCAGCTGCTCGATCAGCCCGCCGTTCATCACCGCGATCGTGTCGGCCATCGTCATGGCCTCCTCCTGGTCGTGGGTGACGTGGACGAACGTGATGCCGATGTCGGTCTGGATGCGCTTGAGCTCGATCTGCATCTGGCGTCGCAGCTTCAGGTCCAGCGCACCGAGCGGCTCGTCGAGCAGCAGCACCTGCGGCCGGTTGATCAGTGCCCGGGCCAGCGCGACCCGCTGCTGCTGGCCGCCGGACAGCTGCGCCGGGCGGCGGCGTTCGAAGCCGACGAGCTGGACCAGCTCGAGCATCTCGCGCACCTGGTGGTCCACATCGGGCGACTTGCGCCGGCGCAGGCCGAAGGCGACGTTCTCGAGGACGTCGAGGTGCGGGAACAGCGCATAGCTCTGGAACACCGTGTTCACCGGTCGCTTGTAGGGGCGCAGCCGGGTGATGTCGCGGTCCCCGAGCGCGATGCTGCCCGCGGACGGCTCCTCCAGCCCGGCGACCATCCGCAGCGTGGTGGTCTTGCCACAGCCCGAGGGCCCCAGCAGGGCGAAGAACTCACCGCGCCCGACCACGAGGTCGAGGTCGTCGACCGCGGTGAACGAGCCGAAGCGCTTGGTCACCGAGCGCAGCACCAGGTCGGCGCCGAGCTCCTGACCGGGCTGGGTCGGACCAGGCTGGGCCGGACCGTCTGGTTCGCGCACCGGATCAGGCTCCGATCACCTGGCTGAACTGGCGCTGGTAGTCCTGCTCCTGCTCCTGGTCGAGCGCCATCAGGTTGTGGGTCTTGGCCAGCAGGTCGTCTCCAGGGAAAATCAGCGCGTTGTCGACCAGGCCTGGCGCGATTTTCTCCATCGCCTCCTTGGCACCGGACACCGGGCAGATGTAGTTGACCCAGGCAGCCAGCTCGGCGGCGACCTCCGGCTGGTAGTAGTAGTCCATCAGTGCCTCGGCGTTGGTCTTGTGCTCGGCCTTGTTCGGCACCAGCATGTTGTCGCTCCACAGCGACAGCCCCTCCTCCGGCGCGACGAACTTGATGTCGGGGTTGTCGAACTGCAGCTGGATCACGTCGCCGGACCACGCCTCGCAGGCCACCACGTTGCCCTTGACCAGGTCCTGGGCGTACTCGTTGCCGGTGAATGCGCGGATCTGGCCCGAGTCGACCGCCTGCTGCAGCCGCTCGGTCGCCTGGCCGAACTCGTCCTCGGTGAAGTCGCCGGGATCGGCGCCGACCACCAGCAGCATGAAGAGCATGGTGTCCTGCATCTCCGACAGCAGGCTGACCTTGCCCGCGAGGTCGGAGCGGGTCAGCAGCTCCTCGAAGCTGCCGACCTCACCGGTCAGCTTGGCGTTGTAGGCGATGCCGGTCAGGCCGCTCTGCCACGGCACGGAGTAGTCCCGCTCCGGATCCCAGGAGGGACTGCGCAGGTTCTCGGCAAGGTTGGCCTCGACGTTGGGCAGGTTGGACCGGTCCAGCTTCTGCAACCAGCCGAGGTTGATCATCCGGGCCGCCATGTAGTCGGTGAGCACGAAGATGTCGCGGCCGGTGGACTGGCAGTCGGCGAGCTGGTTGCGGACGATGCCGAAGAACTCGGAGTTGTCGTTCACATCGGTGACGTAGGTGACATCGATACCGCCCTGCTTCTGGAACGCCTCCAAGGTCGGCAGCACGGTGACCTTCTCACCATCGCGCTCGACCCGTTTCTGGTCGATGTAGAGCGGCCAGTTCGAGAAGTGCAGCATCTTCTCCGTGTCGGACAGGTCCTCGCTGCTGCACGACTCGGCTGTCTGGGAGGCACCCTCCACGCCGCAGGCCGACAGCAACCCGCCACCGGCCACCAGCAACCCCCCAGCGGTCACACCCCGCAGGAAGGAGCGGCGGCTCAACTGGTCGGTCAGCGAACCGCTGCGCGGGCCGGGTGGAATCATCGTGCGTCGTCGGTTGCTCATCGTCGTGCTTCCTTCCCAGTAGTTGGCGCTACGACGGTGGATACTCGCAGGATGGTCTGGGCTAGACAAGGGATTCCGTCGTACGTCGAAGCATAGGCGACGAAATCGTGATGTCGAGTGCTTGCAATCCGGTGATCCTACCGAGAGGATCGGCCTCGTGGTGCGACGTACCGGGAAGAACGAACGCAACGGTGCCGCCCTCGACGACGTCTCCAAGGCGATCATCGAACAGCTGCAGCAGGACGGCCGCCGGCCCTACGCCGCGATCGCCAAGGTCGTCGGGCTCTCCGAGGCAGCGGTGCGCCAGCGGGTGCAGCGGCTGATCGACTCCGGCGTCATGCAGGTGGTCGCGGTCACCGACCCGCTCGAGCTCGGCTTCGCCCGCCAGGCCATGGTCGGGATCAACGTCGAGGGCGAGCTCGAGCCGGTCGCCGATGCGCTCGCGGAGATGGACGAGGTGGAGTACGCCGTGATCACCGCAGGCTCGTTCGACGTGCTGGTCGAGGTGCTGTGCGAGAGCGACGAGCACCTGCTCGAGGTGCTGTCCAAGCGCATCCGTACGATCCCAGGGGTGCGGACCGCCGAGAGCTTCGTCTATCTCGAGCTGCGCAAGCAGACCTACTCCTGGGGTGTTCGCTGACTGGTGCGACCGGCTACCGCGGCCTGTCGCTGTGGCACGCCACAGCCGCGGATGACTGGCGATCGCGCCCTGCGCTGGACGGCGACGTCGACTGCGACGTCGCGATCGTCGGCGCCGGCTACACGGGTCTGTGGACCGCCTACTACCTCAGCGGACTCGACCCGGCGTTGCGCATCGTCGTGGTCGAGGCCGAGGTAGCCGGCTTCGGGGCGTCGGGGCGCAACGGGGGCTGGTGCTCGGGCCTCTTCCCGGTCACCACCGCCCGGCTGGCGGCCACGGGTGGACGCGCGGCCGGGACTGCGTTGCAGCAGGCGATGCGTGACACCGTCGACGAGATCGGCGAGGTGATCGTCCGGGAGGGCATCGGGTGCGACTACGCCAAGGGCGGCACGGTGTCGCTGATCCGTTCGGCCGCGCAGCGTCGGCGCGCTCTCGACGAGCTGGCGCAGGCCCGGCTCTGGGGCAGCGACGACACCGACCTCGACCTCCTCGGCGCCGAGGAGGCCCGGGCGCGGCTGGCGGCGACCGACATCCAGGGGGCGCTCTACACGCCGCACTGCGCGGTGCTGCACCCGGCCAGGCTGGTGCGTGGTCTGGCGCAGGCGGTCGAGCGCATGGGTGTGCGGATCGTCGAGCAGACCCCGGCGCGCGCGGTCGAGCCGCACCGGGTCGTGACCGATCGTGGCCTGGTGCGCGCGGACGCGGTCATCCGCGCCACCGAGGGCTACACCCCTGGGCTGGCCGGTCAGCGCCGAAACCTGGCACCGGTCTACTCGCTGATGATCGCGACCGAACCGTTGTCCGACGCGATGTGGGAGCGCATCGGGCTGCGCCACCGGGAGACGTTCACCGACCTCCGGCACCTGATCATCTACGGCCAGCGCACCGCCGACGGGCGGATCGCGTTCGGTGGCCGCGGGGCGCCGTACCACTTCGGCTCGCGGGTGCAGACGGCGTACGACCGCGAGACCCGCGTGTTCGCGCACCTGCGCGAGACGCTGGTCGGGCTGCTGCCACTGCTGCGCGACGTGCGCATCACGCACGCCTGGGGCGGACCCCTGGGCATCGCCCGCGACTGGTGCCCCTCGGTCGGGTTCGACCCGCTGACCGACGTCGGCTGGGGCGGGGGCTACATCGGCAAGGGGGTGGGGGTCAGCAACCTGGCCGGCAGGACGCTGGCCGATCTGATCCTGCAGCGGGAGACGCCGCGGACGCGGCTGCCGTGGGTCGGACACCGCTCCCCGGCGTGGGAACCGGAGCCGCTGCGTTGGCTCGGCATCAACGCCGGCCTGCGCCTGATGACCACCGCCGACGCCGAGGAGCGCTTGACCGGCCGGCCGAGCCTGCTCGCCCGGGCGGTCAGTCCCCTGCTCCGCGGCCACTGACCGACCCCTCAGCGCCGCAGCGACCCCCTGATGGCGTCGAGCACAGCCGGATCCTCGATCGTCGACGGCACCTGCACCTCCTGCCCGTCGGCGATCTCGCGCATCGTCTTGCGCAGGATCTTGCCCGAGCGCGTCTTCGGCAGCGCCGGTACGACGGTCACGTCCCGAAACGCGGCGACCGGGCCGACCTGGTCGCGCACCGCGGCCACCAGCTCGGTCGACAGCTGCTCGTCGTCGATCTGGGTGCCGGCCCTCAGCACGACCAGGCCGAGCGGCACCTGGCCCTTCAGCGGGTCCGCGACCCCGATGACCGCGCACTCGGCGACCGCGGGATGCGCGGTCAGCACCGCCTCCATCGCGCCGGTGGACAGCCGGTGGCCGGCGACGTTGATCACGTCGTCGGTGCGGCCCATGACATACAGGTAGCCGTCCTCGTCGAGGTATCCCCCGTCACCGGACAGGTAGTACCCGTCGTACTGCGCGAGGTAGGAGCGCACCATCCGCTCGTCGTCGTTCCACAGCGTCGGCAGCGTGCCGGGCGGCATGGGCAGCTTCAGACAGATCGCCCCCTCCGTCCCGGCCGGCACGTCGCGACCCTGCTCGTCCAGGACGTGCAGGTCGTATCCGGGCACCGGCACCGACGGCGAGCCCGGCTTCAGCCGCATCGGCTCCAGCCCGCGCAGGTTCGCCGCGATCGGCCAGCCGGTCTCGGTCTGCCACCAGTTGTCGACGACGGGGACCCGGAGCTTCTCACCGGCCCAGGCGTAGGTGTCGGGGTCGAGCCGTTCACCGGCGAGGAACAGGTGGCGCAGCGAGGACAGGTCGTACGACGAGAGCAGCGCCGCGTCCGGATCCTCCTTGCGGATCGCCCGGAAGGCGGTCGGCGCGGTGAACAGCGCGGTCACGGCGTGCTCCTCGATCACCCGCCAGAACGCGCCGGCGTCCGGGGTCCCGACCGGTTTGCCCTCGTAGAGCACCGAGGTGGCACCGACGAGCAACGGCGCGTAGACGATGTAGGAGTGACCGACCACCCAGCCGACGTCGGAGGCCGTCCACCACACCTGCCCGGGGCCGGTCGCGAAGATGTTGGGCATCGACCAGGCCAGCGCGACTGCATGGCCGCCGTTTTCACGCACGATGCCCTTGGGTCTGCCGGTCGTACCCGACGTGTAGAGGACATAGAGCGGGTCGGTGGCCGCCACCTCCACGCACGACGCCGGATCGGTCGCGCCGGCGCGCATCGCCAGTGCCCAGTCGACGTCGCGCGGCTCGTCGAGCTCGGCGGTGCACTGCTCGCGCTGCAGGATCACGCAGCGCTCCGGCTGGTGCGAGGCCTGCCCGAGCGCCCGGTCGAGCAGCGGCTTGTACTCCACCACCCGGGCGGCCTCCACCCCGCACGACGCAGACACCACGACCTTGGGGCGGGCGTCGTCGATGCGTATGGCGAGCTCGCGCGCGGCGAAACCACCGAAGACGACCGAGTGCACCGCACCCAGGCGGGCGCAGGCCAGCATCGCGATCACCGTCTCGGGGACCATCGGCATGTAGATCACGACCCGGTCGCCCCTGTCCACCCCGAGCGCACGCAGCGCTCCGGCGAACGCCGCGGTCTGCTGGAGCAGTCGGGCATAGCTGAGAGTGCGCTTGACGCCGGTGACCGGGCTGTCGTAGATCAACGCGGCCTGGTCGGCGCGTCCGGAGACCACGTGGCGATCCAGCGCGTTGTAGCACGTGTTGAGCGTCGCGTCGGGATACCAACGGTAGAACGGCGGACGACTGTCGTCGAGGATCCGGCGAGGCTTCTTGATCCAGTCGACGAGCTCAGCCTGATCGGCCCAGTACGCCTGCGGGTCGGTGATGCTGCGGTCGTGCTCCTCGCGGTAACTGCCCATGGACCCATACTCTCCGTCTCGGGCGCGACCTGGCCACCGGCCGGTGGGCGGGCGGCGTCGGCGTTGCGACGAACGGGAGGACCAGCGTGGCGAGGTTGCAGGGACGCGGGGTCGAGATCGAGTCGCTGGCCGACTTCGACGCCCTGGTCGAGCGCGGCGGCCGGGCGATGGCCGGCTGGCGGGTCCAGGCGGTCGACCTGCGTGGGCGTACGTCGGTGCTGCTGAGCTTGGACCCGAGCGGTGCGCTGCTGCTCGGTTGTGCGCTCGATCCCATCGCCGAGCAGCATCTGCGTGCCGGCGGGGCGCTGGTGTTCCCGGCGATCCCGGACACGCCCTTCGACACCTACCGGGCCACGTTGTACTCCGCCGACGAGCTGTACGCGGGGCTGTCCGACGCGACGTACCCCGCCACCCCGGACGCCCGTATCTATGCCTGGTCGCGCCAGCCCGGCGCCGACCTCGACGTCGGCTGGACATTGGCCCGGGCCCTGCACGACCACGCGATCGACGACGCGCTCGGCGAAGCGCTGACCGGACGAAACGCGGTCGGAGTCATGGGCGGGCACGCGTGGTCGCGCGGTGACCACGCGTACGCCGAGGCCGCCCGGCTGGGCCGGCTGCTGGCCAGATCCGGGCTGTACGTCGCGACCGGCGGCGGGCCGGGTGCGATGGAGGCGGCGAACCTCGGTGCGTACCTCAGCACCGCCGCCGACGACGCGCTCGGGCACGCGCTGGGGATGCTGGCCGGGGTGCCGTCCTTCCAGCCGTCGGTGACCGAGTGGGCGCGGGCCGCGTTCGCGGTCCGCTCGCGGTGGCCGGAAGGGGCGGACAGCATCGGCATCCCGACCTGGTTCTACGGGCACGAGCCGCCGAACGCGTTCGCCTCCTCGATCGCCAAGTACTTCCAGAACGCGTTGCGCGAGGACACCCTGTTGCGCTACTGCGATGCCGGCATCGTCTTCCTGCCCGGCGCCGCGGGCACCGTGCAGGAGATCTTCCAGGATGCCTGCGAGAACTACTACGCCGACGCGGCCGCGGTCGCGCCGATGGTGCTGGTGGGCCGGGAGCACTGGACCGACGTGGTGCCCGCCTGGCCGCTGCTGTCCGGACTTGCGCGTGGACGCGCTATGCAGGCCGCCGTACACCTGGTCGACTCCGTGGACGAGGTCGCCGCACTCCTCGCCGACGGTAGCCGCTGACCGGCCCCAGCGGTGGAGAGCCGGCAACCTCTACCGGGCTACTACCTCGGCCTCGAAGCCGTCGGTGTCCTCGAGGTAGGCCGCGTAGTTCTGCTCGCCGCCGGCGAACGGGTGCCGGTCGGCGAAGAGCAGCGACCAGCCGTGGGCGGGTGCCGCGGTCACGAGCCTGTCGACGGTACGAGGATCGGGTGCCCACAGCGCAACGTGGTTGAGACCGGGCCGCAGCCGGTCGTATGGCGCCTCACGGCGCAGCGCAGACGACTCCTCCAACACCAGGTAGGCCCCGCCCGGGCTCTGCCATGATTGGCCGGCCGGCCAGGCATCGAGCGGTCGCCAGCCGAGCTCGCCCAGCAACCACCCCCAGCGCGGCGCCGCGGCAGCGAGGTCGGCCATCCACAGCTCGACGTGGTGGAAGCCCACGGCTGTCGTCCTTTCATCGTGTGACACGTTGCGGCACGCTGACTCGGGGCCGGCCGTACCGGAACCTGTCAACGGGAAAGCGGCGTCCCACGCTACGCAGTTGTCGCGCAACTGCCGTCGCGACGGCGGTTACGTAGCGTCCGGTCCGGTCGCGGCGAGCTGGCCGCAGGCGCCGTCGATCTCCCGACCCCGGGTGTCCCGCACCGTCGTGGGCACGCCCTTCGCTTCGAGCCGGCGTACGAACTCACGCTCGTCCTCCGGCCGCGACGCCGTCCACTTCGAGCCGGGCGTCGGGTTCAGCGGGATCAGGTTGACGTGGACCCAGCCCCAGTCGCCGTACGACGTCAGCACGTCGCCGAGCAGGTCGGCGCGCCAGGCCTGGTCGTTGACGTCCTTGATCATGGCGTACTCGATCGAGACCCGCCGCTTCGTCGTACGCGCGTAGCTCCACGCCGCCTCGACCACCTCGGCGACGTTCCACCGCGTGTTGATCGGGACCAGCTCGTCGCGCAGCCGGTCGTCCGGGGCGTGCAGCGACAGCGCCAGCGTGACCGGCAACCCTTCGGCAGCCAGCTGGCGGATGCGCGGCACCAGCCCCACCGTCGACACCGTCACGCCGCGAGCGGACATGCCGAAACCGTCGGGCGTGGGGTCGGTCAGGCGGCGCACGGCACCGATGACGGCTCGGTAGTTGGCCATCGGCTCACCCATGCCCATGAACACGACGTGGGAGATCCGGCCAGGACCCCCAGCCACCGCACCACGGGCCAGCGCACGGGCGCCGGCCAGCACCTGCTCGACGATCTCCGCCGTCGACAGGTTTCGCTGCAGGCCGCCCTGCCCGGTGGCGCAGAACGGGCAGGCCATGCCGCAACCGGCCTGCGAGGAGACGCACATCGTGACCCGCCCCGGGTAGCGCATCAGCACCGATTCGACCAGCGCGCCGTCGCAGAGCCGCCACAACGTCTTCACCGTGGTGCCGTCATCGCAGGCGAGCGTGCGCACCGGTCGGAGCAGCCGCGGCAGGAGGTCCTCGACCATGGCGTCCCGGCTTGCCGCCGGCAGGTCGGTCATCTGCGCCGGATTGTCCACCAGCCGGCTGAAGTAGTGGGTCGAGAGCTGCCGCGCCCGGAACCCCGGCTGTCCGAGCGCCTCGACGACCGCAACGCGTTCGGGCGTGGCCAGGTCGGCAAGGTGGCGCGGCGGCTTCGTGCGGCCGCGCGGCTCGTCGAAGACGAGCGGCAGCGATCGAGTCTCGGTCATGGCCGCTCCAGTGTCCCAGACGTCCAGCTGCCCCAGCTCGATCTCAGTGTCCCGGTGTCCGTGTGGACAGCACAGTGGTCGGGCATCCGCATCGCCGCCCACGCGTCGAGATCCGGCTCCGCGCCGGTCAGAGCGGCGACGACCAGAGTCCAGGCGGTGCCGTGACCGACCAGAACCAGGTCGCGCTCGGTGCCGGCGTGCAGCAGCGCGCGTACGGCACCGACGACCCGGGTCCTGGTGTGGCGCAACGGCTCCCATCCCGGGTGCGCGCTGTGGCCGGGATCGGCGAAGCACCGGCGTACGACGTGGTGGAACTCGACCGGATCGTCGAACCAGTGCGCTGACCGAACTGCCTCCCGCAGGTCGTCGTGCACCGAGATCGCGCCGTCGGTCAGGACGCGCGCCGTCTGCAGTGCCTTGGGCTCCGGCGAGGAGAACCACAGCGCGTCGTCCGGCACCGCCACCCCCTCTTGGTGACGCGTCAAAGTTCCCGGCAGCACCGCCGCTGCGCTCAGAGCGGCGAGGCCGCGAGCAGCCATGGGGTGCAGCGGCCACTCGTGCGGCGGCCGTTCGGCGGCAGGGAGCGATCGCCCGTGCCGGACCAGGTGGACGAGGCGGGTCACGGCAGGCTCAGGAGATCAGCCAATACATCACCATCCAGGCCAACGGTGCGGTGGCCAGCAACGAGTCGAGCCGGTCCAAGAGCCCACCGTGTCCGGGCAGCAGGGTCCCCATGTCCTTGAGGCTGAGATCACGCTTGAGCATCGACTCGACGAGGTCCCCGAGAGTTGCGGAGACGACGGTGACCAGCCCGAGCAGCAGCCCGACCCACCAGCGTCCGTCGAGCAGGAACACCACCGTCGCCCACCCCGCCAGTGCACACGCCACCGCCGAACCGGCAAAGCCTTCCCAGGACTTCTTGGGGCTGATCAGCGGCGCCAGCGGATGCCTGCCGAAGCGCACTCCGCTCGCGAAGCCGCCGATGTCGGAGGCGGCGACGACCAGGATGAACGTCACCACCTGCCACTGGCCGTCGTCCGCGCGCAACATCAACAGCACGAAGCAACCCAGAAATGGCACGTACAGGGCAGCGAAGATGCCCGCGGTCACGTCGCGCACGAATCCCGGCGAGCCCGCGGGCATCCGCCACAGGCTGATCGCCAGCACCGTCAGCGCGGTCGTGATCACCACGGCATCCGGCCCGCCGAAGTAGGCGCCGAGCAGCATGGCCGCACCGCCGGCGAGCACCGGCCACACGGGCAGCAGCACATCGACCGTGGCAAGGGCCGTCTTCAGCTCCCACACCGCATAGACCATCGCCGCGAGTACGACGACCAGGAACAGCGACTTGACGAAGAGCAGCGCGGCGGCGATCACCGCCAGCAACACCACCGCGACCCCGATAGCGGCGGGCAGGTCGCGCCCGGCGCGGCTGGGCGTCTCGGGATGCGTCACGTTCACACCTCGAGCAGCTCGGCTTCCTTGTGCTTGAGCACCTCGTCGATCTGGTCGACATGCTTCTTGGTCATGGCGTCGAGCCGCTTCTCGGCGCCGGTCACGTCGTCCTGACCGACCTCACCGTCCTTCTCCGCCTTGTCGAGCGCCTGCTTGGCGTGGCGGCGGATGTTGCGCACCGCCACCCGGCCGTCCTCGGCCTTGGCCCGCGCCAGCTTGATGTACTCCTTGCGCCGCTCTTCGGTCAGCTCTGGCATGACCACCCGGATCACGTTGCCGTCGTTGGTGGGGTTGACGCCGAGGTCGGAGTCGCGGATCGCCTTCTCGATGGCGGTCATCGCGCTCTTGTCATACGGCTGGATCACCACCACCCGCGCCTCCGGCGCCTGGAACGACGCCAGCTGTTGGATCGGCGCCGGGCTGCCGTAGTAGTCGGCGGTCAGCTTGTTGAACATCGAGGGGTGCGCCCGGCCGGTTCGGATGGAGGCGAACTCGTCCTTGGCGACCTCGACGGCCTTGGTCATCTTCTGGTCGGCCTCGCGCAGGGTCTGGTCGATCATCGCCGGCTCCTCGGTCTGCAGCGCGACCGGGCGTCGAGCGCCACGGTCGCTGGTCGTCGTACGGAACATTGAACTCAGTGGCCCGCCCCCACCAGCGTGCCGATCTTCTCACCGCGCACCACCCGGCCGATGTTGCCCTCACGCATCAGGTCGAAGACCACGATGCTCAGCGCATTGTCGCGGCACAGGCTGATCGCGGTCGAGTCGGCCACAGCCAGACCGCGTGAGAGGTATTCGTCATAGCTGAGCGAGTCGAACCTGACCGCACCCGGATGGGTGTTCGGGTCGGCGTCGTAGACCCCGTCCGTGCCCTGCTTGCCCATCAGCAGCACCTCGGCACCGATCTCCAGCGCCCGTTGGGCGGCCACCGTGTCGGTGGAGAAGTACGGCATGCCAGACCCGGCACCGAAGATCACCACCCGCTCCTTCTCCAGGTGTCGGATCGCCCGGCGCGGGATGTAGGGCTCGGCCACCTGGCCCATCGCGATCGCGGTCTGCACCCGGGTCTCGATCCCGAGCTTCTCGAGGAAGTCCTGAAGCGCGAGGCAGTTCATCACGGTGCCGAGCATGCCCATGTAGTCGGCGCGGGAGCGGTCCATCCCCCGCTGCTGCAACTCGGCGCCGCGAAAGAAGTTGCCACCGCCGACGACCACCGCCACCTGGACCCCGCTGCGCACCACCTCTGCCGCCTGGCGGGCGATGGAGTGCGCGACATCGGGGTCGACGCCGACCTTGCCTGCCCCGAAGACCTCACCGGACAACTTCAGCAGCACCCGCCGATAGCTCTCGCCCTCCGGACCGCTCGGCACTAGGGCTGCCCGATCTCGAAACGAGCGAACCGCTTGACCGTCACACCCGCCTCGTCGAGGACGGTCTGGACGCTCTTCTTGCTCTCCTGGACAGACGGCTGCTCGAGCAGCACGAACTCCTTGAAGAACCCGTTGAGGCGTCCCTCGACGATCCTGGGCAGCGCCTGCTCGGGCTTGCCTTCCTCGCGAGCGGTGGCCGCGGCGATCTCCCGTTCCTTGGCGACCACCTCGTCGGCGACCTGGTCGCGGGAGACGTACTGCGGACGCATCGCGGCGATCTGCATGGCGACCCCACGTGCCGCTGCCTCGCTGGCGCCGTCGTACTCGACGAGTACGCCGACCGCGGGTGGCAGGTCGCTGGCGCGGCGGTGCAGGTAGGTCGCCACCGGCCCGTCGAAGACCTCGACCCGGCCCAGCTCGAGCTTCTCACCGATGACCGCGGCGAGGCCGGCGATGGCCTGCTCCACCGTCCTGTCGTCGGCGAGCTCCACGTCCAGCAGCGCGTGCGCGTCGGCCGGCCTCGCCCGCGCCGCGGCAGCGGCGATGTCGGCGGCAAGCTGCTGGAACTGCTCGTTCTTGGCGACGAAGTCGGTCTCGCTGTTGAGCTCGACCAGCGCCGTTCCCGACGCCGCCACCAGGCCGGCCGATGCGGAGCGCTCGGCACCGCGCTTGACCACCTTCGCGGCACCCTTGACCCGCAGCACCTCGATGGCGGTGTCGAAGTCGCCGTCGGCCTCGGTGAGCGCCGTCTTGGAGTCCAACATGCCCGCGCCGGTGAGGTCGCGGAGCTTCTTGACGTCTGCGGCGGTGATGTTCGCCATTCTTCGTCTTCTCCTGATCTCTGGTCGTGGTCAGCTGGTCGTTTCGGCTCGGTTCTCCGCCGGGGTGTCCTCCGCCGGGGTGTCCTCCGCCGCGGTTCCCTCGGTCACCGGCTCGGTCACCGGCTCGGGGCCTGGCTCGGCGTCGGTCGACACCGGCTGAGGCTCGGTGTCCACCTCGGTGTCCTCGGCCACCGGTGACTGCGCCTCGGCAATCGCGGCGGTCTCGGCCGGAGTGGCGCCGGCCTCGGCCTTCAGCTCGGCGTCCGCGTGCGCCCTGTCGCCACCCTCGAGCAGCTCGCGCTCCCACTCGGCCAGCGGCTCTGCGGCCGCAAGCTCACCATCGGACGCCTCGTCTCCGGTGCGGGCACCGGAGCGGGCCATCAGCCCGTCGGCCACCGCGTCGGCGACGACCCGGGTGAGCAAGGTGACCGCACGGATGGCGTCGTCGTTGCCCGGGATCGCGAAGTCCACCTCGTCGGGGTCGCAGTTGGTGTCGAGGATGCCGATGATCGGGATGTGCAGCTTGCGCGCCTCGTCGACCGCGAGGTGCTCCTTCTTGGTGTCGACGATCCACACCGCCGCCGGAGTCCGGGTCATGTCGCGGATGCCACCGAGGGTGCGGTCGAGCTTGTCCCGCTCGCGCTTGAGCTGCAGCAGCTCCTTCTTCGTCTTGCCGGAGCCGGCGACGTCGTCGAAGTTGAGCTCGTCGAGCTCCTTCAGCCGCTGCAGGCGCTGGTGCACCGTCTGGAAGTTGGTCAGCATGCCGCCGAGCCAACGCTGGTTGACGTAGGGCATGCCAACGCGCGTCGCCTGCTCGGAGATCGCTTCCTGCGCCTGCTTCTTGGTGCCGACGAACATCACCGAGCCGCCGCGCGCGACCGTGGCCTTGATGAACTCGTAGGCGCGGTCGATGTAGGCCAGCGACTGCTGCAGGTCGATGATGTAGATGCCGTTGCGCTCGGTGAAGATGAAGCGCTTCATCTTCGGGTTCCACCGGCGGGTCTGGTGCCCGAAGTGGACGCCGCTCTCCAGGAGCTGGCGCATGGTGACGACTGCCATCGTCGCTCATCCTCCTCGTGGTGCCCGGCGGGCACCGCTGACGGTTCGTGCGCGCACCGGTGGTGCGAGCCCTGACGCCCGCGCGCGGCCGGCTCTGCCGTTGAGACCGTCCGGGCGCGCCCACGGAGGTGTGGTGTGCGGGCGTGCGAAGTCGACCCGAGAGAGACGGGCCGCTGCCGCGAGTGTAGTCGAGGGCGGCAGTCGGCAGCCAATCGCCAGCGGTACGGCGAGACGGCACGGGTCAGCAGGCCGGTCTCGGTCCACAGCAGGCACCGCTCCCCGGCTTGTCCACAGATCCGATCTGGGACTCGTCGGCCCAGCAGCACCCGGCGCACGATGGTCGCATGGCTGCAACGACTCTCCTGCCGCGCCTTGCACGGTTCTCGGTGGCGCGTCGGCTGCTGGTGGCCTTCGTGGTGTCGGCGTTGGTGGTGTGTGGTGGCACCGCTGCACCGCGGGCAGCCGCGTCAGCCGCCGACGCGTCGTCTGAACCGGGATGGGCGTGGCCGTTGCAGCCGGCGCCCGTGGTGGTCCGCGGCTTCGACCCCCCGGCACAGCCGTGGCTGCCGGGCCACCGCGGCGTCGACCTCGCCGGTTCGGCTGGCCAGCCAGTGCTGGCACCGGCAACCGGCAGGATCCGCTTCGCCACCGAGCTGGCCGGTCGCGGTGTGGTCGTGGTCGAGACCGACGGGCTCAGGCTCACCTTCGAGCCGGTCGATGCGGTCGTGCGGCCGGGTGACCGCGTCACCGCCGGAACGGTGCTCGGCCACCTGCAGCTGGTGCAGAGTCACTGCCTGCCGGCGGCCTGCCTGCACTGGGGGGTCAAGCGCGGAGATGTCTACCTCGACCCCCTGGCCATGGTCACCGACCCGGAGATCGTGCTGCTCCCCCTCGGTGATCGCCTGCCGGGCGCGGCACCGGCCATCCACCACGCGCCGTCGTCGGCCGCTCGGGCCCGGCTCTCCTCGCCGACCGATCTGTTCTGGGTGACCCGGCTCGCGATGCGGGTGCACGATCTGGTGGCCATCCGCTGAATCGGGTCTGCGCCGGTCAGGCCCGCGGGTGCGCCTGCTCGAACGCGCGACGCAGCCGCTCGGCGGATACGTGCGTGTAGATTTGGGTGCTCGCCAGCGAGGCGTGCCCGAGCAGCTCCTGCACGCTGCGCAGGTCGGCGCCGCCTTCGAGCAGGTGGGTGGCTGCGCTGTGCCGGAGTCCGTGCGGACCGAGGTCGGGTGCTCCGGGCACTCCGGCGAGCCGGGCGTGCACGATCCGGCGTACGGCGCGTTGGTCGATCCGGCCGCCGCGCTCGCCCAGGAACAGTGCGCCTCGCGACAGCTCGACGGCCAGCTGCGGTCGCCCACGCAGCAGCCAGGCATCGAGCGCCCGGGCGGCCGGCGCGCCGTAGGGGACCGCCCGCTCCTTGCGGCCCTTGCCGAAGACCCGGAGCACGCGACGGCCGGTATCGAGATCGTCGACGTCGCAGCCGGTGAGCTCACCGACCCGGACCCCGGTGGCATAGAGCAGCTCGAGCATCGCCACGTCGCGCAGACCGACCCCGCTGCCGTCCAGCGCCACCCGCGCGGCAGCGTCGAGCAGATGTCGCACCTCGTCCTGCTTCAGCGTCGGCGGCAGCCGGCGGTGCGGTTTGGGCGCGCCGAGCAGTGCGCCGGCGTCGGCCGAGGCCCGGCCGGTGCGCTGGGCCCAGCGGGTGAAGACCCGAGCGGCGGTGGCTCGTCGGGCCAGCGTGGTGCGGGCCCGGCCGAGCGTCTGCTGCCGCGCCAGCCAGCTGCGCAGAACCCGCAGGTCCACCCGGCTCAGATCTGTGTGCCCCAGGGCAGCCGCGTGCGCGAGCAGCGAGCAGACGTCCGCGGAGTAGGCCCGCACCGTGTGCGGGGCGAGGTCGCGCTCGGAACGTAGGTGCCGCACGTAGTCGGCGAGCGCGGCCGCGAGGGCCGAGGGCAGCTCGAGCGCCTCGTCGGGCAGGTCGTCGCCGCGTTCCTCCGTCACCACTCGACGATGCGGTGCCGCTGCCGATCGGGCAAGCGGACGCGCCGCAGGATCAGGACGCGGTGCAGGTCCGGCGCGCCCGCCGCTGTGACGCCGACAGCCGCCAGCCACCGTCGTGCTGCTCGACGAAGTCCTGCAGGAGCAGGCCGGCCAGATGGCCTCCGGTGACGTCGGTGCAGAGCCCCGCAGTCGTGGCGATCCGGCCGACGGAGACCGCGCGCACAGCTGGCACTGCGTCGAGCACGCGCCCGGTGACCTCGCCGAGCTGGTCGCGATGGTCCACGGCACCGAACTTCAAGGGTGCGAGGTTCTCCCCGATCGCAGAGACGGCCTCCAGCACCTCGCCGGGATCGGTGACGAGGATCGGCTCAGGTTGGCGCAAGAGCTCGTGTACTCCCGCCGAGTCGGCAGAGGTCACGGGACCGGGCACTCCCATCACCACCCGCATCAACTCCAGCGCCCACCGCGCGGTGTTGCGCGCTCCGGAGCGCAGGCCGGCCTCCACGACAACGGTCCCCTGAGACAGTGCGGCGATGATCCGGTTGCGGGTCAGGAACCGCAGCTTGGTCGGTGCACAGCCGGGCGGCACCTCGCTGACCACCAACCCCTCGGCGGCGATGCGCTCCAGCAGCGCCACGTGGCCACGGGGATAACTGACATCGACGCCACACGCCAGTACCGCGACCGTCGGCGCGTCAGCGACCAGCGCTCCACGGTGGGCGGCGGCGTCGATACCGTAGGCGGCTCCAGAAGTCACGGTGAGTCCAGCCTGGGCGACGCCGTGCGCGATGTCGGCGGCAACGTTCTCGCCGTACTCGGTGGCTGCCCGGCAGCCCACGATCGCCACCGAGCGCGCGCAGGCGGCGGTCAACTCCAGCGGTCCGCGCACCCACAGCCCGAAGGGCAGGCCACCGCGGATCTCGGGCAGGCGGACGCCGTCGAGGTCGTCCAGCGGAGCCGGCCACTCCTCGTCACCCGGGCAGACCAGGCGGGCGCCGACCGCCGCGGCAGCAGCGAGGTCGCGGTGTGGGTCGTAACCGGTGAGGCGGACCCGCCAGTGGTCTGCGGAGCCGGACCGGATCTCGCCAGAGCGGATCCGCGCCACCGCCTCGACGGCACCGTGGAGGCCGGCGAGCTGCCCCAGCTCTGCATCGCCCGGCTCGGCAATCCGGGTCAGCGCGGCCCGGGCAGCGCGCTCGTCGTCGGGAATCATGAGGCTCGCTCCATCGGGTCGGGCGGGACTCGCTCGTCGGTGCCACGGACGCTGCGCACACGTGGCAGCACCCCAGAGGTGCGCAGCATGACCGCCTCGGCCACCTGCAACGGCCCTGGTGTGTCGAGCCCGGCCAGATCGGCCAAGGTCCAGGTCACCCGGAGCACCCGATCGGCGCCGCGCGCGGTGAGGCGACCCTGCCTCAGCAGCACATCGACCGAGGCCATCGAGTTGTCCGTCGGGGCATACTCTCGGCGCAGCACCGGACCTGGCACCTCGCTGTTGCGGCGCCATGGTGTGTCGGCGAGCCGTCGGCGCTGCCGGTGGCGGGCCTCGAGCACCCGATCGGCGATGGACCGGGTCGACTCGACGTGGACGAGGTCGTCGCGCATCTGCGCCGGGGTGACCGGCAGCACGGTGCGGTGCAGGTCGATCCGGTCACGGATCGGGCCGGAGATCCGGTCGCGGTAGCGGCGTCGCGCCGCCGGAGGACACTCGCAGCTGGCTCCCTTGCCGTAGCTGCGACCGCAGGGGCAGGGGTTGGCCGCCATCACCAGGATGAACCGGGCCGGGAACCGCGAACCGCGCTCGGCTCGCCCGATCACGATGTCGCCGCCCTCCAACGGTTGACGCAACGCCTCCAGCACGTCTGACCTGAACTCCGGCGCCTCGTCCAGGTACAACACCGGCTAACCCGGTACTATCGGGAGCGAGACCGACATGCACACGCAGAACCTCGACACCACCGACCCCGTCGCCCTGGAGGCAGCTTTGGAAGCCGCGCCGCTGCACACCCTAGCCCGCGTCGAGAGCGCGGAAGGTGAGGTCTTCCTCATCCACCGCCTGCCCGGCGGGTGGCACCTGCCCGGTGACCTCACCGTGACCAGCGGCGACGTGGCCGAGGGACGACCCACCGCCGTCTCGATGCTGATGGACGAGGACTACCGGCACGATGAGGGCCTGATGCTGCTGGCCGAGATCGACCCGGACGACGCGCGAGATGTTGCGACGTGGGC
>JALZMX010000096.1 GCA_030857985.1 Actinomycetota bacterium | reverse complement strand
ACTCATCTGCCGAAAGTTGGGACTGCGCCCCGGCATGCGTCTGCTCGACGTCGGATGCGGATGGGGCTCCTTGGCCCTGCACGCCGCTGCTCGACACGGCGCCCGGGTGGTCGGCGTCACGATCTCTGCGGCACAGGCCGAGCTGGCGCGGACGCGGGGCGCCGACGCAGGGCTGGCAGGCCAGGTGGAGATCCGCCTGCAGGACTACCGCGACGTGGACGACGGTCCGTACGACGCGATCGCCTCCGTGGGTATGGCCGAACACGTGGGGCGCGACCAGCTGCCCCACTACGCCGCCGGGCTGCACGCGCTGCTCGCTCCCGGCGGTCGGCTGCTCAACCACGCCATCGCCCGCGGACCGGCAGCCGGCCCGGAACTCCCCGACCGCCGCTCTTTCCTGACCCGCTTCGTTTTCCCCGATGGTGACCTCCAACCGCTGGCCACCCACGTCGCGGTGCTCGAAGGGGCCGGGTTCGAGGTCCGTGACGTCGAAGCTCTTCGCGAGCACTACGCGCTCACCTGCCGCGCATGGGTCGCCAACCTCGAACGCCACTGGGATGAGGCCGTACGCGCATCCTCACCGGGTCGCGCCCGGGTATGGCGCCTCTACCTGGTCGGCTCCGCCCTGGGATTCGAGGGACGCAGGGTCGGCGTGAACCACGTCCTTGCGGTCCGGACCATGCCCGCGGACGGGCCGGGACCGGCCGCCGCCACGCCTGCACTACCGCTTCGCCGGCCCGACTACAGCGACCTGAGCCAGCGCGGCTGAACGGCGGTGCCTGGGCTGCGTCAGGATGAATGGAGCACAACACTCCAACTGCGTGAAGGGGAGCTTCCCATGACCGTGCGGCTGAATCACACGATCGTGCATGCACGCGACAAGCACGAGGCGTCGTCGTTCCTAGTCGATGTCCTTGGTCTCGCCGAGCCGACTCCATTCGGCCCGTTTCTGGTCGTGCAGGTGGACAACGACGTCTCTCTCGACTTCATCGACGACCACGGCCCGATAGATCCGCAGCACTACGCGTTCTTGGTCAGCGAGTCGGAGTTCGACGAGATTATCGGCCGGATCCGCGAACGCGGGCTGTCCTACTGGGCCGACCCGGGACGGGAGCGGCTCCGAGAGCACAACACCAACGACGGTGGTCGAGGCGTCTACTGGGAGGACCCGAACGGCCACTTCCTCGAGATCATCACCCGCCCCTACGGCGCCGGCGGCTGAGGCATCGAGCTGCGCAGCGTCGCGGCTGCGATCAGTGCCCCGGTGAGGGCGATAGCTGCGGAGCCCAGGAACGCGGCTGAGAATCCGTTGGTGAGCGCCACCGAATCACCGGGCTCGTCGGCGCCGTAGGCGGCCGCGAGAGCGGTCATGGCCGCGAGGCCGATCGCAGAACCAACTTGGTAGCTGGTGTTGACGATGCCGGAGGCCAGGCCGCCTTCGGCTGGGTGGGCGCTGGAAATGGCGGTTCCCAGAGAGGGGATGAAAGCCAGCGACATGCCAAGGGCCGCCACCAGCGACGCCGGCAGCACGTCGACCCAGAAGTTGCCGCCGGGGCGGATGAAGGACAGGTACGCCATGCCGACGCCGAGGATGAACAGGCCGGAAACGGTCATCGCCTTGGGGCCGAACCGGTTGACCATCCGGGGGGCCAACACGATCATGCCGATCATGATCAGCACGGTCATGGGCAGGAGCGCGGAGCCGCTGGGGAATGCGCTGTAGCCGAGCACTTGCTGCAGGTAGAGGTTGAGGAAGAACCACATCGGGATCCACGCGCCGCCGAGCAGCAGCTGTGCGATGTTGGCGGCGGCGAGATTGGGTGTGCCGAAGATGCGGAGCGGCATCAGCGGTTGACGCAGGTTGGCCTGCAGCGCCAGGAAGATGGCGAGCAGCACCACAGCGACAGCCAGGGCGAGCAGTGTCTGCCCAGAGCCCCAGCCGACCTCCGGTGCGCGCACGATTGCGTACACGGCGGTGCCGATGCCGCCGGTGGCGGTGAGCGCACCCAGGATGTCGACCGAGCCGGTGCGGGCGCCGCCGGCGGGCATCAGGGCAGGAGTGGCCAGTATGGCGACGACGGCGATGGGGACGTTCAGGTAGAACACCCACGGCCAGGACAGGTACTCGGTGATCACCCCGCCGAGGAAGACTCCGGCGGTGCCGCCAGCTGGTGCTGCCGCTCCGTAGATGGCGAGGCCCTTGGTCAGTTGCCTGGGCTCGGCACCGAACAGGATCATCAACAACGTGAGGGCCGAGGGTGCGATCAGCGCGGAGCCCGCTCCCTGGACGGCGCGGCCGCTGAGTTCGACCCACGCTGTTCCGGCGGCCCCGGCGATGATCGAGCCGGCCAGGAGGATGAGCCATCCGGTCGCGAACATGCGGCGGGCGCCGAACAGGTCGGACAGACGACCACCGAGCAGCAACAGCCCGCCGAGGGCGATCACGTAGGCGTTGAAGACCCAGGACAAATTCTTCTGAGAGAAGCCGAGGTCGTCCTGGATCTGTGGCAAGGCCACGCCGATGATCGAGGTGTCCATGATCACCATGAACTGTGCCGTGGCGATCAGCAGCAGTGCCAACCAGCGTCGTGTCGCCGTCGAAGACTGAGTCGTGGACATTGATGCTACGCCTAGGCGGTTGGGGTATTCCGTTGTACCATAGGGGGGTATAGTTTATAGCGCAAGGAGCCAGCCGCCTGGCCGGCGGCCTCTGACGCACCGCAGCTGACCGCAGGTCCATCAGATGGAGGAGCGCATGGAAGGCCCCACCAAGCTCGTCGGATTCGCCCTCGGGATGGTGGCCGCCTCCCTCGGCGGTGCCGCCCTCGGAACCGCCGTCGGTCCCGTCGCCTCCGATGCCGAGACCGAGCACAGCGGCATGCACACCGACACGGCCGCACGTGCCGAGGTGGCGTCCGAACTCCCGGGAGGGCTGATGGTGTCGCAACGCGGCTACACGCTCGCCCTGGCGCAGCCGACGCTGCTGGCCGGCGACGAAGCACCGATCCGGCTCCGCATCCTCGGCCCGGACGGCACGCCGGTCGCCGACTACACCGAGTCACACGGCAAGGATTTGCACCTGGTTGCGATCCGCCGCGACATGACCGGGTATCAGCACGTACACCCGCGATTGGACACGCGTGGCACCTGGAGGGTGCCGCTGGACCTGTCCGAGCCCGGCGAGTATCGGGTGTTCGCAGACTTCACCCCTGCCGGACACGACCAGAGCCTGACCCTGGGCGCGGACCTGTCCGTGGCCGGGACCTACAGTCCACGCCCGCTGCCCGCGCCCTCGACCACGGCGCAGGTCGACGGCTACACCGTCGCCCTCGACGGTGCGTTGATTCCGGGTGAGGAGTCGGAGCTGACCCTGTCGGTGCGCAAGGACGGGCGACCCGTCACCGACCTGCAGCCCTACCTGGAGGCCTACGGCCACCTGGTCGCGCTGCGCGACGGCGACCTGGCCTACCTGCACGTGCATCCGGCTGGAAGCCCCGGTGACGGCAGTACCGCGCCAGGCCCCGAGGTGACCTTCTACGCCACCGCGCCCAGCGGAGGCGACTACCGGCTGTTCCTCGACTTCCGCCACGACGGCGTGGTGCGCACCGCGGAGTTCACGGTCGCGGCCACTGGTGACTCGGGAAAGTCTGGCCACGACCACTGAACAAACGGCCGCACAGGGTCAGTGCTGGTGCTGCTGACGGTCGCCCGGTCCACCGCCGTGGTACTCATGAACGACGGCGTGGCCCTTGCCGCGCGAGATCAGCCAACGGTTCACCGGGACTGTGACCACAAAGGCCACCGCCAACGCGATCGCCAGACTCACCCAGAACAAGGCGCTGGCCACGCCGGCCTCCATGGCGCCGGGGATGGCGACCATGATGACGTTGTCCACGATCTCCATCACAGTGATCGACACCGTGTCCGCGGCGAGCGCCACCTTGACTGCGGCACGTAGCGGCAGACCCGAGCGCAGCACCGGCCTGATCGTGAGCGAGTAACCGAAGAAGAACGCCAATGCCACCGCCAACGCGATCGTGGCGAGGTCGGACCAGCCCAGCGCCGTGCCGATGACCATGCCGAGCACCTCACCGATAGCACAGCCGGTGAGGCAGTGCAGCGTCGCCGAGACGGCGAGCTGGGTCAGACTCGCAGCTGGTGTAGTCGAACTGCTCATGTTGCCTCCTTGCCCGCGATCATACCCCATCAGGGTATGCATCCTGGCCCCCGTGGCCGGGCCGACGACGAAAGGCGTGCGTGACCATCGTCGACGCACCCGGCAGGGCCCGCTACCGATCGGTCAGCGCGAGCCTGGCACCGAGCGCGACGAAGGAGCCGGCGAAGACGCGCCGCATCCACGTCATCACCTGTGGTCGTGAGATGACGTGGTTCCTCACGGCGGCGGCGAAGACTCCGTACGCAGCGAACACGATGAACGTGACCAGCATGAAGACGGCACTCAACTCCAGCATGCGCAGCACAGCGTGCGGCGCCTCGGTGCTCACGAACTGCGGCAGAAAGGCGAAGAAGAAGATCGTCAGCTTGGGATTGAGGATGTTGATCAGGATGCCGGAGATGATCACCTTCAACGCTGAGCGAGAGGCGTTGTCGTTCTCCACAGCGAGCGCACCCTTCTCCTGCAACGTTGTCCAGGCCAGGTAGAGAAGATATGCCACACCCAGGTACTTCAGAGTCTGGAACGCCAGCGCGCTCGTGTGCAGCAGGGCCGCGAGACCCGTGATGGCCGCGACCATATGCGGAATGATGCCGAGGGTGCAGCCGACCGCGGCAACCACGCTCGCGCGCGCTCCACGCGAGAGGCCGGCCGCCACGGTGTAGATCACGCCGGTGCCAGGTGTCGCGACGACGATGAGCGTGGTGACCAGGAACTCGATGCTCACCGCGGCCCTCCCGGTGCGGCACTCTCTGGTGCCGACGAGGCGTACGTCTTCCTTGTCGAGGAACAGTAGCCGACCGCCGGCGCAGCGTCCGAACCATCCAGGGGTGCGACGGGTGTTCGGCCCAGGTCCGGGTTGAATGGGCGGCATGACCGAACACCTACCCCACGCGACAACTCGATGAGCGACGTTGACGAGGCGATGACCCTCGTGGCGGCGGTAGGTTGCGGCGCGATGGGCGGCGTCTTCTTCGCGTTCTCCGCCTTTGTGATGGACGGACTCGCCCGCCTGTGCCGCGCTCGTGTGCGCAGACACGCTCACCGGGCGTAGCCGACCAGCTCCGTCATGCCCTGTCTGAGGGACGGGGGATCCGCACGACGCCGGGTCCAGGCACCGGACGCGACCGGCGGTGCCGATCGAACGGTCCAACAACGAGTTGAACGAGAGGTTGTCGAGGCCTTCCTCGCCGCCTCGCGGACGGCGCTGCCGTTGCTGCGGGTGCCTCGACCGCAGTCCGCGGATCGAGTTGATCGCCGACCCCGAGCAACTGGGCGAGCACGACCTCGAGGTCATCGACGCCTGACGGCCAACCTCGTAGCGCTCATTGCGCTCGTTCGTCGTCCGGTCCACGCTGCAGGGCTGGCCCGGTCCCGACGACGATTGTGGCGTCCAGCTCGTTGGAACAGACCACTCGCGGGATCAGCCCGCTGCGGGCAAAGGTTTCGACGGTCTGTGCCGCCTGGTGCTCGCTCGTCTCGACTAGGAGGTTGCCGCCCGGTGCAAGCCATTGTGGTGCCGCGGCGGCAACCCGCCGCAGGACGTCGAGGCCGTCCGCGCCACCGTCCAGCGCCATCCGCGGCTCGTGCATGCGGGCCTCCGGTGGCAGCAGCCCGATCACCTCGGTCGGTACGTAGGGTGCGTTGGCGACCAGGACATCGATGCGTCCCCGCAGTGTTGCGGGCAGCGGCGCGTAGAGGTCACCTTCATAGACCTGGCCACCGGCGGCGGCAACGTTGCGGCGGGCGCAGCGCACCGCGGCGGGATCGACGTCGACGGCGTACAACTCGACCCGCTCCAGGGCCGCGACCAGCGCGGCGCCCACGGCGCCCGAGCCGCAGCACAGGTCAACGACGACAGCTTGTGAACGGGCGA
>JALZMX010000090.1 GCA_030857985.1 Actinomycetota bacterium | reverse complement strand
GCGCAATGTCGCTGGAATGAGACGGGCACTTGCGAAACCTCGACGGGAACATGTGGTGGAGCCCTGGCGGGACGGGTCACAATCGGGGCCATGCACATCGTCAGCGTGCGCCGACTCCGGCCGAAGGACTGGCGGCTCTTCCGCGACCTACGGTTGGCCTCGCTGGCCGAAGCGCCACACGCGTTCTGCTCGACGTTGGCCGAGGAGCAGGAGTACGACGAAGCGCGCTGGCGCTCCCGGCTCGGGCCAGGCGGTCCCATCCGGGCGGTCGCGTTCGTCGGAGACGAACCCGCCGGCATTACCGGCGCCTGGCTCAGCGACGATGGCCGCCGCGAGCTGCACCTGCTCGGCATGTGGGTGGCACCGCGCTGGCGCCGTCACGGTGTCGGCGACGCGCTCGTGCGCGAGGTCCTCACCGTTGCGCACGAGCAACAGCCGAGCGCGGTCATGCTGTGGGTGGTCAGCGACAACCAGGCGGCCAGGAGACTCTACGAGCGACACGGGTTCCAGGCGGTCCAGGAGTACCAGCCACACGGGACCGACCCGACGGTGCGCGAGCAGCGGATGCGACGCGGCCCGACCGCCTGAAAAGGGAGGTCAACCGGAGTGCACTCACACCGAGGTGGCGCAACAGCAGCCGGACGCTCGCGACATGGGCGCATGGATCTCAGACCGGCGCGACGAGGCGGGGCACTAGCGCAACCTCGGCGCGAGGGGGCGGAAGGGACGACGTCAACCGGTCGAGGACTCCGCTGCCGTGGAGGATCGGTCGCGGTCGAGCTCGGCCCCGCCGCCCCCGGACTCCACTCTGGACACGATCAACGTTCCAAGCCGGTTGCGTCGACCGGTCGGCGCCTCGGCCACCAGATGCAGCCCTTCGACATCCACCTCAGCGCCAGGGATGGGCACCCGACCCAGGTGCTTGGCCATCAGACCACCGACGGACTCCACGTCGTCGTCATCGAGGGCGACGCCAAACAGGTTTCCGAGATCGGTCACCGACAGCCGTGACGAGACGCGGACCGTCCCGGCCGCGAGCTCCTCGACCTCGGGTGACTCGACGTCGTACTCGTCGGTGATCTCGCCCACGATCTGCTCGAGCACGTCCTCGATCGTGATCAGCCCGCCAGTCCCGCCATACTCGTCGACGACGACCGCGACGTGCATGCGCTCGCTCTGCATGACCTGCAGCAGCTCGTCGACCGGCTTGGAGTCGGGCACGAACAAGGCCGGCCGCAGCACCGACTCCACCTGCTCGGTCGTCTCGGCTGCGTGCCTGTCGAAGACCCGCTTGGTGACGTCCTTGAGGTAGACGATGCCGATGATGTCGTCGAGGTTGTCGCCCACCACCGGGATCCGGGAGAAGCCGCTACGCAGCGCCAACGACATCATCTGCCGCAACGTCTTGTGCCGTTCGATGAAGATCATGTCGGTCCGGGGCACCATCACCTCGCGCACCAACGTGTCACCGAGCTCGAAGATCTGATGGATCATCCGGCGTTCACCGGACTCGATCACCGCGCTCTGCTCGGCCAGGTCGACCAGCTCGCGCAGCTCCGCCTCCGTGGCGAACGGCCCCTCGGCGAAGCCCTTGCCGGGGGTCAGCGCGTTGCCGAGCAGGATCAGCAGGTGCGGCAGCGGGCCGAGGACGCGGGTCAGCAGTGTCAGCGGCCCGGCCGAGAGCAACGCGACCCGCTCCGAGTGCTGGCGCCCCAGGGTGCGCGGCGCCACGCCGATCACGACGTACGACACGACCAGCATCGCCCCGATCGCGATCAACAGCTCGGCCCAGCGCAGATCGACGTACTCGGTCACCACGATCGTCACCAGGACCACCGCGGCGGTCTCGGCCGCAAGGCGCAGCAGCAGCGCGGTGTTGAGGAAGCGCGGCGGGTCGGCGATCATCGCCCCCAGGCGCCCGGCGCCGGAGCGACCCTCCTCGACCAGCTCCGCGACTCGCACCTTCGAGACCGACGACAACGCCGCCTCGGCGCTGGCGAACAGCCCCGCGACTACGATCAACGACGTTGCGATCGCCAGCAGCCACCCGTTGTCCCGCATCATGTCGAGGTCTCCCTACCGGTGCCCAGCCGGCGCCACTCGGCCAGCAGCTGCTGCTGTAGGTCGAACATCTCGCGCTCCTGCGCGGGCTCCGCGTGGTCGTAGCCGAGCAGGTGCAAGATGCCGTGGACGACGAGCAGGTGCACCTCGTCGCGGGTCTCGTGCCCGTGCCCGGACGCCTGCGCGGCGGCGACCTGGGGGCTCAGCACGACGTCACCCACGACACCTTCGGGCAGCTCGTCCTGCTCGTGTCCCGGCCGCAGCTCGTCCATCGGGAACGCGAGTACGTCGGTCGGGCCGCGCTTGTCCATCCACTTCTCGTTGAGCGTGGTGATGGTTGCCTCGTCGACCAGTTTCAGGCACAGCTCCGCCTGCGGGTGGATGCGCATCCGGTCGAGCGCGAAGCGGGACAACCGGGCGAGCTCGGTCACGTCGGTGTCGACCCCGGACTCGTTGAGTACGTCGATGCTCATCCGGTCACCGGTCAGCGC
>JALZMX010000065.1 GCA_030857985.1 Actinomycetota bacterium | reverse complement strand
TGCTGAAGTTCGGAGCGACCAGCACACCGACTCCTTGGCCGGCACCGTCGCGGGCGGCGTCCAGCCAACGCCGTACCTGCGTCAGGCGCTCCTCGTCGAAGCCGGACGTGCCCACGACCGCGTGGATGCCGTTGCGGATGCAGTAGTCGAGGTTGTCCATCACCACACCGGGGTGGGTGAAGTCGACGGCGACATCGGCACTGGACTGGACCAGCGAGTCCAGGGGGTCACCCTGGTCGATCCGGGCTACCAGCTCCAGGTCACCGGCGCCGTCCACGGCACCGCACACCTCGGCACCCATCTTTCCGAGGGCGCCGAGCACCGCAACCTTGATCATCGCTCGTTCCTCCTCGCCGCCGCTGGCGAACCTATCGCGATGGGGGCGCGACACGAGCACCACGCATGCGCAGGGGCGGCCGCGCTGTGCACGCGACCGCCCCTGCGGATGGTTCAACCACGAGGTGTTACGAGGTCAGCAGCTCATGGTCGTGGTCGTGCAGACCTCCACCTCCGCCGGTGCCCGTCCCGCCGACCGGAGCCGCCGGGTCGGTGTCGACCGCGTTCTTGGTCCGGGAGAAGAACAGGGTCGCGTGAGCAACGGCGTCGAGCATCTGGTCCAAACCGGTGCGGTTGACGTTGTCTACCGTGTCACAGACCTGGTGGTAGCACTTGTCGTAGGCGACTCCCGCCTCGCCGCCGTACGTCGCCGCTTGAGCCGCCGTCTTGACGCCCTCGGCCCCTGTGAACAGCCCACCGGCGGGGATGCCGGCCGCGATGAACGGCCCGTAGTCGGAGCGTCCGTTGAACGGAGTGGGATCGCTGGCCAGGCCCTGGCTGGCGAAGTAGTCGACGAACACCTTCTCGATGTAGCCGGATCCTGCCGGGCCCTTCGGACCGGCCGTGCCGTCACCGTCGTAGACGAACCGGACGAAGTTAGGCGAACCGATCATGTCGAAGTTGAGGTTGAGCAGGATCTGGTCCTTCTCCGCCTGGCTCAGGTTGCCCACGTAGTGCCTGGAGCCCAGCAGCCCCAGCTCCTCGGCACCGAACCAGATGAAGCGCAACTGGTTGCGGGCTTCCCGGTCCTGGGCGGCGAACGTCTCGGCGACCTCGAGGATGCCCGAGGAACCGGTTCCGTTGTCGTTGATGCCCGGCCCGGGCACCACGCTGTCGAGGTGGGCACCGATGACCACGGTGCGGTCAGGATCGCCGGTCGCGGTCTCGGCGATGACGTTCACCGTCTCGCGGATCTCCGACTCGGTCTCCGTCCTGACATGGGCAGCGGTGCCGGTGACACCGCTCTGCACACCGTTGCTGAGCTCCTGACCGACTACGAACGACGCCCCGACCACCGGGATGTCGTAGCCGGGGCTGCCCAGCGTCCCGGCGATGACCGCGGTGCGACCGGGCTGGCCTTCGTTGAAGATGATCACCGCGCTGGCTCCGGCGTTGTCCGCGTTGGTCGCCTTGGCGGCGAACGTGCAGGTCCCCCGCTGCATCAGCGCTACGTCACCTGCGGGGAAGCCGGCGAAGTCGGTGGCCTCGCAGCCGCTGGTCGAGCTGTTCGCCACGGCAGCTGGCGGGATGGTGAGATCGACGGCAGACACGGCCGCGGTGGTGTCACCGCTGCCGGAGTACGTCATCGTGGCGAAGTCGCTGCCGGCCGTGTAGGCCTTGTCCGGATCGACATCGGTCCGCTCGAGCACCGGGGTGCTGAGCTCGCGGTAGAACGGGAACTCGAACGGCTGGAAACGCGGCGCGTATCCCGCCGCGGTCAGCCGGTCGAAGACGTAGTCAGCCGACGCGTCGAAGCCGGCAGTCCCGGACGCTCGGGTCCCGCCGTTGGCGTCGGCGAGCGCCTGCAGGCTCGACAGGTGCTCCTGCGCGCCGGCGACCGTGACCGCCTTGCGAAAACCTCGACTCTCGTCGCTGTCGTTCGAGTTGGCCGCCAGAGCGGAGCCGAGCGGTGCCACGAGCACCGCGGCCGTGGCGACGGGCACCACGACCTTCCTGCGCCAGGACTCGCGTCGACGCGTAGAAAAACTGGAGCCCATCGGGCCTCCTCTAGAGAAAGTGGTGTTGGTCGAAGGAAACCCCCGGGCTTCCGCTGGGCGAACGCTAGGTCAATCCGGAACAGGAATGGAAGGGGCGCCGCCGAAAGATTTCGATCCGAGTCCTGACCCGCCAGCGAGACCGATAGTCCGTGCTGACGAGGCAGTCAGGTCATGCGGCGGTCAGGTCAGGGCGCCGGCGAAGCGGTCCGCGCCATCGAAGGGCCCCACCACGGCCAACGCCGGTGGGGCGGTCAACAGCTCCGTGGCCAGTGCGCAGACATCGTCCCTCGTCACCGCGTCGATGCGACGCAACAGCTCCCCGAGCCCGATGTGCTCGCCGTGCAGCAGCTCCGCCTTGGCGATGCGTGACATCCGTGAGCCGCTGTCCTCCAGTCCGAGCACCGAGCTGCCCTTGAGCTGACCCTTGCCGCGCTCGACCTCGGTCTCGGTCGCGCCGTGCTCGGCCATCGCGGCCAGCTGGTCGCGGCAGATCGCCACCACATCGTCGACCCGGTTGGGCAGGCAGCCGGCGTAGATCCCCAGCATCCCGGCGTCGGAGTAGTTGACGGTGTAGGAGTAGACGGAGTATGCAAGCGCGCGCCGTTCGCGTACCTCCTGGAACAGCCGGCTCGAGGTGGCGCCGCCCAGTACGGCGTTGAGCACACCGAGCGCATAGCGGCGGTCGTCGGTGCGCACGATCCCCGGTACGCCGAGCACGATGTTGGCCTGCTCGAGGGTACGGCGCAGCACCTTCACCCCGGATCCGGTACGAGGCGCCCGACCCGCCGTCCGCGGGGGAACCGGAGTCACACCGGCGTCCTTGACGAAGCCGGCGGAGTCGAACGCCGCGCGCACCGAGCGCACCACCGCGGAGTGCTCGACGTTTCCCGCGACCGCGATCACGACGTTGTCGGGCCGGTAGCGGCGCCGGTAATAGCGCGCGATCTGCGTCCGGGTGAGCGCCTTGACCGACTCGGTGCTGCCGATGACCGGCCGGCCCAGCCGCGACTGCGACCACAGCAACCCTTCGAACGACGTGTGCACCGCGTCGTCCGGGTCGTCGTCGTGCATGGCGATCTCCTCCAGGATCACGCCACGCTCGGTCTCGACGTCGCCGGGCGCGAGCCGCGAGCCGGCAACCATGTCGGAGAGTACGTCGACGGCCAGCGGCAGGTCGTCGTCGAGCACCCGCGCGTGGTAGCAGGTGTACTCCTTGGTGGTGAACGCGTTCAACTCACCGCCGACGGCCTCGAGCTCGACGGAGATGTCGAGCGCGGAGCGCCGCCTGGTGCCCTTGAAGAGCAGGTGCTCGAGGAAGTGCGAGGCACCCGCCAACGAGGGCGCCTCGTCGCGCGAGCCGACCCCCACCCAGATGCCCAGCGCGGCCGAACGTACGCCGGGCATGGGCTCGGTCACCACCCGCAGACCGCCTGGCAGGACCGAGCGGCGTACCCCGGCGGTCACGCCTGCTCGGCCACTGCCTCTGCTGGTGCGTCCTCCTCGACGACTGGTGCCAGCGACAGCTTGCCGCGGTCGTCGATCTCGGCGATCTCGACCTGCAGCTTCTGTCCGACGCTGACCACGTCCTCGACGTTCTCCACCCGCTTGCCGCCGGCCAGAGCCCGCAGCTTCGAGATGTGCAGCAGGCCGTCACGGCCCGGCGTCAGCGATACGAACGCCCCGAAGTTGGTGGTCTTGACGACCGTGCCGAGGTAGCGCTCGCCCTTCTCCGGCATCGTCGGGTTGGCGATCGCGTTGATCGTGTCCCGCGCCGCCTCGGCGGCGGTGGCGTTGTCGGCTCCCACGTAGATGGTGCCGTCGTCCTCGATCGAGATCTGCGCGCCGGTGTCGTCCTGGATCTGGTTGATCACCTTGCCCTTGGGACCGATGACCTCGCCGATCTTGTCGACCGGCACCCGCAGAGTAAGGATCCGCGGCGCGGTCGGCGCCATCTCGTCGGGGGCGTCGATGGCCTCGCTCATCACGTCGAGGATCGTCATCCGGGCGTCGCGGGCCTGTTGCAGTGCAGCGTTGAGGACGCTGGCGGGGATCCCGTCCAGCTTCGTGTCGAGCTGCAGCGCGGTGACGAACTCCCGCGTGCCGGCGACCTTGAAGTCCATGTCACCGAACGCGTCCTCGGCGCCGAGGATGTCGGTGAGCGTGACGTAGTCGGTCTTGCCGTCGACCTCGCCGCTGATCAGGCCCATCGCGATACCGGCGACCGGTGCGCGCAGCGGCACGCCGGCGTTGAGCAGGCCCATGGTGGAGGCGCACACCGAGCCCATCGACGTCGAGCCGTTGGAGCTCAGCGCCTCCGACACCTGGCGGATCGCGTAGGGAAACTCCTCGCGCGCCGGCAGCACCGGCAGCAGGGCGCGGCCGGCGAGCGCTCCATGGCCGATTTCGCGGCGCTTGGGCGAACCAACCCGACCGGTCTCGCCGGTGGAGAACGGCGGGAAGTTGTAGTTGTGCATGTAGCGACGCTTCGTCTCCGGCGACAGCGTGTCGAGCTTCTGCTCCAGCGACAACATGTTGAGCGTGGTGATGCCCAGGATCTGGGTCTCGCCCCGCTCGAACAGCGCCGAACCGTGCACGCGCGGCACCACGCCGACCTCGGCGGACAGCGTGCGGATGTCGGTCAGGCCACGGCCGTCGATGCGGACCTTGTCGCGCAGCACGCGCTCGCGCACCAGCTTCTTGGTCAACGCCCGAAACGCCGCACCGAGCTCCTTCTCGCGGCCCTCGAAGTCCGCCCCGACCTTGTCCAGGGCGATGGCCTTGACCGAGTCGAGACGCGCCTCGCGCTCGGTCTTGGGGGCGATGGCCAGCGCCTCGGACAGCTCGGCGCCGACGGTGCTCTCGAGCGCGGCGAGGACGTCGTCCTCGAAGTCGCGGAACACCGGGAACTCCTGCACCGGCTTGGCGGCCTTGCCGGCGAGGTCGCGCTGCGCCTCGCACAGCTGCTTGATGAAGGCCTTGGCCGCCTCGAGGCCGTCGGCGACGATTTGCTCGGTCGGGGCCTGCTTGCCGGCTCGCACCAGCTCCCAGGTCGACTCGGTGGACTCGGCCTCGACCATCATGATCGCGACGTCACCGTCGTCGAGGACACGGCCTGCCACGACCATGTCGAAGACCGCGTGCTCGAGCTGGGTGTGCGTGGGGAAGCCGACCCACTGGCCGTCGATCAGCGCGACGCGGATGCCGCCGATCGGGCCGGAGAACGGCAGGCCGGACAGCTGCGTCGACATCGACGCGGCGTTGATCGCGAGGACGTCGTACGGCGCGTCCGGGTGCAGCGACATCACCGTGATCACGACCTGGACCTCGTTGCGCAGGCCCTTCACGAAGGTCGGGCGCAGCGGCCGGTCGATCAGCCGGCAGGTGAGGATGGCGTCTTCTGAGGGCCTGCCCTCGCGGCGGAAGAACGAGCCGGGGATACGTCCCGCGGCGTACATCCGCTCCTCGACGTCGATCGTCAGCGGGAAGAAGTCGAGCTGCTCCTTGGGGTGCTTGCCGGCGGTGGTGGCCGAGAGCAGCATCGTCTCGTCGTCGAGGTAGGCGACGGCGGCGCCGGCGGCCTGACGGGCCAGCTGGCCGGTTTCGAATCGCACCGTGCGTGTGCCGTGGTCGCCGTTGTCGATGACGATTTCGCTGAACTGTAGACCGGGTCCCTCCATGGGGTGCCCCTTTCATGTCTCGCGGAGCAGTGCGCGGTAGCCCGCGCGGCGCGGAGTGCGAGTGCGAGACCCGCCGCTCTGGCGGCGGTGGTGCGGGTGCCGGTCTTCGATCGAGGCCGGCGGGGTCCCTACGACGATGCGCTGGGATCCCGATGGCCACTACCGAGGACCGACGTCCTGGCACCGGCGTCCTCGCATGGGGCTGTGTGCACCTGCTCCGGTGGGGAGACTGCCGCTCCGGCAGCCTCGGGGAATATTCAGTTGTGCGTCGGGCTCACCGACGCAGACCGAGCCGTTCGATCAGGCTGCGGTAGCGGGCGATCTCCGTCTTGTGCAGGTAGTTCAGCAGCCGACGACGCTGACCGACCAGCAGCAGCAGCCCGCGACGGCTGTGGTGGTCGTGCTTGTGCTCCTTGAGGTGCTCGGTCAGATCCCTGATGCGCTTGCTGAGCAGCGCGACCTGGACCTCCGGCGAGCCGGTGTCGCCCTCGTTGGTGGCGTAGTCGGTCATGATCTGTCTCTTCGTCGCGGCATCGAGCGACACGCGATCTCCTCTCGGGCTTTCCGTTGCGCGGCGCGCCGGGGCCGGTTCACCCGGGCACTCTCGTTCCGCGGCCGTCAGACGGCGCATCCAGGCTACCAGCGGGCGGGGGGTTCCTCCCAATCTCCAGCCGGCGCAGCGTCGCCCGCGGCCTCGGCGCGCAGCGCGCGATAGACAGTGAGTACGCCGACGGCGCGTTCGAGCTCACGGGTCACGGCGGTGAAGAACTCCCGGCGGTAGGTCTCGTCGGTCACGGCGTACACGGTGAAGTAGAGACCGGAGAAGGCGGCGAGGAACACCGACACCTGGAACAGCTCGGCGCTGATCAGCCGGACGTCGCCGAGATAGTGCGGCGCCTCCGGGTCGCCGGTCCACGACTGGACCACCTCCGCGCCGATGGACAGCCGCCCGAACACGGTGAAGAACGCGAAGACCGCGACCGCGAGCAGCAGCACCTGCACCGCCTGCGCGACCAGCAGCACCAGGGTGAGGTTGGCCCGTGGCAACCCGGTCACTGCTGCGGACGGAGCCGATGCCGGCAGCTGCTCGGCCGCCCGTTGCACAGGCGTGTCCCGGCAGAGCTCGACCAGCCGCTCGTCGTGCGCCTCCTGCCCCACCCGTTCCAGCTCCTCGGGCAACCGGGCGAGCAGGAACACCACGGCCAGCGCCGCGAAGAGCAGTACGGTCACCCAAAGCAACGGACGGTCCATCGACGAGGCGACCTGCCACACCTCGGCGTTGATGAACAGGAAGGTGACGAACAGCAGCAGCAGTGGCAACGCCCGGGTGACCAGCGGGAACAGCAGCCGCAGGCTCCCGAACGTGTGGCGCATCGCCCAGCGCAGGATCGGCCAGATGCTCAGCTCGACCAGGGCATAGCCGGCCGCCACCGCGCCGAGGACCACCAGCGCGGCGAGTACGGCGCTCGACGCATCACCAACCCACCAGCCGACGGCAGCGGCGCCCACCGCGGCGAGCAGCACCCCGGTCGCCACGACCATGACCAGCCGCCGCCGCGCCAGCGCCTCGTCGACGTCCTCGTGCTCGGACACCACGAAGTAGGGCAGACCGTGCTGGACCAACCAACGCTCGGTCTGGGCGAGGACCTCGTCCCGTTCGTCCGACGTCACGACGGCCCGGGAGTCGGTGCGCCGAGGATCGAGTGGCAGCGGACGACGTCGTCGGCCATCTGCTCCAGCAGCGCCGGGACCGAGTCGTAGCGCTCCATCCCGCGCAGCCGGGCGACGAACCTCACCTCCACGTCGACGCCGTACAGCTCGAGGTCGTCGCGGTCCAGCACGTAGGACTCCACCCGGTGCTCGCGGCCGTCGAACGTGGGGTTGGTGCCGACGCTGATCGCGGCCGGCAGGGCCGGGTCGCCCGGTCGGTCCAGCCGGCGGAGCCAACCGGCGTACACGCCGTCGGCGGGGAGCGCGAGCCGGCCGGAGCTGGGCACGTTCGCGGTGGGGTAGCCGAGCTCGCGCCCGCGATGCTCGCCCTCGACGACAGTGCCGCGGACGGTGTACGGCCGGCCGAGGGCTTCCGCCGCAGCCTCCACGTCCCCGGCGGCCAGGCAGTTGCGCACGTACGTCGAGGACCATGCCTGCGGTCCACCGGCCAGCTCGATGCCCTCGACCGCGAAGCCGTGGTCGGCGCCGAGCTCGGTCAGCGTGCCCACGTCGCCGGCGGCGCGGTTGCCGAAGCGGAAGTTGGCGCCGACCACGACCGCCGCCGCGTGCAGCGTCTCGACGAGGATGCGCTCGACGAACTCCTGCGGCGACCAGGCCGCGACGTCGCGGTCGAACGCGATCACAAAGACACCGGCGACGCCTTCCGCGGCCAACAGCTCGGCGCGGTGCTCGAGGCAGCTGAGCGCCCTGGGTGCGGAGCCGGGGCGCAGGACGGCCATCGGATGGGGCTCGAAGGTGGCCGCCACGACCGGCAGGTCGCCGAGTCGTACGGCGGCCTGGTGGGCGCGCGCGATCACCAGCTGATGCCCGCGGTGCACCCCATCGAAGTTGCCGACGACCACGACGGTCGGACCGACATCGTCCGGCACGTCGTCGACGTCCCGCCAGATGTGCACGCTTGCGGACCCTTCTTCGGCCATCCCCGATGTCGACGAAAGCCTCGCACGTCCCGAGAAAAATCGGTCCACACCCTCGACCCGGGCCTTCAGATTGTCCGTCGCCTGGACTATAATCGCTAGTACTATCGAACGGCCATCACGGGAGCGCAATGGACCAGCACAGCGAGCAGCCGACCGGCCCCGCGGCCGGTCTGGCAGCGGGCTGGCCCGCTGCCCGGAAGATGGCCGCCGGGTCCGAGTTGGCGGTGCTGCTGGCGACCCGGCCGCTGAGCTCGCTGTCCGATGCCGAGCTGATCGACGCCACCGCGGCGTCGCATCGGCTGGCCGGACACTTCGAAGCACACACCTTGGCCGCGATGGAGGAGCTGCACACCCGCCGCGAGGCCGAACCCCGACGCCCCTACGACATCGATGCCACTCAGCAGAGCACCGCCGAGCTGAGGCCGGTGCTCGCGGCCTCCGCGATCCGGGTGCAGGGGCAGTTGCGCACCGTCCGGTCGCTGACCCGCGACGTGCCGCTGCTGGGCCGACTGGTGTTCGCCGGCCGGCTGCCGGTGTGGGTGGCCGGCAAGTGCGTCACCGAGATGTCACTGCTGACCGACAAGGCCAAGGTGCCGATCGTGGAGAAGCGTCTACTCGCCCGGCTCCTCGACCTCGCTCCACCCACCAAGACGGGCGACCACGACGACTCCGACCCGTTGAGTGAGTTCGGCCGAGCACTGGAGCTGGCCCTCACCGACGTCGAGGTGGTGCGGTGGACGCCCGGCCAGGTCCTCACCCTGATCCGCCAGCTGGTGGCCGCCGCCGAACCGGAGGAGTTCGACTCCCGGTTCCGGGCGGCGTTCAGGGACCGCCGGACCAGCGCCAGCACCGACCCGCAGGACAACCCGCCCGGGATGGGCCGACTCACCATCACCCACACCGGCCACGACGTGGAGACCGCCGACCACCGGTTGAGCCTGCTGGCCCGACAGTTCGGTGCCGACGACCCGCGGAGCATGGATCAGCGCAAGGCCGACCTGGCGATCGACCTGCTCTGCGGGCGGATCGAGGTGGCCACGTCCACCAGCGCGCTGGAGGCTGGCGACGAACCGGTCAGGATCCGGCTGCGCGACCCTCGACCCGGACGCGCCCAGGTCAACGTCAGCGTGCCGATCCAGACCCTGCTCGGGGTCAGCGACGACTCCGGCCAGACCCTGAGCGGGCTACCGATCCCGGCCAGCCTGGCCCGCCGGATCGCCGTCGACCCCGACTCCACCTGGTACCGCCTGCTCACCGACCAGGCTGGGAACATGGTCGAGCTGTCGACCAGGGCCTACGCCGCGTCGGACCCGTTGTGGCGGGCGATCTGCACCCGGGACCGGACCTGCCCTTTCCCGTGCTGCAACGGGTCGGCGCTGGCCGGCGACACCGACCACACGCACACCGCCGCGGCCGGTGGGCCGACGTCGTACCCGAACAGCGGACGCCCCTGCCGGGCGCACCACCACGTGCGCCACAGCCGCGGGTTCGGCCTGAGCCAACCCGCACCCGGGGTCTTCACCTGGACCTTCCCTACTGGACACAGTTACACCACGCGGCCACAAGCGCACCCGGTCGGGCACTGGCCCAGACACTGGTCCGAACCAGGCTCCGCCGCGGAACTTTCCCGTGCCCTCGCACTCCTCGCCCGAGATCAGGCAGCACAGACAGACCGCGGCATCCACGCGATGCGACGCGCCTACCACCAGGCTCGGCTGCAGGTGTGGCGACACGACAATCCGGACCCCGACCCGCCACCCGAAGACGTGGCTGGCGACGACATGTCCACCGCCGACTGGGACCACGCGTGGCCGGTCGTCCAAGACTGGCTCGAACTGACCGCCGCCTGACCCCGAGCACAGAGCGTGAGCGTGGGCGCGGCCGCTACGCCGTCCCGTCAGGCGCCCTGGCCAAGGTTCCTCATCAGTCCACCGTCCATGACGTAGGTCGCGCCGGTGACGTAGTCGGCGTCGCTGGAGGCGAGGAAGACGGCGAGCCGGGCGATCTCCGACGGCTCGGCGGCGCGCTTCCAGGGAATGCTCTGCACCTGCTCCTCGAGCAGCTGTGGGTCGTCGATCGCCGCCTGGTTGAACGGCGTCAAGACCATGCCGGGCGCGAGATTGTTGACGTTGATCTCGAGCGGTGCGAGCTCGAGCGCGAGGGTCCGGGTGAGCATGCGCACTGCTCCCTTGGAGCAGTCGTAGTCGGCTCCCCCGGCGTTGGGAACGTCTTCGTGGACCGAGGTCACATTGATGATCTTCCCCCCTCCCCCAGCCTCGGTGCGCAGCTGGACGAAGCGCCGGCAGCAGAAGAACGGTCCGTGCACGTTGGTACGCAGCGCGTTCTCCCATACCTCGGTCGGCAGCTCGGCGACGTTCTTGCCGGACGCGTCGACGCCGGCGTTGTTCACGAGGACGTCGACGGTGCCGAAGGAGCGCACCGCCTGATCGAACATGGAGGTCACCTGTTCCTCGTCACGGATGTCCGCGTGCACGACGATGGCTCGGCGGCCTTCCGTCTCCACCGCCTTGCGGGTCTGCTCGGCGCCTTCCGAGTCATGGAGGTAGTTGACGACGATGTGCGCGCCTTCCCTGGCGAACTCCGTCGCCGTTGCCTGCCCGATCCCGGAGTCGGATCCGGTGATGAGCGCCACCTTGCCGTCGAGCCGTCCTGCCGCCATGTCCTGCTCCTTGGGATGCGTCGTCCGATCCGGTCTGCGCTGCATGCGTTTCTCCTATGTCAAGCCGCGGCCGGAAGCAAGGTCTCGGTCGTGGTTGACGGGTTGTTCTTCAGGGTCTGGTAGACGATGCGGGCCAGGCGGCGTTTGAGGCAGCGCAGTGCTTCGGTCTTGGAGTCGCCGGCGGTGAGTCTCTTCTCGTAGTACGTGCGCCCGGCGCCGGGACGTTGCAGTTGGGTGATCGCGATCCGGTGCAGGGCTGCGTTGAGTTGCCGGTTGCCGGCCTTGCACATCCGGACCCGGCCCTCGGTACGGCCCGACCAGACCGGGATCGGGGCGACACCGGCGTGCATCGCGTACTTGGCCTCGTGAGCGAACCGGGCGATCCCGGCGGTCTCCCCGACGATCTTGGCCGCGGTCAGCGGACCACATCCCGAGAGCTCGAGCAGCGCCGGGGCCTGGGTGGTGACCAGGGTGGTGATCTCGCGTTCGAGGTCGTTGATGATCGGGGTGGTCCGGTCGATGTCGGCCAACACATCACGAGCCAGCCGGGCATCGATCCCGGCCATCGGGGCCAGCAGCTCGGCCAGCCGGCGGCGGGTCTTGGCCAGCTTCAGCGACTTCGGCGCCGGGTCCACGGTCGGGTCGATGCGGTGCAGATGCCAACGGAAGCGGTTCATCATCGCGGTCCGCTCTTTGACCAGGTCATCACGCCTGTCGACAAGCAGCTTCAGCTCCCGGGAGGCCTCATCGTGGGTCGCGACCGGCAAGTCGGGTTCCCGCAGTACCGCCCGGGCGACCGCCAACGCGTCGATCGGGTCCGACTTGCCGCGGGTCCGCGCAGAAGCCCGGGTCTGGGCCATCAGTTTGGCCGGCACCCGGACCACCGCCTGACCTGCGTCGAGCAGGTCGATCTCCAGGCGCGCTGAGAGGTGGCGACAGTCCTCGATGCCCCACCGCAGTCCCTGCGGGTCGGCAGTGATCGCTTCCGCGAACTCGGCCTGGACCCACCGGATCGCCTTGTCATGGCCAGCCGCATCGGCCCTGACGGTCTTGTGGCCCAGCTTCTTGCCGACTCCGTCGACGACTACAAACGTGTGCGTCCGCTTGTGCACATCGGCTCCAACAACAACCATGATGGTTGCCTCCTTCACTCAGATGAGAGGGACGGTTGGGCCGGTCGGCGGACACATCTCAGTGGGGGCGATGCCACGCTCCTATCAAGTCACGCCGGCCGGTCCATCACACCCGGCGCCGGCAAAACGCATGAACATCAGCCCCGCACCAGACAAGGCGACAAGCAGGCTATGAGCCAGACACCGGGTGATCAGGATCCAACCACCGCAACAGCGGCGACCTCACCCTGACACTGAGCTCAGGCTAG
>JALZMX010000062.1 GCA_030857985.1 Actinomycetota bacterium | reverse complement strand
GCGTGACCGCATCACCGGTCGTCTCGGTCGCACCGTGGCGATGCCGCTGAGCTCGACGTTCCACTCGTTCTGTTACGGCCTGGTGCGGCGCTTCCAGTCCGCAGCGGACTTCGTGCAGCCACTGCAGCTGATGTCGGCGCCCGAGCAGGACGTCCGGTTGCGTGAGCTGCTTGCGGGCAGCCGCGAGTCGGGGACGGTGACCTGGCCGAAGGGCCTCGACGCTGCGCTGCGCACCCGTGGGCTCGCCACAGAGGTGCGCACGGTTCTCGCCCGGGCGCGCGAGCACTCGCTCGACCCTGCCGACCTGCAGCGGACCGGGGCAGTGACCGGCCGGCGCGAGTGGAGCGCGGTGGGGGAGTTCTTCGACGAGTACCTCGACGTCCTCGACGCCCAGAACCTGCTCGACTACGGCGAGCTGGTGCACCGCGCGGTGTTGCTGGCCGAGCGGCCGGAGGTGCGGGCGGTGCTGCGGCGCGAGATCCGGGCGGTGTTCGTCGACGAGTACCAGGACACCGACCCGGCGCAGGTGCGGCTGCTGCAGGCGCTCGCCGGTGACGGCCGCGACCTTGTCGTGGTGGGCGATCCCGACCAGTCCATCTACGGCTTTCGCGGTGCCGACGTGCGCGGGATCCTGCGGATGCCGCAGGAGTTCCGGCGCATCGACGGCGCCGCGGCCGACGTCCTCGCCTTGGGCACCACCCGGCGGTTCGGGTCGCGGCTGCTGCTGGCCTCACGCCGGGTCGTCGCCGGTCTGGGCCTGCCGGGCACGATCGACCGGGAGACGTTCGAGGTGTTCCGCTCACCGCGTGCGCAGGGGTGCCCCTGCGGCGACGGCCGGGTCGAGGCGCTCACGTTCACGTCGTCGGGTGCCGAGCTGGACCACATCGCGCAGCGGCTACGACGCGCACACCTCGAGGACGGCGTCCCGTGGTCGCAGATGGCGGTCCTCGTGCGCTCGGGTGTGCGGTCGATCCCACCGCTGCGCCGGGCGCTGGTGGCCGCCGGCGTGCCGGCGGAGGTGGCCTCCGACGAGATGCCGCTGCGCCAGGAACCGGCCGTGCAGCCCTTGCTGGTGGCGCTGCGCGTCGCCGCCGAGCCGGCCGCGCTCACCGCGGAGACCGCACGGATGCTGCTGCTCTCGCCGTTGGGAGACATGGACGACGGGGGCGTACGCCGGTTGTCGCGACTGCTGCGTGAGGAGAATCGCCAGACCTCCGGCGGGCAGCCACCCAGATCGTCGCGCGAGCTGCTGGTGGAGGCCATGGGCGATCCGCGTCTGCTCGCCCTGCGCCGCGACGAACCGGCTGTCCGGGCGCATCGGTTGGCGCGTCTGGTCGCCCGCGCTGGCGAGCAGCTGCGTGCCGGTGACCCTCCTGAGCAGGTGCTGTGGTCGTTGTGGGCGGGCACGACCTGGCCTCGCCGCCTGCGTGCCGGGGTCGACCGGGGCGGGTCGGCGGCGCGTCACGCACACCGCGACCTCGACGCGGTCTGTGCATTGTTCGAGCTCGCGGCCAGGTCCGAGGAGCGCAGCTCACACCGAGGTGTGTTGTCGTTCCTCGCCGAGATCGACGGCCAGCAGATCCCCGGTGACACGCTGGCCGAGCGGGGAGTGCGCGGGCAGGCGGTGCGGCTGCTCACCGCACACCGGGCCAAAGGTCTCGAGTGGCGCCTGGTGGTGGTGGCCGGCGTCCAGGACGGGGCGTGGCCTGACCTGCGACGTCGGGGCTCACTGCTGCAGGCCGACCGGTTGGGCCACGACGGGCTCCGACCGCCGGTGCCCACGTCACAGCTGCTGGCCGAGGAGCGCCGCCTGTTCTACGTCGCCGTCACCCGGGCCCGGCAACACCTGATCGTCACCGCGGTCACGTCACCCGACGTCGACGGCGACCAGCCGTCGCGACTGCTCGACGACCTCGGGGTCACGATCACCGCGGTCTCCGGACGCCCTTCACGGCCGATGTCGCTGCCGGGCGTCGTCGCTGCGCTGCGTCGCACCGCCGGTGACCGGGCGACGTCGCCGGCGCTGCGACGTGCCGCCGCCGCCCGGCTGGCGCGCCTCGCCGACGAGCGCCTCGACGCCGAGCCGTTGGTGTGCCAGGCCGACCCCGATTCCTGGTGGGGGCTACGGCCGGTGAGCGACGCCGGGGTCGCGGTGCGCCCTGTCGATGCGCCGCTGGCGCTGTCCCCCAGCGCGGTCGCGACGCTGGGGGAATGCCCGTTGCGGTGGTTTCTCGCTCGCGAGGCCGCGGGGGAGTCGAGCGGCTCGACAGCGCAGGGTTTCGGCAAGGTCGTGCACGTGCTCGCCGAGACGGTGGCGCTCGGCCACGTCCCGGCCGATGTCGATGCGCTGATGAGGCACCTCGACGTGGTGTGGGGCCAGCTGATGTTCGCTGCACCCTGGGTGGCCGAGCGTGAGCGTGCCGCTGCGGAGGAGGCGCTGCGACGTTTCGTGAGGTGGCACGGCGAGCGGTCCGACCGCACCTTCCTCGCCGCCGAGCACCACTTCGACGTGACGATCCCGGTGACACGTGCCGACGGCAGCGCCGACTCGGCGCAGGTCCGCGGATCGATGGACCGGCTCGAGGTGACCACACACGGCTCGGTGATCGTGGTCGACTTCAAGACCAGTGCGAAGGCGGTCGCCAGGGACTCGTTGCGTGAGCATCCACAACTCGGCATCTACCAGCTGGCGGTGCAACGTGGCGCCGCCGACGCGGCGTTCGGAGGGAAGGCAGGCGCGGGCGGCGCCGAGCTGGTGCAACTGCGGCTCGACGACGCCGGGATGCCCAAGGTCCAGCACCAGCCGGTTGCCGGCGTCGGCGACGACGGCTCCACACCGCCCGAACACCAGCTGCGCTGCGCGGTGCAGACCGTGCGAGCCGAGGCTTTCGAGGCGCGCCCCAACGCACACTGCGGCACGTGCGAGTTCCAGCGGCTCTGCCCCGCCCAGCCGGGCGGGTTGACGATTCTGTCCGCGGGGTCGGAGGGACACCGATGACGCTGCTGCGTGATTCCGCCGCGAGCAGCACCGCCGGTGCCGTCCGTGCCGCCGGTCCGGTCGCGCTCGACCTCGCCGGCGCTGCGCAGAGTCCGGCGAGGTTGACCGATCCCGCCGACCTGCGTGCGTTGATGGGCACCGCGTTCAGCGTCCAGCAGCTCGACGCCATCACCGCTCCGCTCGAGCCGGGGGTGATCGTGGCCGGCGCAGGCTCGGGCAAGACCACGGTGATGGCGGCGCGGGTGGTGTGGCTGGTCGGCAGCGGTGCGTTGCAGCCGGACCAGGTGTTGGGTCTGACCTTCACCAACAAGGCTGCGGCCGAGCTGCGGATCAAGGTACGCCGCGCACTCATCGACGCTGGTCTGGGCGGCCACAGCCAGGGCCGGCCCGGCCACCACACCGCCGTGCCAGAGACCGCCGAGCTGCCCGAGGACTCTGGGGAGCCGGCCGTGGCCACCTACCATGCCTTCGCCGGGCGGTTGATCGCCGAGCATGGTTTGCGGCTGGGAGTCGAGCCAGACACCCGGGTGTCGGCAGACGCGTCGCGCTTCCAGCTCGCCGTTTCTGTCCTGCACCGCCACCGCGGCCGGCTGCAGCACGTCAGCACCCACCTGCCCACCCTGGTCACCGACCTGCTCAACCTCGATGCCCAGCTGTCCGAGCACGTGGTCGGTGTCGACGATGTCCGGCGCTTCCACACCGAGCTTCGTCGGCGTCTGGCCGGAGCCAGACCGACCAAGAGGGTCGACGCCGTCGCCGCCGCGGCGGCCAAGCGCGACGAGCTGCTCGACCTGGTGGCTGCCTACCGCGACGCAAAGGAGGTCCGGGGGGTGATGGACTTCTCCGACCAGATGGCGCTCGGTGCGGCGCTCGCGGAGCGCTGTGCCGAGGTGGGGGAGACCGAGCGCGACCGCTATCGCGTGGTGTTGCTCGACGAATACCAGGACACCTCGGTGGCGCAGCGGCGGATGCTGGCCGGGCTGTTCTCCGGATCCACCACGACGGACGGGCGAGGGTGGCCGGTGACGGCGGTCGGTGACCCATGTCAGGCGATCTACGGCTGGCGCGGCGCCTCGGTGGCCAACCTCGACGAGTTCCCCGAACACTTCCGGCGCGACGACGGCACCGCACCGCGGCGCTTCCCCCTCAGCGTCAATCGCCGCTCCGGGCAGCGCATCCTCGAAGCCGCCAACGACCACGCGGCACCGCTCTACAAGCGCCATCGGGGCGTCGAGCCGCTGCGTGCGCCCGCAGGTGTGCTGCCCGGTGAGGTGTCGGTCGCGCTCCTCGACAGCCACCGTGCCGAGATGGCTTGGGTCGCAGGGCAGGTGGCCGCGGCGAAGGCCGACGACGAGCGGCTGGCCTGGAGCGACATCGCGGTGTTGGTGCACGACAACGCCGATGCCGCACATCTGCAGGTCGAGCTGAGACACCACGGCATACCTGTTGAGCTGGTCGGCCTCGGTGGCCTGCTGACGCGTCCGGAGGTGGCGGACGTCGTCGCCACCCTGGAGGTCACGCACGACCTGACCGCAAACCCGGCGCTCCTGCGCCTGCTGACCGGCCCGCGCTGGCGGATCGGGGCGCGCGACCTCGCGCTGCTCGGCCGCCGGGCGCGACACCTCGCGTCCTATGGTTCCAGCGGCCCGGCCGCCCACCCGGCCGCCAGCCCGGCCGACGGCCTGGCGCACGCGCTGGAGGCGGCCGTCGCGGGAGCCGATCCCACCGAGATCGCGTCGCTGTCAGAGGCGATCGAGGATCCCGGTCCAGGACCGTACTCCGCCGAGGCGCGCCAGCGCTTCCGGCTGCTGTGGCGCGAGATCCGAGCGCTGCGTCGCTCGGTCGGAGAACCGCTGATCGACCTCGTCCGCCGCGTTGTCGACGCGACCGGACTTGCCGTCGAGCTGAGTTCGTCCTCGTCGCCGGTGGGGACCCAGGCCGCGGACAACGTCGCCGCATTTCTCGATGCGGTCGCCGCCTATGCCGGTGTCGATGCCGAGGCCTCGCTGCCGGGACTGCTCGCCTATCTGCGCGCCGAGGACGAGTTCGGCCACGGCCTGGCGGTGGCGGCGCCCAGCGACGCCGACTCGGTAAAGCTGATGACTGTCCACAAGGCGAAGGGGCTGGAGTGGGACGTCGTGTTCCTCCCCGCGCTGGCCAAGGGGGTCTTCCCAAGCACCCGGCCGCGGTCTCGTTGGACCACCTCGGCGAAGGAGCTGCCCTGGCCCCTGCGCGGTGACGCCGCGACGTTGGTGCAGGTCGGTGACTGGACCCCAAGAGGTCTGGACGAGTTCGTGGCCGAGGCCCGTGCCGACGACCTGCTCGAAGAACGGCGCCTCGGCTATGTCGCACTCACCCGGGCTCGGCGGCGGCTGATCGCCAGCGGGCACTGGTGGGGGCGCACCCAGAAGAACCGGCGCGGCCCGTCCGACTACCTGCTGCAGCTGCTCGCAGAGGTGCAGCGCCACGGCGAGGCCCCTGTCGTCTGGGCTGACGAGCCGGGATCGGACACGGCCAATCCCGAGCTGGACACGCAACAGGTGTCCGGCTGGCCGGCCGATCTCGACGTCGGTGCGCTCGAGGAGCGCCGCGATGCAGCGGAGCTGGTTGCGGCCGCCCGGCGTCGGCATCGCGGCACCGGCAGCTATGAGTCCGACGACGAGCTGGCCGATCTGATGCTGGACGAGCAGGCCCGCGTGCAGGCGTGGGACGACGAGATCGAGCGGCTGCTCGTCGAGGCCCGCGCCGCGCGAAGCTCCCAGCACGTGGTCGAGCTGCCCGCGACACTCTCGGCTACCGCGATGATGCGCCTGCACAGCGAGCCGCAGAGCCTGGCTCGTGACCTCCTCCGGCCGATGCCTCGGCGACCGTCGCCAGCAGCACGTTTCGGCACCCGCTTCCACGCCTGGGTCGAGGCCTTCGTCGGCCAACAGCCGTTGCTCGGCGCCGACGACATCCCCGGTGCCGGCGACGTCGGGATCGGAAGCGACGCCGAGCTGCAACAGCTGTGTGACGCCTTCAGATCCGGCCCGTTCGCCGAGCGGATCCCCTACCAGGTGGAGGCACCGTTCGCCTTGGTTCTAGGCGGCCAGGTGGTGCGCGGGCGGATCGATGCCGTCTACGCCACCCGCGACGGCTTTCAGGTCGTCGACTGGAAGACCAACGTCGAGCAGAGCGCCGATCCGCTGCAGCTCGCGCTCTACCGCGTTGCCTGGGCCGAGCTCTCCGGCGTTGCGCCGGAGAGGGTGACCGCGGCGTTCTACTACGTGCGCACCGGCGACCTCATCAGTCCTGATGAGCTGCCGGGCCGGGCAGAGCTCGAGGCGCTGCTGCAGCTCGACGACGACCCGTCGGCATAGGCCCTCGCCCGCAAAGATCCCCGGTTCCGGGGACTTTCGTCCGCGATGCGCCGGTTGCGCGTGCAAAGATCCGTGCTTTCGGGGGTCTTGCCCGCGGGGCCGCCCTGCCGGCGACCCCTGCGCGATGCGGCGGGCTGATGCGCAACCTCGGCGGGGAGGGGGCGTGGCTGTGGGGCCGCAGCGGTCGTGCCTGCGGCCCCACAGTTGTACGTCGAGGCCGTGCGCCGGTCGCGACGCACGCTGGTGGCCAGTCCTACTCGGCGTACTCCGGGCAAGCCGGCGCCGTCGCGTCGTACGCCCGCGACGTATCGTGCCTGACAGCACGCAGCGCGTCGATCCGGCCGTTGCCGAAGCACTCGTCGTACCCACGCAGGCCGATGTCGATCGTGCTCGACTGCATGTAGTCCTCGACCTTCTGCGGAGGCATCTTCACGTCACCGTCGGCACCGAGCCGGCCGAACTGGCTGACGATCAACGCAGCCACGCCGGCGGCGTGCGGTGACGCCATCGAGGTGCCCTGGATGCAGACGTAACCGCCGCCGGGGATGGTCGACAGGACCGTCCGGTTGCAGTCGCCGGTGAATCCGTTGCCGCCGGGGGCGGCCACGTCGGTAGCACCGGTGCCGTAGTTGGAGTAGCGGGCCTTCTCGCTGTTGCGGCCCAGGGCTGCGGTGCCGATCACGCCCTGGGTCTCGGCGGGCACTACCTCACACTCGTTGGTGACGCCCTGCTCCTCCTGCGGGTGCGCCAGGTCCGTGTCGGAGTTGCCCAGCGCCGCGACCGG
>JALZMX010000249.1 GCA_030857985.1 Actinomycetota bacterium | reverse complement strand
CGTCGAGGAAACCGGGACCGCCGTCGGACATCGGCACCTGCAGCACCTCGTCGTGCGGGGCACGGCGCTGCCAGCCCTGAGCGATGGCGGCGGCGGCCTCGACCGCGCTCAGGGTGCCGGCGAACTTGTCCGGGGCCACGAGCACGCGCACTGACCCATCCTGGCGTCCCGACCTCGACGGCTGGATCACCGGGGGTCCCCGCTCCCCCTCCCGCCGAGGTTGCACAACAGCCCCGTTTCTTCCCTCCGAGGTTGCACATCAGCCCCGGTTCCTTCCTCCGAGGTTGCGCAACTGCTCGGCCGGCGCAGCCACGGGGGCAGGAACGGGCGCGCCGCCGCGGCGGTTGGACCCTGTGGAACCATGGTGGATCCCGCCGACTCCAGGAGCACAGCTGTGACGACGACCGATCTCCCCCTCCTCGTGCTGGGCCGCGCCGCCGACCCGGATGCCGAGCGGGGCGTCGAGTGTCCCGGCGCTCTACCGGCCGCGGCCGACCCAGACCTGGTGCAGCGGGCCCGACTGGCCAAGGCTGCTCTGGGCGATCGGCTGCTCGTGCTCGGCCACCACTACCAGCGCGACGAGGTCATCCAGTTCGCCGACGTCACCGGTGACTCGTTCACGCTGGCGCGCGAGGCGGCGGCCCGCCCGGATGCGCCGTACATCGTTTTCTGCGGTGTGCACTTCATGGCCGAGTCGGCCGACATCCTCACCACCGAGCACCAGCAGGTAATCCTGCCCGACCTCGCGGCCGGCTGCTCGATGGCCGACATGGCGCGCCTGGAGCAGGTCGAGGACGCCTGGGACGTGCTCGGCGACGCAGGCATCGCCGCGCTGACGGTGCCGGTGACATACATGAACTCCAGTGCGGACATCAAGGCGTTCTGCGGCCGCAACGGCGGAGCGGTGTGCACCTCGTCGAATGCTCGCCAGGCGCTGGCCTGGGCGTTCGACCGGGGCGAGAAGGTGTTGTTCCTGCCCGACCAGCACCTCGGCCGCAACACCGCGGTGCTCGAGCTGGGCTTCTCGCTCGACGACTGTGTCGTCTTCGACCCACACCGACCAGACGGTGGCCTGACGCCCGAGCAGCTACGCGCAGCCTCCGTGATCCTCTGGCGCGGCCACTGCTCGGTGCACGGCCGGTTCTCGCCCGAATGTGTCGACGCCGTGCGCGAGCGGATCCCGGGGGTGCAGGTGCTGGTGCACCCGGAGTGCCGGCACGAGGTCGTCACCAAGGCCGACCTGGTCGGGTCCACGGAGTTCATCATCAAGACGATCGAGGCGGCCCCAACTGGTTCTGCCTGGGCCATCGGCACCGAGCTCAACCTCGTGCAGCGGCTGGCGCTGCAGCATCCGGACAAGACGATCGCGTTCCTGGACAAGACGGTCTGCTTCTGCTCGACGATGAACCGTATCGACCTGCCGCACCTGGTGTGGGCTCTCGAGAACCTCCTTGCCGGTCGTGTGGTCAACCGGATCCAGGTCGACCCGGAAACCGAGCGGTACGCCAAGATTGCGCTGCAGCGCATGCTCGACCTGCCGCTCGAGTCCGCCAAGGACTGAAACTGGTCACCAACGACACGTTCGGGGCGACAAGACTTGTCGTTCGCGCCCACTTTCCGGGCAACCGACCCAACAGCACGCCGACATTGCCGGACTGGACGGCCTAGAGGCCGGGGGCGCCCCAGACGGCCATCCACCGGGACAGGTCGGCCTCGACGGTCAGGTCGTTCGCCAGCACACCACGCATCTGCAGCTCCAGCGGGTTGTCACGCTGCTGCCTGCCCGCTCCCCCGCTCGGCCTGCCCGCTCCCCCGCTCGGCGCGAACGGGTAGAAGGTCCCCTGCTTGTACAGGTAGACCAGACCCAGCCGTCGGCCGTCGGCGTGCTCGAACACAGCCAGCGAGCACAGCAGCGACGACCCGAAGCCAGCGTCTTCCAACGCCCGGTTGACCGCGTGCAGCTCGGTCACCAGCGCCGACACGTCGTCGGGCGGTTGCCGGCAGACCAGCCAGGTGAAGCCGAAGTCGTCGTTGACCCGTTCGACGGCCGGACCACCGTCTGCGTCGAGCAGCCGCTGCACGTCGTCCTGCATCGAGGCGAACGCCACGCCCTCGCTGGCGCGGTAGCAGACCGACCCGACCCCGGTCGGGGTGAAGCCGCTGCTCACCTGCAACGTCACCGCCGCGGACGGCAGCGCGAAGAGCTGGTCCAGGTCGGGTTTCACCGGGGTCCGGCGCCCGAGGATCGCGTCGAAGAATCCCATCGCAGCCAGGCCCGGTCAGAGCGGCCGGCCCAGCTCGGCCGACACCCTGGCGAGCTGGTCCAGGCGCTTCTCGAGCGGCGGGTGGCTGGCGAAGAGCGAGTTGAGGCTCGCGCCCTTGAGCGCAGGGGCGAAGAAGAACGCGTTGAGCGGCTCGGCCTGCCGCAGGTCGCGGGTCGGGATGCGGGCCATGTCACCGGAGATCTTGGTCAGCGCCGAGGCCAGGGCGGAGGGCTGGCCGGTGAGGAACGCGGCGGACCGGTCGGCGCAGAGCTCCCGGTAACGGGACAGGATCCGGGTGAGCAGGAACGACACCGCCGCGACAACCATGCTGACCAGCCAGATCACCAGGAACGGCAGCGCACCGCTGTCACGACGCCCACCACCGAAGTACAGGCCCCAGCGGGTGATCAGACCGGCGATCACCCCGAGGAACGACGCGACCGTCATCACCGCGACGTCGCGGTGCGCGACATGCGACAGCTCGTGAGCCAGCACACCCTCGAGCTCCTCGGCGTTGAGCCGGCGCATGATGCCGGTGGTGACACAGACGGAGGAGTGCGCCGGCGAACGGCCGGTGGCGAACGCGTTGGGCATGTCCATGTCGGTGACGTAGACACGGGGCTTCGGCATGTCCGCGAGCGCGCAGAGCCGGTCGATCATGCCGTGCAGCTCTGGAGCCTGCTGCGGCGACACTTCGCGCGCACGCATCGCGGCCAGCGCGATCTTCTCCGAGAAGTACCACTGACCGACGGCGAACGCGCCTGCCAGCACGATGATCACCGGCGTGTACGCGACGCTCGTGTTGACGATGAGGAACGCCATGAACGCGAGATAGAGCACCGCGAGGAGCGCCATCACCAGCGCCATCCGCGACGTCAGACCGCTGTCCTTGATGAAGCGTGTTGCCACCTGGTCGGCCACCCTCCCTTGTCTCGTTCTCACTGTGTACGACGAGCCGGTGCGGCCGGTCGTTCCGCTGTCCGCTGTCGTCTCGAGCCCCTGTCTCAGCCGGGGATCAGGCCTTCGTCGGAGAGGAAGTTCCGGACCTCCTCCAGGCTGGCGTCACCGGGCGGCAGGACCAGGTCGGAGTCGACCAGCCGGTCCAGCTCCACCGGGGTGCCTTCACCACGGACACCGGCCAGCAGCGCGGCGAGCGACGTACGGAAGGAACCCTCGTCACCGGCTTCGATCGCGTGCTCGACCGAGGCGTCGAGCTCGTTGAGCGCGTCGACACGGTCGTCGCCGAGCTCCCACTGGCCCTCGTTGAGGATGCGCACGATCATGCCTGCTCCCCCTCCCGACGCGTCTCGGTCTGTGCGGGCGCGGGCTCGTCGTTCTGCCCACCGATCTGCTTGGGCGCCTCGCCGCCGCCGACTTGTGCCCGCATCGCGGCAAGCTCGCCTTCGACGTCGGACGTCGATGACATGCGGTCCAGCTCGAGCGAGATGTCGTCCTGCGGACCGGTGGCGGTGGCGTCGTCGAGCGCGCCGGAGGCCAGCAGCTCGTCGATCGCACCGGCCCGAGCCTGCATCTGCGCGGTCTTGTCCTCGGCACGCTGCATCGCCAACCCGACATCGCCCATCTCCTCGGAGATCCCGGAGAAGGCCTCGCCGATCTTGGTCTGGGCCTCGGCGGCGGTGTAGGTGGCCTTCATCGACTCCTTGCGGGTGCGGAACGCCTCGACCTTGGCCTGCAGCCGTTGTGAAGCCAGCGTGAGCTTCTCCTCCTCCGCCTGGAGCGCTGCGTGCTGCTGCTGCAGCGACTCGACCTGCTGCTGCAGTCCGGAACGTCGGGTGAGCGCCTCGCGCGCCAGATCCTCACGATTCATCGACAAGGCTTTCTGCGCCTGGTCGTGCAACTTCGACGACTGCTGCTCGAGCTGGTTCAGCTGCAGCTCCAGGCGTTTGCGGCTCGTCGCCACGTCGGCGACGCCGCGACGGACCTTCTGCAACATCTCGAGCTGCTTCTGGTAGCTGTAGTCGAGCGTCTCTCGCGGGTCTTCGGCACGGTCGAGGGCGCCGGTGGCCTTGGATCGGAAGATCAGGCCCATGCGCTTCATGATGCTCATGGCAGGACAGAAGCCCCTTCTGCGTCGACGAAGAGAGTGCGGCCTCGCGCGCTCGTTCCCACCCTACGTCGCGGCGTGACCGACAGGCGAGCGGCCGGCGGCGGGTAGCCTGTGCTCGCCCAGGTCCCCGATCGCACGCAGAGGGTCCCCGTGTTCCGACGCCGTACGCCGAACGACTCCGCAACCGAGACCTCGGCGGAGTCCCTGGAACGGCTGCGGGGCGAGGAGGGCAAGGGTCGCCCGACGCCCAGACGGAGCGCGGCCGAGGCGGCGCGCAAGAAAAGGATGACCCCGCCGCGCGACCGGCGCGAGGCGGCCGCCCGGCAGCGGCAGCAGGCGCGGTCCGAGCGGGGTAAGACCCGGTCGGCGATGCAGGGTGGTGGCGACGACCGCTACCTGCCGCGACGCGATCGAGGTCCGGTCCGGCGGTTCTGCCGCGACTTCGTCGACTCCCGGCGCAACGCGGCCGAGTTCCTGCTGCCCGCGCTGGTCGTGATCTTGATGCTCGGCTTCATCCCGACGCTGTGGGCCCGCAGCGTCACGGTGGTCCTCTGGATGACCACGATCCTGCTGACGGTGGCCGACACGGTGTTCCTCCTGTGGCGCCTGGGCAAGCAGTTGGGTGTCCGCTTCCCCGACCAGAGCACCAAGGGCGCCCGGCTGTACTCGCTGCTGCGCAGCAGCCAGATGCGCTTCCTCCGAATGCCGAAGACGCAGGTCAAGCCGGGCGCCAACCTCCCCGGTCAGTACCGATAGGCGCGGCATGGCTGAGGCGGCGGGTTGGCCGTCGTACCCACGCCTGCCTAGGTTTGCGGTCATGGAATCTCGCAACCTCGGTTCGAGCGGTCTCAAGGTCTCCGAGATCGCCTACGGCAACTGGCTCACCCACGGATCCCAGGTCGAGGAGGACCAGGCGACGGCATGTGTGCGGCAAGCCCTCGACGACGGCATCACGACGTTCGACACCGCCGACGTCTACGCCAACACCAAGGCGGAGGACGTCCTCGGGCGGGCGCTGGAGGGCGTACGCCGGGAGTCCGTCGAGATCTTCACCAAGGTCTACTGGCCGACCGGACCTGGTGGACCCAACGACCACGGACTGTCCCGCAAGCACATCATTGAGGCGATCGACGGGTCGCTGCGACGGTTGCGGACCGACTACGTCGACCTCTACCAGGCGCACCGCTTCGACCACGAGACGCCGCTCGAGGAGACGATGGAGGCCTTCGCCGACGTCGTCCGCCAGGGCAAGGTGCTCTACATCGGTGTCTCGGAGTGGACGGCTGACGAGATCCGGGAGGGGCACCGGCTGGCCCGCGAGCTGAAGGTCCCGTTCGTGTCGAACCAGCCGCAGTACAACATGTTGTGGCGGGTGATCGAGTCCGAGGTGGTGCCGACCTGCGAGGAGCTCGGTGTCGGTCAGGTCGTGTGGTCACCGATCGCCCAGGGTGTGCTCACCGGCAAGTACGTCCCCGGTGAGCGGCCGCCCGAGGGCTCGCGGGCAACCGACGAGAAGGGCGGGGCCGACATGGTCAAGCGCTTCCTCGACGACGACGTGCTGACCCGGGTGCAGCAGCTCCAGCCGCTTGCCGACGGGACCGGCCTCTCCATGGCCCAGCTGGCGGTCGCCTGGGTGCTGCAGAACCCGAACGTCTCGGCGGCGATCATCGGTGCCTCGAGGCCCGAGCAGGTCACCGAGAACGTCAAGGCCGCCGGCGTGACGCTCGACGCGGAGACGCTCGAGCGGATCGACGACGTGCTCGGCGACGTGGTCGAGCGTGACCCGGCCAAGACCGTCTCGCCGCCCAAGCGCAACTTCTGACCCGCTGTCAGGCGTGCAGGCTCATCGGGCCGTAGACCTCGCGGCCGTCCTCGAGCAGGGTCACCCCGTCGACACCCCGGTCGAGCAGCTCACGCCACACTTCACCGACCCACGACTCGGCATCGCTCTGGGCCGGGAACTCCTGGCCGTCCAGCTCGGCCGCCGAAACCTCCGCGCCGGTCGAGTCCGTCATGCGCCATGTCCAGGGCATCCGGGTCGTCCTCTCCGTTCGTAACCGGGCCACCCAGCAACGATAGGTGCGTCACGGGGCCACCCCGTGACGAAAGAAAAGTAGGGGTGGGGGCGAGCCTAACCGGCGCGGGCTTTTGACGAGGTACGGCGTGGCGTGGGACCGTCTGCTCAGCACACCGCTGCGCCAGGGGAAGCCGGTCGAAGTCCGGCGCTGACCCGCAACCGTAGGTCGTGGACCGCCATAGGTTCGCGACGAGCCGGAACACCTGGGCGCGGTAGCGGCTCCAGCACCACCCGCCGAGGTCAGCGGGACGGAGCCGGGTCGAGCCTCCCGGGTGGCAGTTGCCGGGCGAGGTGAGCGGTCCCGGTCTGCGTCTCGGAACCGCTCCCCACGAAAGGCCAGCCATGGCGCTCGTTCGCCGACTCACCGTCGCCTCAGTCTCCTGCCTCATTGCACTCGCGGCACTCACCCTGCTCGCCGGAGCGGCGTCCGCCGAGGACGGCTACCGGTTCTGGGGCTACTACCACCTGACCGACGCAGAGTGGGTGTCGTCCAACAAGGGCGCCGCCTCGATCGAGCCGGAAGACGGCCAGGTCGAGGGCTTCCACTTCGCCGTGGCCGGG
>JALZMX010000044.1 GCA_030857985.1 Actinomycetota bacterium | reverse complement strand
GCGCCGCGGCCAAGCTCTTCGCCACGAAGGGCTACATCGCTACCTCGATCGAGGACATCGCGGCCGAGGCCGGCGTCGCCAGACCGACGGTCTTCTCGGCCGTCGGACCGAAACCGGTGATCCTGCGCGAGGTCGTCGATCGAGCCTTGGCCGGAGATGACGCCGCCGTTCCAGTCGCTGCACGTGACTGGTGGCGGTCAGCGGTAGAGGAGCGTGACCCCCGCCGAGCCATCGAGCGGCTGGCGCGCAACATGGTCGACATAGCCGGACGCATCGCGCTGATCGCCCGTGCCCTTGAGGTGGCGGCGACTGTGGACCCCGACGCGGCGACGATCTGGGATCGCTACCAGACCCAGCGACGCACCGGCCTGCGCGAGTTCGCGGTCGCGCTGCACACGAGGACCCCCTCGCCGCGATGCGACATCGACATGATCACGGACACGCTGTGGACGCTGCAGCCGGCCGCCTACCTTCGACTTGTCCACGACGCCGGCTGGCGGATCGAGCAGTACGAGGCGTGGCTGACGGATCTGCTCACGCGCATGTTCCTCGAGTGAGGCGTTGCCTGTGACGAGCGTTGCGCTACTACAGAGGGAGTGCCCGCATTCCGGCTCTCGGATGTGAGGAACGAGTTCGTGCTCCGGTGAGTCCAGCTCTACTTCCATCCCCCAATACGGGCGGAGGCAGCATCCAAGGCCCTTGTCGGGATGACGGCCTGCATCGCGATCATCGCGCGGGCGTCCCCGCCCACGACGTACCGCCCGCGCGGCCGCTTGGCGGTGAGCGCGCGCTGGACGACACGGGCCGCCCGGTCAGCAGACATCGTCCGGCCCTGCAGACGGCTCGCAAACCGGCGTAGCCCGGCGGTGTGCCCGGCGTACAGCTCGTGGTGCTCCGGCGTCATCTGCTGTTCCATGCCGTCGATCTGCCCGTGGATCTCTCGCCAGGGGCCGGTGTCTACAGGGCCTGGCTCCACGAGTGACACGCTGATGCGCCACGGCCGCAGCTCGACGCGCAGGGCGTCGACCAGCCCTTCGAGCGCGAACTTCGAGGCGCAGTAGGCACCCTCCATGGGGACCGACATCCGGCCGTTGACCGATGACAGGAAGACGGCCCGGCCCTCGCTGGCGCGGAGCATGGGCAGTACCGCCTGAGTGACGGCGACCTGGCCGATGAGGTTGACCTCCATCTGCTGCCGTAGGTCCCCGAGCGACAGCGCCTCGATCGGCCCCAGGAGGGCGGTGCCGGCATTGTTCACCACGGCGTCCAACCGTTGCGGCAGCTGCTGCGGCAGCGAAGCGATCTGCGCCTCGTTTGTCACGTCGAGTTCCACCGGGGTAATGCGCGCGTCGGCGGAAACCAGTCGCTGGCCGCTGCCGGTGTCCCGGACGCCGGCGTACACGTCCCAGCCTGCGGCGGCCTGTCGGAGGGCAACGGCCTGACCTATCCCACGGCTGGCTCCGGTGATCAGCACCGATCGCATGGGCACCGCCCCTCTGTCGCGTCTCCGACGTCCGGGGCCGACGCTACTACGTTCATAGTGCAGAGTCACTACGCATATAGTGCAGCGGTGAGATCGCCGAAAGACTGCGCACTCACCGCAGCCATCGAGCTGCTCGGCGCCGAAGGGCTGCGGGCGCTGACTCACGGCAGGGTCGATGACAAGGCGGGCCTGCCCAAGGGCTCGACGTCCAACTACTTCCGGACCCGGGCGGCGCTTTTGTCCGGTGTGGTGGACGAGATACTCGCCCGGGAGCTCGTCAGCGTGGACGCCGCGTTCGGGCCTGCGTCGCCCGCGGATCTCGTGGACGCCATGGTGGGTCTGCTGGAGCACACCACGGTCACCAACCGCGTCCTCACCACGGCTCGCCTGGTCCTCTTCATGGAAGCGAGCCACGACTCCTCGCTGAGGGAAGCGTTGTCGCAAGGGCGCACCGCGATGCAGTCCGCGACTGCCTCTGCCCTTGCGAGGCTGGGCGCCCGGGACCCGCAGGTCTCCGCCGGCGCGATCATGGCCTGCTTTGAGGGACTGATCCTGCACCGCATCGCCCGGCACGACGACAGCGACCCACGGCCCGCACTGGAGCTCGTGGTCACGGCCGCGCTGACCTGACTGGCCTGCATGGCTGCGATCGTGCACCCCGACCGACCAGTGGTGTCCCGCTTCAGAGCACCCGCTCATCGGCATGTGCGGTCGCAC
>JALZMX010000328.1 GCA_030857985.1 Actinomycetota bacterium | reverse complement strand
CGGCGCGCGCGCACAGATCGGGCCTCGCACGACGCCCGGTCTCTTCGCGGCAGTGCGGGCTCGCCTCACATGTCGAATGTCGATGTGCCGCTGGACGGCGAGTGGCTGCGGTAGAGCTTTCCGACCTGGTCGGCCGGTGGCCCCTGCTTCGCGAGCAGCGCTTGAGCCGTGGGCCGCTCCCTCCAAGGGAGCTTGGCGATGACGAGTTTGGGGACGTTGATATAGACGCGGTCCTCTGCTCGATGGGTGACGGCGTCCAAGGGGATGAACGTGTCGGTCTCGAAGACCAGACCGCGCGGGACCACCATGTACGAGGGGGAGCCGGCGGCGGCTGGAACGACCTCTTCGACCGTTCCGATCTTGCCGCGGTCCGAGCCGTAGACGGTGTCGCCGGCCTTCACCGCCTGCCCAGGGTCGACCGGGCCCGCGATGGCCGCGAGGAAGTCGTCGACCTCGATGACCGCGTTCCCGATGAGCGGGTAGTTCACATGGATGGACGCCTCGTAGGCAGGCAGGCTCTCCGCGCCGATCGCGTCGGAGAGGAACGTCACGTCGTAGCCCAGCTCGGTGGCGGAACGTCCGGTCGACTCGACGCACAGATTCGCCGTCATGCCGGCCAGCACCAGATGCGTGGTCCCCAAGCGGTCAAGGTGGTCCCGCAGGTCGGTCTGCGTCACGTCGGTGCCCTTGTGCGGCTCGAGGATGATGTCGCCGGGCTGCGGCTGAATTTCGTCATGGAAGTCGGCACCGAACGACCCGGCGAGAAACATCTGGTTCTCGAACATCAGCCGGTTGATGCCGCTGCGTCGCTGCAGCCGGTCATCGGCATAGTCCTGGGCCGTGTAGGCCATCGGACCAAATACCACCGGGACTCCTGCGGTTCGAGCGCCATGGGTCACCCGGGCGAGCTGCGCGACCACATCGTTCTTCTTGACGGTCGACTTGGTCATCTCCCACGCAGCACCGTCCTCGTGCAGGAAGTCGTTCACGGGATCGATCACCAGCAGGACGGTGCGGTCAGGGTCGAAGTGGACGTTGGCATGGGACTCGCTGGTCATCAGGGCTCCGTTATCTGTCAGGGAACGTACCGGTCCCACGTTCGTCCCTGACGGCTCGTCGTTCAGTGATGGCGCTCACGGAAGCGCGAACCAGAGGCTCCTACGTTGGCCTTGGCCAGCGACGCACGCCGACAGGAGCAGTGCCATGAAGACGCAAGCGGTCTGGAAGTACGAGAGCCCGTCGCCGCGACCACAGCTGAGAAGCCTGTGGTGACGTACGACAGTAATGCCCAAGGGGTCGGCGTTCCGCTGGGTACTCAACCGCAACAAGACCGTTCGTCGTACTGTCTGGTGTACGGCCTCGACCATGACGCCAGGCCGTGGGCTCCGGGCCGCCGTGAGGAGTTGGTCGACGTGGAGCGACAAGGTGGCGATGCCGATCTGTGGTGCATGACCGAGGTGGACATCTTCGTCGACCTGTCCACCGCGGAAATGGAGGCCATAGCGGCCGCCGCACCGACGCGCCAGTTTGCCGCCGGTGAGCTCCTCTACGCCCCCCCTCAGCCCATGGAGACGCTGTTCATCCTCAAGCGAGGACGGGTGCGCATTTTCCGCATCTCTCCCGACGGACGCGCGTTGACCACCGCGATCCTCACCCCAGGCACCATCTTCGGGGAGATGATTCTCCTCGGTCAGCTGATGCACGACAACTTCGCCGAAGCACTCGAGGCCGTCACCGTCTGCGTCATGACCAAGGAAGATGTGCAAACCATTCTGCTGTCAGATGCTCGGATCGCGGCTCGCATTTCCGAGACACTGGGCACCCGGGTCTCCCAACTCGAGCAACGACTGTGCGACACGGTGTTCAAGAGCGTTGCCCAACGGGTGGCGACCACGCTTTGTCTGCTCGCCTCAGGGACCGCGACGCCCCCGCACCCGAGGCAACCATGTGCTCTTGACTCACGAACAGATCGCGGCGCTGGCGGGGACCTCGCGCGAAACCACGACCAAGGTTCTCAACGAGTACGCCGACCAGGGTCTGCTGCGCCTGGGCCGCGGCAAGGTGACCCTTCTGGACATCGACAGGCTGTCCGCGCATACCGGCGAGTAGCTATGGCAGTGCGCCACGCCGACCGGTGTCGATTGGTGGGGGGCGGCGCCTTTCGGGAGTGCCCGAATGAGCCGGCGGGGTAGACCACCGTCGCGTTCGACGGCCTTCAACCATCCACCCACGAGGAGACAACATGAGCAAGCTCGAGGACAGGGTCGCTTTCATCACCGGTTCAGACTCCGGAATCGGACAGGCCACCGCCATCGAAATGGCCCGTGAAGGCGCCGACATCGTCGTGCATTACCTGCAGGACGCCGACGGCGCCGCGAAGACTCAGCAGAGTGTCGAGGCGTTGGGGCGCCGAGCGGTCGTCGTCCAGGGTGACCACGGGTACGAGGACCAGGTACAGCAGATGTTCCGGAGCGCCCTTGAAGCGTTCGGTCGTATCGACATCTTGATGAACAATGCCAGTGTCGACGCGTCCGGAGTTTATGTCGCCGACCTCGACATCGACGACTTCATGGCCACCATGCGCAGCAACCTGATCGGCCAGCTGATCTGTTGCAAACACTTCATCAACCACCGCAAGCAGCTAGGCGGCGGGGGCAAGATCATCAACACCACGTCTGTGCACGAAGAGCAACCGCGGGCAGGAGCCTCTGACTATGACTGCTCGAAGGGGGCACTGCGGAATCTGACACGCACCCTGGTGCTGGAAGTCTCGGAGATGAGCATGACGGTCAACAACATCGCCCCCGGCATGGTGCTCACACCCTTCAACCAGAAGGCCATTGACGATGCCGACTATCTGGAGCAGCAGGTGCAGAGCATCCCGTTGAAGCGGGCGGCGCAGCCTGAGGAGATCGGCCGGCTCGCGGTGTTCCTCGCCTCCTCCGACGGCGACTACGTCTCAGGTGCGACGTACGTCATGGACGGCGGCCTCATGCAAATGGCTGGACAGGGCGCCTGATCAACAGCTCGAAGACCTCTTCGCACGACACGATCCGCTCGCGTCCGGGGATCGCCGAGCCCAGACAGTTCAGCAGCGTGGTCTTGCCCGCCTGGGTGCCACCGGCGACGAGGATGTTGAGCCCGGAGACCACCGCCGCGGTGAGGAACTGCGCCGCGGCAGGGGTCAGCGTGCCCAGGTCGACCAGCTCGTCCAGACGTCCTGCCCGCACCACGAACTTGCGGATGTTGACCGCGGAGAAGCCACGGCTGATCCCGTCCAGAACGACGTGCACCCGATGGCCAGATGGCAGCATCGCGTCCACGAAGGGCGTGCTCAAGTCGATGCGCCGGCCACTGGTCTTGAGCAGCCTCTCGACCAGGTCGGACACCTGGGTCGCAGTGAGGATCGTGGTGGTCAGCTCGTGCCGCCCCTCGCGGGCGATGAAGACCCGCGAGGGCTCGTTGATCCAAATCTCCTCGACCGACGGGTCGTCGAGGAAGCGTTGCAGCGGTCCGAAACCGGCGACCCGGGCCAGCAGCTCGTCGAGGACCCCGGCCTGGTCTTCCAGCGGGGACACCGCGCCGCTGAGGCTGTGCCGGTCGTAGTCGAGGACGGCCTGTTCCACGATGCGCAACACGGCCGGACGATCCAGCAGCGGGTCGACGCCTTGGCGGCGTACTGCCTCGCGCACCCGCTCGTCCAGCAGCTCGACTGCCGACGGCGGCGCGGCGACGGGCGACAGCATGGCGCGAACCCCCGGGCCGAGTGGCGTTGGGACCCCGCGAGTGTGCCCCACGCCCGGCTCGCCACGCTAGACGCGATCGCGGATCTGTGGACAACTTCGACCACGCACCTGCATCGGCGCGGCTCAGCCGCGGCTGGCGCGGTGTGCGGGAGACTACGGGCAGTATCCGCGTAGCTGGAGGTGTGCCATGTCAGGCCAGGTCCGCACCGTCGACTGGGAGGGCGGCGTGTCCGACGCGTGGGACGCCGTCATCACGTTCGTCCCCAAGCTCGTCATCTTCCTCGTCATCCTGCTGGTCGGCTGGCTCATCGCCAAGGCGGTGTCCAAGGCGGTGTCGCTGATCCTCGACAAGGTGGGCTTCAACCACCTGATCCAGCGCAGCGGGATGGGCAGGTTCTTCTCGCCGTCCTTCGGACCGGCCGAGCTGATCATCAAGATCGTCTACTACGCCATCCTGCTGATCGCGTTGCAGCTGGCCCTGGACGCCTTCGGTCCCAACGCCATCAGCGACCTGGTCAACGACATCGTCGGCTGGCTGCCCGACGCGGTCGTCGCGATCATCATCATCGTGATCGCCGCCGCGATCGCCAACGCGGTCAGGGAAGTCGTGTCCGGAGCGCTCGGCGGTCTGTCGTACGGTGGCACGCTCGGCAAGCTCGCCGCCGCTTTCGTCATCGCGCTCGGAGTCATCGCCGCGCTCAACCAGATCGGGATCGGCACCACGGTCACGCTGCCGGTGCTGGTCGCCGTACTCGGCACCATCGGCGGCATCCTCGTCGTCGGCGTCGGCGGCGGCCTGATCGGCCCGATGCGCCAACGCTGGGAGAGCTGGCTGCACACGATGGAGTCCGACACCGCGGCCGCGAAGGAGCACTACCAGGCGCAACGCGCAGCCGAGGACTACCAGCGGGACCAGGGCCAGCAGGTTGGCTATGACGAGGGCCGCTACAGCGGTGAGGACGAGTACGCCGCCGGCTCGACCGGCGCCCATCCCTATCAGCAGCCGCCGCCCGGGTACGACCCTCACCGGCCCACCGGAGACCAGCCTCCGCACATCTACTGACACTCCGCCCGGATCAGTCGACTCGAGGGGTCGTCAGGTGCTGTCACGTCGGTGATCGCGCAGGACCGCAGCGGTGATGGCCGCCATCACCAGTCCCAGCAGGCTGAAGACGGCAGCGACCCCGGCGACCCCGGAGACAAGACCCGCGAGCCCGGGGACGGCCACCTGACCGACCCGGTTGCCGGCCAGGCGCAGGCCCAACGCCGACCCTTCGCTGCCTGCCGAAGCCAGTGCCACTACCCACACCATCGTCACGGTCTGAGCGAGCGCGAGCAGGAACCCGAGGACCACCATCAGGACCGCGAGCGGCACGAACGTGCGACCCAGAGGCAGCAGGAAGATGCACAGGCCCGACACCGCCGTGCTGACGGCCAGCGACAGCTGCGTCCGCGTCCGGCGGACGAGCCACGGCATCCCGAGGCGGGCCAGGATGGCTGCTCCGGCGCTGAGGCTGAGCAGCACCCCGACGCTCCTGGAGTCGAGCCCCAGCTCGTTGCCGAGGACAGGCAGGTAGGCGATGATCAGGTCGGTCGAGCCCTTGGAGCCGAAGCTCGCCAGCAGCGCGGCGGGCATGCCGCGGGTCCGGAGCAGGCGCATGGCCGACTCCGGTCCGCGTCGATCCGCCGCGCGCTTCGTCGCTCTGGACTGCACCCGGAGGGTGCCAGCGGCAATGGGGATCGCCACCAGAGCGAAGAGCGCCGCAACAGCCAGGCTGAGCGACGTGGAGTCGACCGTGGGCGTGGGGCCGTCAGTCTGCGAGAGGAACCCACCGAGCAGCGGGCCGGCCATCTGGCCGAGCGAGGCGGACACCGTCAGCAGGCCGAAACTGGTCAGCCCGTCGGCCCGCGTGCCGTCCCGCGCGATCGGGCTCTGCGCGCTCAGACTCTGCGCGCTCAGACTCTGCGCGATCAGGCTCTGGGCTCCCACCACCAGGGCCAGGTGGCCGATGCCGAGCAGCGCCGTCCAGAGGGCCAGCTCGCCCACCGTGGTCGCGCGGGACAGGGCGAAGGCGCCGACAGCCGCCAGGCACGCACCCGCGGCGAGCAGCAGGCCGGGGTTGCGCCGGTCGGACCACCTGCCGAAGGGCATTGCCAGCAGCATCGGCGGCAGGGCAAAGGCCGCCGCCACCATCCCAACCGCGGTGGCATCAGCCCCTACGGCGAGCAGCCGGTAGCTGGAGACCGGGCGGGCCATCGAGACGGCCAGCTGCACGAGGAACTGGCTGATCAGCGCTGCCAGCAACCACCCTGGAGGTCCGCCACGGACTGGGCCACCGACTGGGCCACCCACAGCGCCACCGACTGGGAACACGTCATTTCCCTACCAGGTCGGCGTCTTCTTTGATGCGTCACCACGAATCACGATGGTTGCCGCCTCCGGGGGGCCACATCTAAGGCGATCCCCCGGAGGCGGACACCACGGACGGTGTCAGTACTTCCAGCCGCGTTCAGGGGTCGCGACATCTACCTCGACGCCGTCCGGGTCTCGGAACTTGAAGAAGCGAGGAGGGTCTGCCTGCTCCGCGCCGTAGATCTCCACGCCTCGCTGCTCGAGCGCGGCCGCCACCCGACCGGTGTCCTCGATCGTTACCCCGATGTGGTTCGGGCCCATGGTCCCCTGCGACCAGTCCTGCCGGGCGATCTCGTCGTTGGGCTGGAGCAAGGAGTAGTTGACCTCACCGTCGGTCAGATCCATCGCCATCCCGGGGAAGTGCCCCGGCGTACGAGCGCCGCCCAGCCGCCTGAAGCCGAGGACCTGCTCGTAGAACTCGGCGGTCCGCTCGAGGTCCGATACAACGATTCCCAGGTGCCGAATGCGCACGCGCGTCTCCATTCTCCGGTGAGAGCCGAGGCTGTGATTCGCCGCTTCTGTTATACAGAAAGTCTTTCCCATCAGCAGACGAAAGTCTAAGTGTCGTCCAGGTCACCGTCAACCGGGCGGCCAGGTCACCGGCGGTGCGCTCGCCTCGATCGTCGCCGCGATCGTCTCGAGGGCGTCGCCCATCAGCACCATCCGGTCGTTGTCCAGGCGGCTGATCGGTGCCGCCACGGCGATGGACGCCAGCCGGTGCCGAAGGTCGCGGAACGCGATCGCGACGGAGCCGACGCCCTCCTCCGACTCCTCGCGGTTGACCGCGTACCCCTGCGCTCGTACCGTCTCCAGCTCCTTCTCCAGCACCTCCCGCGACGTGATCGAGCGGTGGGTCCTGGCCTCGAGTGGCCCGCTGTCGAGTGGATATGCCTGGCGCAGCTGATCGCCGCTCAGTTTGGCCAGGATCGCCTTGCCGACCGACGTGCAGTGAGCGGGTATCAGCGCGCCCGTTCTGGGTGTGACGCGGAGCGCTCGATGGCTCTCGACAGCGTCGAGATAGCGCACCATCCTGCCTTCGAGGACTGCCAGGTGGGCCGTCTCGCCGAACTCGGCAGCAAGCTCTTCCAAGCCGGCGCGCGCCTGCGCACGTACGTCGAGGGACTGCACCACCGCCAGTCCGACCTCGACCAGCGCAGGGCCGGCAACATAGGCGCGGGAACCGGGCTCCTGGCGGACGAAGCCGTGGTAAGCCAGCATCGCCAGCAAGCGGTGAGCGGTCGAATGCGCGACGCCCAGATACTGGCACGCCTCGGTCAACCGAACGGACGGTTGCTGGCGAAACAGCAGGAGCAGGCGCAAGGCGTTGTTCACCGACGAGATCGGATAGGCAGGCAGTTCTCCGCCTGGCGGGGAGCTCCGGCCGGTCAACGTGGACCCCTCGGCACGCTCGCCGACAGCAACGCGCTGAGGTCGGGAGCGGAATCTATCTCCCATACCCGCCGCTCGAGCTCACTCGCCTGTGTGGATCCGAGAACGGGGCCGACCAGGTCGCGGAACTTTTCGGCGAGGGCATCGTCGTCCAGGCGGTTCTCTGGTGTGCCGCTGGCGTGTTCGACTCGACGCGAGATGCTCTCGCCATCCTTCCTCTTGGCAGTGGCCACTGCCTGAGTGTGGTCGAGCTCGGCGTCGGGAGTCAGCCTGATTCGCCGAATCAGCGCGCGGACGTCCGCCCGGGTGACGTTCGCGTCGCTGAACTGCCGCTCACCCGCTGCACCGTCGAGCAGAGCGATCGCGCAGGCGAAGACGACGCTGAACTTGCCTTCCAGCCCGGTCCGAGGCTCCATTTTGCCGGTCAGCTCCGGCACCAGAGGGTGGACCTGCAGGTCGATGTGCTCGATGTCGTCCACGGAGAGGTCCGCCTCCCTCTGCAGCCGAAGGAGCGCGTCGATGGCCGGGTGCGTCACGACACCACAGGCGTAGGGCTTCACACCGTTGCGGAAGATCTCCCAGCGTTCGCCCAGGCCTTGGACCAGGTCGGCAGGTGTGGACACCGTGGACATGACCGCGAACATCCCTCGCCGCCCTTGCAGCGCGTCGGGGGCGGACGTGAAACCGTCATCCGCCAGGAGCGCTGCCAGCGCTCCGGCCGCCGCAGCGTGCCCGGCGTGGAACGGTTTGGCCATGGTCCCGAACTGTTCGCGGTGGCCGCAGGCCTGCGTCGCGGCGATGCCCAGGCAGTGCACCGCGGCCGGGCCGCTCAGATTCAGCATTCGCCCGCTGGCGGCTGCCGCCGCCAGCGGACCCGTTGTCCCCGTCATGTGCCATCCAGCGTCATAGTGCTCCGGGTACAGCGCAAGGCTGACTCTGGCGCCCAGCTCGTATCCCAGCGCGTGCGCGGCGAGCAGGTCGAGCCCGGACCGCACACGCCACTGCGCCAGCGCCACACTCGCGGCGTACAGCGGGGTCGTCGCATGCAAGATGGTGGGTACGTGGGTGTCGTCGAAGTCGAAGGCGTGCGCCGCGACACCGTTGACCATCGCAGCGTCGGTAGCCCTGAGCCGCGTCGCCGTACCCAGCGCAAACGCCTGCTCGTGGCCGCCGAGCAGCTCGCACTGCCGGCGGGCGATCGCCACCGCCGGTTCGGCAACCGCCCCGATCGCGAGACCGAGAAAGTCGAGCAGGCAACGTTTGCTCTCATGCAGGACGGCGCCGGGGATCTCGGCGCTGGCAGCTCCGAAGACGAACTCCACGAGCGCAGCGGTCTCTGCCGACGTGCGGTCGTCGTTGCTGCCGGTCATCCGACTCCTCCTGGATTGCGGTGTACATGGGAACAGTCGACCTCGACCACCTGTCCGGTGACCGCCCCTGCCGCCTCGGAGGCAAGGAAGCAGACGACATCACTCACCCGCTCCCTGCGCGCTTCGAGGGTCTCTGCAGAGTCGGCGCGCATCCCGACCGGTGATACGGCGTTGGCGGTGATTCCCTCGCGTGCATGCGCCGTTGCGACGGCGACGCTCAGCCCGGCCAGACCGTGTTTGGCTGCCGAGACGTGGACCCGCCCCGGATCGCCACTCATGGCGTGGCCACCGAGGATGTTGACGATGTGACCGCCGCCTCCTGCCAGCATGAGCGGTAGCGCCTCCCGGATGCAGAGGAACGACCCGTCGAGAACGACCGACTGCACCGCGCGCCAGTCCGACAGGCTCAGGTCGTGCATTGTCCCGGGTGTCCGCAGCGCCGCGTTGTTCACCAGTACCCGGAGCACACCCAGCGACGCCGCCGTACGAAACATCTCCGCAACGGCGGCCTCGTCGCTCACGTCGGCCTCGACGGCCACCGCCCGGACACCCAGCCGCTCGGCCTGCTCCACGACCTGCTCGGCCTCGCCGCGGCTGGTTCGGGTGTTGACCACGACGTGGTAACCAGCCGCGGCCAGTCCGAGCGCGATCGTGCGCCCGAGGTTGCGGGCGGCGCCAGTGACCACGGCAACCTGCGCCACTAGGCCACACCGGCCGAGACGGCCACGACGGCGGCGAGGTCATCCACCTGCTCGAGGCGCCAGCACTGCTCCATCAGGGATCGCGCCGCTCCCTCTCCCAGCTTAGGAACTGCCACCGCGAGAAACTTCTGTTCCAGATCCACGTCGCGCAGTGGGTTTGCCGGCGTTCCGCGGTTGTCGAGCACCGACCCGTCCAGTCGGCGGCCGTCCTGGAGGGTGACCGTCACCGCCGCCGATCGCTTCCCCTGCGACGGATCGACGGCAACCGAGACCTTGTCACGCGTGCGGGCAACGTCGGCATCGTTGACCACGGCGTCCTCGAACTCAGCGAGCGTGAGCCGGCGCCGCAACAGCGCCATGGCAGCACAGTGCACGAGGCTGAACTTGGCCTGGTTGCCGGTCGTGGGGGAACGATTTCCGGTCACCGTTGCCGCGTAGGTGTGTACGCGTACGTCGACGCCGGCCACCTCGCGTGCCGAGAAGTCGAACCGCTCCTGCAGGGCGAGCAGAGCATCGACCGTCGGGTGAGTCAGCGAGCCACTGGGATACGGCTTGTATCCGTTGTCGGCGAGATGCCAGGTCGCGTTCAGCCCGTCCACGAGGAGCTTCGGTTCCGGGTCGGTGCTCATCACAGAAAGCAGTCCCTGACGGCCCTCCAGGCTCGTGGCCACCGCAGTGAAACCCTCGTCCGCCAGGAAACCGGAGAGCACCCCGTCCATCGCCGCCTTGCCGGGGTGCAGCGCCTTGCAGTCACTGCCGTACAGCTCCTTCAGGCCGGCAGCCTGTGTGGCCGCGCAGCCAAGCGCGTGCACGGTGGCATCGGCCGGGAGTTCCAAGACCTTCGCGGCCGCCGCCGCGGCCCCCACATGTCCCGCCGTACCGGTCACGTGCCAGCCGATCTCGTAGTGTGCCGGCCCGGCCGCGCTGGCCACCCGGGCCTGTGTCTCGAAGCCCGCCACGAAGCTTTCCACGGCACGACGGCCCGAGAGTCGAGACAGGTCACTGAGCGCGAAGATGACCGGCCAGACCGATGCGCTGCCATGAATGGTCGTCCGGCCGGGGTTGTAGGTGTCGTCGAAGTCGAGCACGTGTGCGGAGTACCCGTTCAGCAGCGCGGCGAACGGGGCGCTGGTCCGCTCTGCGGAGCCAACGATGGTTGCTTGCGTCGTCGGAGCGAGCCGTTGAGCAACCCTGCGCAACCGTCGCGAGGCGGGCTCGCCTGCGCCGGCGAGCGTCACGGCCAGATGGTCCACCAGTGACCGCTTGGCTTCGTGGAGCACACCGTCCGGGATCGCGGACAGGTCCAAGGCCACGATGAACTCCGCGATCGCCTCGGTTGCCCTCCGCGATGTCACCGCCTCGTCCAGTGCCCTTGTTCCCACTACAGCCCGAGCTGTTCGATCAACGTGGTGTAGAGCTCGCGTTGCTCGCCCAGGAAGACCTCGAAGTCCTCGCCGTCGCGATACTCGGTCACCGCGCCGTTCTCCTCGGCGTAGCTCGCCCATCCGTCGCTCTCGACGAGCTCCTGGAACGCCTGCTCATAGAAGTCGACGGCCTCCTGCGGCATGTCCGGCGCACCCACGATGGCTCGGAACTGTTCCGGCAGGACCTCGGGTGTGATGCCGAGCTCGTCGGTCGTCACCGCGTCCTCGTAGAGCGGGATCTGCTCCGCCCCGAACACGGTGATGACCTTCATGTCGCCGGCCCGGACCTGCTCGGTGAAGTCGCCCGGGCTTCCGAACATGACGTCCGCGTCGCCACGAAGGACTGCGGTGATACGAGAACCGCTGTCCTCGAAGGAGAGGAACTTCCAGTCCACACCGGTTTCCTGCTTGAGCACCGTTCCGGTCAGCGAGTCCGTCGCCGTGGTCGAGCCCCCGACCTGCACGAGGTTCGGATCGCTCTCCGCCGCATCGATGAAGTCCTGCAGGTTCTCGTACGGCGAGTCTGCCCGCACCGCAACAACCATCGGCTCGGTAGCAAGCTCCGCAATCGGAGTCAGATCCTCCAGAGTCGGTATCTCGCCGTCGACAGTCATCGGGGTGACCAACCACGTCGGCGTGATCTGCGCGATGGCGTCGCTCGAACCCTGCCTCTCGACCAGGTATGCCATCGCTCCGATCGAGTCACCCTCGGGAACATTGGCGACTGGCCAGTTGCCCGAGATGATGTCCTCGTCCTTCATGATCTCGATGATGGCCCGGGTGAAGAGGTCGCTCCCCCCACCGGCCTCGTTGTGCGTGACCACCTCGGTCTCGCTGGGCTCTCCGGAGCCGGAGGCCTCCGAACCCCCGTCCTCGCCACAGGCGACCAACGGGATGGCCACGGCCAGCACTGCTGCGATGGTTCCGGCTCGTCGCGCATACGTATGCCGCATTATTGTCCTACCCTTCGTCGTGCGGCCGTGAAGAGCCGCAGTGTCAATCCTCAACTTCCATGACCTCTCGGCGGACGCCCTGTGCATTTCCGATGCCCAGGCTCAGGAGCAACAACACCGCCATGCCGAGAAACACGGCGGCAATCGGTCTGGTGAGAAATATCGTCGGATCGTTGTTGGAGAGCACCATGCTCTGCCGGATCGCGTTCTCGGCTATCCGACCCAGGACAAAGGCGAGAAGTAGTGGTGCGGCGGGAATGTCTGTCTTCTTCATGACGTACCCGAGAATGCCGAAAGCGGCCAGCAGCCAGACATCGAAGAACGAGCTCCGCACGCTGTACACGCCGACGATGGAGATCACCAGGATGCCGGGATAGAGCACCCAGTAGGGAATCAGCAGGATCTTGGCGAGCAGCGGCACCATCGGCAGATTCAGGACCAGGAGCGCCACGTTGCCGAGATACATGCTGGCGATGATCGGCCACACCACCTCCGGATTCTCGGTGAAGAGCAGCGGCCCCGGGTTCAGCCCGAACAGGACGAGCGCGCCCAGCATGATCGCGGTGCTGCTCGAGCCCGGGATGCCCAGCGTGAACAGCGGGATCAGCGCGCCGCCGGTCTCGGAGTTGTTCGCCGCCTCCGGAGCAGCCACGCCTTCGATCGCGCCGTGACCGAACCTCTCCGGAGTCTTCGAGAACCGCTTCGCGATGGTGTAGGAGATGAACGAGGCGACGGTGGAGCCCGCACCGGGGATGACGCCGATGAAGAAACCCACCACCGAGGACTGGGCGATGGCGACCCGCGACCGGCGGAAGTCGTCGGCGTTCGGCAGCAGTTCCCGCAGCTTGCTCGGCACCGTGAACAGCTGGTGGCCCAAGCGCTGCTCGACGTTGACGAGCACCTCGGCGACCGCGAAGAGACCGATGCTCAAGGCGATGAACTCGATGCCGCCGAAGAGCTCGATCGCGCCGAACGTGTAGCGCTGCTGCCCGGAGAAGAGGTCGATGCCCACGGTGGACAGCAACAGGCCCAACGCCATCGAGATGAAGCCCTTGAGCAGCGAGTCACCGGCGAGCATGACCACCAGGACGAAAGCAAAGGCCATCAGCGCGGCGTACTCGGGTGGGCCCATCCTCACTGCGAACCCGGCGACCACCGGCGCCAGGAAGGTCACGCCGACAACGCCCACTGTCCCCGCGATGAACGAGGCGATGGCTGCCATCCCGAGAGCGGGACCGGCACGTCCTTGCTTCGACAGCTCATACCCGTCCAAGCAGGTGACCACCGAGGCGGATTCACCGGGAATGTTGAGCAGGATGGCCGTGGTGGAACCGCCGTACTTGGCCCCGTAGTAGATGCCAGCCATCATGATCAAGGCCGTGGACGGTTCCAGGTTCACCGCCAGCGGCAAGAGGATGGCCAAGGTCCCGGACGGCGCCAGGCCGGGAAGGATGCCGACAAACGTCCCGACGACCACGCCGACGAACAGCCAGAAGAGATTCGTCGGTGTGAGCGCGGTGGCGAAACCGTCGAGCAGGAGGCTCACTGCTTCCACGGCACGCCTGCCCTACGCGTGTTGGCTTGGTGCATCACAGCTGGCCGAATATCCCTTCCGGAAGGCGGACCCCCAGCAGTGTCACGAAGATGAGGTAGGCCAGCCCAGGGATCAACACCACTGCGGCCGCGGCCCCGATGCTCCGGCGCCGTTCGTGCCCAAGGATCAGATAGCTGACGAGGAGGACCCCGGTGAGGAGGAACCCGAGCACCGGCAGCAGCACGACACTGATGACGAAGCCCACGCTCACGACCGCCACGCGCTGCAGCTCTGAGCGCTGCAGGCCGGACTCCGTCGCCACTTCTCCGCTCCGCCGTCGAGACGTTCTCGCGAAGACGCTGCCGACCAGGAGCAGGCCGAGGACGACCAGGAGCGCGGAGGTCAGCGCCGGAAACAGGCCGGGACCCGGCACGCCGTTCTCGACCGTGAGCTCGAGGTCAAAGGCTCTGAGCAACGCATAAGCCCCGAGGGCTGCCACCACGATGCCGGTGATCGCGTTGACCCGTCGCATCACTGTCTTTCTGCTCAGTGGACATGCGGTCTGACATGCGGAAGTTGACTCTAAGACGCCGGTTCCGGCCTCGTCAAGGCCGGTCGTGACCACGGGGCTGCCGCGCAACTTCGGCGCGACGGAGCGGGGCTGATGCGCAACCTCGGCGCGACCGGGGCGGGGCTGATGCGCAACCTCGGCGCAACCGGGGCGGGGCTGATGCGCAACCTCGGCGCGAGGGGGCAGGGGCTGATGCGCAACCTCGGCGCGAGGGGGCGGGCTATGGAGCGGTGACCAGCGTCCGGACGACGCGCAGGCCGACCGAGAGCCGGGCCAGGTCCGGCGCCTCATCGGCCCAGATTTCCTCCAGAGTCGCGGAAGCACGCCCGAGCATGACGCCGTCGCGCTCCGACCAGTCCTTGATCCGCTGCTCCGGCTCGAGTGCGGCGTCGGTGCTGGTGAGCACCTGCGCGGTGATCTGCGCGTGCAGCCCGTGCAGGTCGTCGCGCAGCGCGGCGCGCGCCATCGTCTGCCAGCGGTCGTCACGCGGCAGCGCCAGGATTCGCTGCATCAGTGGCCCGATGCCGAGCCGCTCACCGACCGCGAGGTGCAGACGCGCCACCGCGACCGGGTCCGCCTCGTGTCGGCGGGAAATCTCGACGACGTCGAGCGCGGCGAACACCGGCGGCATCGCCGCCACCCGCGCCGCGAGCTCCTCCGGCGCGCCTTGGTCTCTCAGTCGCGCGCGGGTTCGCTCGAAGCGCTCGGCCTCCCCTCCGCACAGCACGTCGGGTAAGGCGGCCACCAGTTCCCGCACGTCGGTGCGGAAGAAGTCGACGGTCGCCTCGGTGTCCAGCGGGGCACGCCGGTGCGCCACCATCCACCGGGTCGCGCGCTCCATCAGCGTGCGCACCTGCAACCGCATCGACACCTGGGTGGTCGAGGCGATCTGATTGTCAAGCGCGTTGATCTGCTCTCCGAGGGCGTTGGCGTCGAAGATCTCGCGTACGACGAGATGGGCGCGGGTGAGCTCTGCGGCGTCGGCGCCGGACTCCTGGCTGAGCCGGTGGAAGAAGGTGATCCCGGCCGAGTTGACCATGTCGTTGACCACCTGCGTCACGATGATCTCGCGGCGCAGCGGGTGCTCCTCCATCTGGCTCCGATAGCCGTCCCGCATCGCCGACGGGAAGTAGCGGAGCAGGTGCGCGCGCAGGAACGGGTCGTCGGGCAGGTCGCCCCCGAGCAGCTCCTCGGCGAGCACGATCTTGGTGTACGCCAGCAGCACCGACAGCTCCGGCGCGGTCAGACCCTGCCCCTGGGCGCGGCGCTGCTGAGTCTCCTTGCTGGTGGGCAGGAACTCCAGCCGCCGGTTGAGCCGGTGGGCCTTTTCCAGCCGCCTGATCCAGTCCTCGTGCACGTGCAGCAGCGCCGCCGCCTGCGCCACCCCGGCGGCGAGGGCGACATTCTGCTCGTAGTTGTCCTCCAGCACCAGCGCGCCGACCTCGTCCGTCATCTCGGCCAGCAGGGAGTTGCGCTGCTTCTCGGTCAGGTCCCCGTCAGCGACGACCCGGTCGAGCAGGATCTTGATGTTCACCTCGTGGTCGGAGGTGTCCACGCCGCCGGAGTTGTCGATGAAGTCGGTGGTGATGCGGCCGTCGGCGCGGGCGTACTCGATCCGCCCGAGCTGGGTGAAGCCGAGGTTGCCACCCTCGCCGACGCACCGGCAGCGCAGCTCGCCGCCGTCGACCCGGATCGCGTCGTTGGCCTTGTCGCCGACCTCACCGTTCGACTCCGGCGCCGACTTGACGTAGGTGCCGATTCCGCCGTTCCAGAGCAGGTCGACCGGCGCCAGCAGGATCGCGCGCATCAGCTCCGCCGGCGACAGCTTTGTCACGTCGTCGTCGAGTCCGAGGGCCTCGCGCACCTGGGCAGAGACCTGGATCGACTTGAGCGTGCGCGGATGGACACCACCGCCTTCGGAGATCAGCGAGGTGTCGTAGTCCGCCCAGCTCGAGCGGGGTTGCTCGAACAGCCGGCGGCGTTCGGCGTACGACGTGGCGGTGTCGGGCTCGGGATCGAGGAAGATGTGCCGGTGGTCGAACGCGGCCACCAGCCTGGTGTGCTCGGACAGCAGCATCCCGTTGCCGAAGACGTCACCGGACATGTCGCCGATGCCGACGCAGGTGAAGTCCTCGGTCTGGCAGTCTCGCCCCATCTCGCGGAAGTGCCGGCGGACCGACTCCCACGCACCCCGGGCAGTGATACCCATCGCCTTGTGGTCGTAGCCGACCGAACCTCCTGAGGCGAACGCGTCGCCGAGCCAGAAGCCATAGTCCCCGGCCACGGCGTTGGCGATGTCGGAGAACGCCGCCGTACCCTTGTCGGCAGCGACCACCAGGTAGGAGTCGTCGCCATCGTGTCGCACCACGCGGGGAGGTGGCACGGTCTCCCCGCCGACGAGGTTGTCGGTGACGTCGAGGAGACCACGGATGAACGTCTGGTAGCAGGCGACGCCCTCGTCCTGCCAGCCGTCACGGTCGGCCGCCGGGTCGGGCAGCTGCTTGCAGTAGAAGCCGCCCTTCGCGCCGACCGGGACGATCACCGCGTTCTTGACCATCTGGGCCTTGACCAGGCCGAGCACCTCGGTGCGGAAGTCCTCGCGCCGGTCCGACCAGCGCAGCCCCCCACGGGCCACCGCGCCGAAGCGCAGATGCACGCCCTCGACGCGTGGCGAGTAGACGAAGATCTCGTACTCCGGGCGCGGCTCGGGCAGGTCCGGGATGGCCTTTGGCTGAAGCTTGAGCGAGACGTAGGTCTTGACGGAGTCTTCGCCCTCGTCGGCGTGCTGGAAGAAGTTCGTCCGCAGGGTCGCCCCGATGGCGGTGAGGAAGGCACGCAGGATCCGGTCCTCGTCGAGGCTGGCGACGTCGTCGAGCGCCCGCGCGATCCGCTCCCGCAGGTCGTCCACCTTGGCGGTGCGCGCCTCGGCGTCGGCGGGCAGGTTCCCGGAGCGACCTGGGTCGAAGCGGGCCTCGAAGAGTTCCACGAGCAGCCGGGCGATGGGGACGTTGGCCGCGAGCGCGTCCTCGATGTAGTCCTGGCTGAACTGCGTGCGGCCCTGGCGGAGGTACTTGGCATAGGCGCGCAGCAGCAGCGCCTGCCGCCAGGTCAGCCCGGCGTCGAGCACCAGCCGGTTGAAGCCGTCGCTCTCGGTCCGGTTGCGCCAGGCCGCCATGAAGGCGTCCTGGAACTGGTCGCGGGCCTCCTCGGGGAACGCGCCCGGCGTGCGCAGCCCGAAGTCATAGATCCAGGCCGGCCGGTCCCCCGGCCGTGACACCTCGTAAGGGCGCTCGTCGACGACCTCGATGCCCATCTGGGCCAGCAGTGGCAGCACCTGCGAGAGCGACAGCGCGGCACCGGTCCGGTAGACTTTGAGCCGGCGCTCGTTCGGCGTGGAATCGACCGGCTCGTACAGCGAGAGCGACAGCGCGTCGTCGTCGGCCAGCTCCTCGAGGCGACGCAGGTCGGCGGCCGCCGTACGTGCGGGGAAGTCCTCCTTGTAGGCCTCGGGAAACGCCTTGCCGTAGGCGCGGGACAGACGCGCGCCCTCCTCCTCACCCATCAGCTCGTGCAGTGACCTGCCGAAGTCGTCCGCCCACGACCGGGCCGCGTCGGAGAGCCGGCGTTCCACGTCGCTCTCGTCGAACTCGCGCAGCGTCTCGCCGGGCTTGCTGCGTACGACGAAGTGCAGGCGCGCGAGCACCGACTCGGTTACCCGCGCGGTGTAGTCGATGGTGCTCGCGCCGAGCGTGCTCACCAAGATGTCCTGCATGCGTTCGCGCACCTGGGTGGTGTAGCGGTCACGCGGCAGGTAGACCAGGCAGGACAGGTAGCGTCCGTAGACATCGCGGCGGACGAACAGCCGCATCTGGCGGCGCTCCTGCAGATGCATCACCGCGGTGGTGACCGGAACCAGGTCCTCGACCGGGGTCTGGAACAGCTCGTCGCGCGGGTAGGTCTCGAGGATGTCCATCAACGCCTTGCCGCTGTGGCTCATCGGGTCGAACCCGGCCATCCGCAGGACGCCCTCGGCCTTGCGGCGCAGCACCGGGATCCGGGTCACGCTCTCGGTGTAGGCGGCGGAGCTGAACAGTCCCAGGAATCGGCGCTCCCCGAACACCTCGCCGGACTCGTCGAAGCACTTGATGCCGATGTAGTCGAGGTAGGCCGGCCGGTGCACGGTTGCCTTGGAGTTGGCCTTGGTGATGATGAGCAGCTGCTTCTCCCGAGCCTTCGCGCGCACCTCGGGCGGCAGCTTGCCGAACGACTGCGACATGTCCTGGTCGCTGCGCAGAATGCCCAGACCGGTGCCCGACACCGCCTTGAGCACGTCGTCGCCGTCGACCTGCGCCAGCGTGTACTCGCGGTAGCCGAGGAACGTGAAGTGGGCGTCGGCGAGCCAGCGCAACAGCTCGCCGGCCTCGTGCACCTCCGCCTTGTCGACGCCCGATGGCGGGTCGTCGCTCAACACCTCGATGATCTTCCGGGCCTGGGACTGCATCTTCTGCCAGTCCTCCACGGCCTCACGCACGTCGCGCAGCACCCGGTTGAGCGACGCCTCGATGTCGGAGAGCTCCTGCTTGTCCGACTCGCGGTCGATCTCGAAGTGCATCCATGACTCGCGTACGACGTCGTGCGCGTCGTCGGCGCCCTGCTTGTCGGCATCGCCCTCGACGAGGTCGAGCAGCGCGCCGGTGATGTCCCGGCGTACGAGCAGCTGTGGATGCACGACCACATGGATCGCGCGACCTTGACGCGACAGCTCCATCGTCACCGAGTCGACGAGGAACGGCATGTCGTCGGTGACGATCTCCACCACCGAGTGGCCGCCGGCCGACCAGCCGTGCTCGTCCACCGTCGGTGTGAAGCAGCGGACCGTCCCGGTGCCCTGCGGTCGGGTGCCGGCAAGACGGTCGTGGCTCATCGCGGCGCCGTAGATGTCGGCTGGTGAGCGGTCGGCTATCTCCTCGACCGGCACGTGGCGGTAGTAGACCGGCAACAGCGCGGTCCCGTCGGCGTCGCGTGCCGACCCGCTCCGCGTGCGACCGGCGGCCTCCTGGGCTGCCTTCTCCAGCAGCTCGCTCTTCACGTCATCCTGCCTGCTGCGCACCTTCTGACCCTAGACCTCTCCTGTCGCATTGTGCAGGTGCTGCTCAGAGCATCGAGCGCAGCTCCCACAGCAGCGGGTAGTAGCGCAGGTCCAGTCGGCTGCGCAGGTACTCGGCTCCGGAGGAGCCACCGGTGCCGGTCTTGGTGCCGATCATCCGCTCGACCATCATCACGTGCCGGGCCCGCCACGCGGCCGCGAACTCGTCGTGCTGCAGCAACGCCTCGGCGAGCTGCCACACGTCGCCGTACGAGGTCCGGTCGTGCGCGGCCGTCCGCAACGAGGCCATGACCTCCTCGTCGTTGTCGGCGGGCAGCCCGCGGCTGCGCAGGTGCTGCAGGAACGCGTCCCACAGCGTCGGCTCGTCCAGTCGGCGCTGCAGCCGCGACGTCTCCCGCGCGGTCAGTCCGCGGAAACGGCGTACGAAGGAGGCGTCCTTGGCGCCGGACAGGAACTCCAGCTCACGGAACTGCACCGACTGGAACCCGCTGGCCGGCGCGAGCTGGTGCCGGAACTGCAGGAAGTCCTGCGGTGTCATCGTCTCCAGCACCTCGATCTGCAGCACCAGGACCCGCTCGATGACGTGCATCCGGGCGAGCAGGTGCTGGGCCTGCCATACCCGCGCGGCCGCAATCGCGTCGCGCGCCGCCTCCGCCTCGTGCAGCAGCTGCTGGAACCACAGCTCGTAGACCTGGTGGATCGTGATGAACAGCAGCTCGTCGTGGGCCGGCGGGTCGGACTCCAGGCGCTGCGCGTCGAGCAGCTTGGCGAGCTGCAGGTAGCTGCCGTAGGTGAGCCGGCCGCCCTGCTCGCCGAAGCGCACGTCGACGCCGCCCCATTCGCCGACCACCTCGTCGGCGGGAGCGCGGTCCGGCTGGTTCCCCGACGTTGCCACCGCAGCACCCTAACCCGATGCGAGGATGGGCGGCATGCAACTGCGTTCCGAGCTGACCTACGACGCTCCCCCCGACGAGGTGTTCGCGATGCTGTGCGACCAGGACTTCCGGGAGACGGTGTGCGCCGCGACGCAGGCCACGAGCTATGACGTCACCGTCGACGTCGTGGGTGACGGTGTCCGGGTGCGCGTCCACCGGGTGATGCCGCTGCCCAGCGACGTACCCGACATGGCGAGGAAGCTGGTCGGAGACTCGATCGAGATCGTGCACACCGAGGAGTGGGGACCGGCACAGGCCGACGGGTCGCGCACCGCCAGGCTGCGGGTCGAGGTTCCGGGCAAGCCGGTGACCATGCCGGGGACCATCGTGTTGGCTGCGCGCGGGACCGGCTCGCACGAGTCGCTCGAGGGCGACGTCAAGGTCTCGGTGCCGTTCGTCGGCGGGAAGCTCGAGCAGGAGATCGCCCGCGGCATCCTGGCCGCGATCGAGGTCGAGGGTTCGGTCGGTCGGGCCTGGCTGGCCGGGGACCGCTGAGGGTTGTCGGGCTGGTCCGTGGGCGTGTCGACGCGGCGTTGTCGGTGCAGCCTGCGACGGTGAGTACGACGTACCGAACCGGCGACCGACTCGGGAGGACTCGATGTCTCGCACCGCTGCTCGCGGCAACCAGGGGGCCGACAACCTGATGCTGACCGGCATCAGCTACCACTGCCCGGACTGTGCCGGCGAGCGGATCTTCGTGACGCCCGATTGCGACGACGGCGACTGCGCCGACTACGCCTGCACCGACTGCGGCTCGGCGGTGATCGTCGGCCTCGAGCTCACCTGGCAGCCGTCGCGCGGCCGGTCCCGGGTGGCCTGACGGCGAGGCCCGCGGATCCAGGCGTGGATCGACCTACGGCACGCGCAGGATCCGCACCGGGTCGCGATATGCCGCCAGGACGGCTGGCGGGACTGCGGCGAGGACTCCCAGCATCAGCTGACGAGCACTCGCGCCCAGGTCGCTCCACCACCTTGCGGAGCCGGATCAGCTCCAACGGGCTCTCCACCGAGTACTGAGTCGTCTGGGAGCGGAGCACTGCCGGGATCGCCCGGGTCAGCACCTCGACGTCCTCGACGGCTTCGGCCTGGACGTACAGCTCGTCCAGCACGGGAGCCAGTCCGGTTGGAGGGGCTGGCTCCGGTCGGGCGCGACGAGCACGTTGCCGTCCAGGAAGTCGAGCGGTGCGGACGCGTCGAAGCCGCCCACCACCGCGGCCTCGCCCGAGCTGCCGGTGACGCCGAGCGCGGGCTGGCTCGTTCCGAGGCTCGCGAGCGCGTCATGTCCAGCGATGGCCTGATCCTTGGCGTACTCCCGTTCGGTGAGATTCACCGGTGCGGGAAGGGATCCGAAGAAGGTGCGGGACGGGACCGGGTTGCCGGCATCCCCGAGCTCGGCGTTGCGCACGTCATCCACCGGGCCGAACCCGATCGCCCATTCGACTCCCGGCAACCGCGCGACCGCTTCGACGCTTCCCGGGTCTATGCGGGCCTGCCCGGTCGGATCACGTACGACCACGGTGCGAATGCCCACTTCGTCGATACTGCGCAGCACCCTGGCCTCGGTGGCCGCGGCCTGCCCCGTGGTCGCCAGGATCGCGGCACAGACTGCGCCGACGATCAGGGCCGCCACCGTCGATGCGACCGGCTGCGAGCGGGCGACCGCGACCCCCTCGTGGAAGAGCGCGGCAAGACCGAGCCGACGAGCACCTCACGTCCCGAGCGGTTTCGCGATGTCCGAAGGCAGTGGTGCGTCGAAGTCGTCGGCGACCGCGATGTCGGGCATCAAACCGAGTCGCGGGCGAGGCCGGCGACCGGGCACCAGCGTGGCGACGACTTTCCCCCGGCGCGCCACGTCGATCTCCTCTCCCGCCTCGACCCGCTGCAGGAGCCGCGACAGGTGCGTCTTGGCCTCATGGACGCTGACAACGGACTTGGCCATCTGACTTTGGTCTACCTTCCACTGCAGCGACCCGGGGTGGGTCAGCCCATGTGCGGATAGCGGTAGTCGGTCGGGGCCACGAACGTCTCCTTGATCGAGCGGGTCGACGTCCACCGCATCAGGTTCTGGGGCGCCCCGGCCTTGTCGTTCGTGCCGGAAGCCCGCGCACCACCGAACGGCTGCTGCCCGACGACCGCCCCCGTCGGCTTGTCGTTGATGTAGAAGTTGCCGGCCGCGAACCGCAGCAGGTCGTTCGCCCAGGCGATCGCCCGCCGGTCCTGCGCGATGATCGACCCGGTCAGGGCGTACGGCGAGAACGACTCCATCTGCGTCACGACCGGCTCGAAGTCGGCGTCGTCGTACACGTGCACCGCCAGGATCGGCCCGAAGTACTCCGTCTTGAACATCTCGTCGGTCGGGTCACCCCCCTCGACCACGGTCGGCCGTACGAACCAGCCCACCGAGTCGTCGCAGCTGCCACCGGCCACCACGTCGAGTGAGTCGGAGGCGTGCGCCCTCTCGATCGCCTGCCGGTGCTTGGCGAACGCCCGCTCGTCGATCACCGCGCCCATGAAGTTGGTCAGGTCGGTGACGTCACCCATCGCGATGCCGTCGACCTCGGCCAGGAAGTCGTCGCGCATCCGCTGCCACACGCTGCGCGGCACGTAGGCCCGCGCCGCCGCCGAACACTTCTGGCCTTGGTATTCGAACGCGCCGCGCAGCAGCGCCACCCGCAGCACGTCGACGTCGGCGGAGGGGTGGGCGACCACGAAGTCCTTGCCGCCGGTCTCCCCGACGATCCGCGGGTAGCCGCGGTACCCGGCGATGTTGGCACCGATCGTGCTCCACAGGTGCTGGAACGTCGGCGTGGACCCGGTGAAGTGGATGCCGGCCAGGTCGGGGTGTGTGAGCGCCACCTCGGAGATCTCGGCCCCGTGGCCGGGCAGCAGGTTGATCACGCCGGGCGGCAACCCGGCCTCCTCGAGCAGCTCCATGGTCAGGTGCGCCGCGAGCTGCTGGCTCGTCGACGGCTTCCACAGCACGGTGTTGCCCATCAGCGCCGGCGCGGTCGGCAGGTTGCCGGCGATCGCGGTGAAGTTGAACGGCGTGATCGCGTAGACGAAGCCCTCGAGCGGGCGGTGGTCGGACCGGTTCCACACACCGGGCGAGTTGGCCATCGGTTGCTCGCGCAGGATCTGCTGCGCGTAGTGCACGTTGAACCGCCAGAAGTCGATCAGCTCACAGGCCGCGTCGATCTCGGCCTGCCAGGCCGTCTTCGACTGCCCGAGCATGGTGGCGGCGTTGATCCTGGCCCGCCACGGCCCGGCCAGCAGGTCGGCGGCCCTCAGCAGCACCGCGGCCCGGTCGTCGAACGCCATGTCCCGCCACCCGGGTGCGGCCGCGGCCGCGGCGTCGATCGCCGTCTGCGCATCGCTGCGGGTGGAGTTCCTCAGCACCCCGAGCACGTGGCGATGGTTGTGCGGTTGTACGACGGGGATCTCCGTGCCGCCGCCATTGACCTTCTCGCCGCCGATGGTGGCGGTCAGATCGTGCTGGGTGGTCTGCAGCTCCTTCAGCGCCGCCTCCAGCGCGGTCCGCTCGGCGCTGCCCGGAGCGTAGGAGAGGTTCGGCTCGTTGACCGGAGCGGGAACGGTCGTGATCGCATCCATGGGGACTCCGGTGGCCTCGGCTTCGTCGTACGGGAACAGGCCCGTTCATCGTGGCACGCCGGCGCAGGGCATCGCCAGCTCGGGCAGGCATCACCGAGGCTGGCTGTCGGTGGCTTGCTCTAGAGTCGCTTGTATGTTCGAAGTAGACGCCGAGGTCCTGACGACCGGCCGGCTGGCCGCGATAGTGGCCGGGCTGGGTCGGCTGGACGCTTCGGTGGACGACGCGGAACGGGTGGAGCAGATCCGGCTGCTGGAGCAGCTGAAGGCGGCGGCCGCGGCCGCGCAGGCGAGGGTGACCGCCGGATTCGTAACATCTCAGCGGGCCACACAGCCCCAGGCAGGGATGCCGGCGGAGCAGGTCGGGCGTGGGATCGCCGCGCAGGTGGGATTGGCCCGGCGCGAGTCGCCGGCCCGGGCGAACCGCTACACCGGCTGGGCGCAGCTGCTGGTCGCCGAGCTGCCGGCCACCCTGGCCGCACTGCAGGCCGGGCAGACCAGCGAGTGGCGGGCGATGATCGTGGCCCGCGAAACCGGTTGGCTGAGCCGAGAGCACCGGGCCGCGGTCGACACCGCGCTGGCCGACCAGCTGGGCCGACTCGGTGACC
>JALZMX010000323.1 GCA_030857985.1 Actinomycetota bacterium | reverse complement strand
TTGCGACGGTGAAGATCGCAGTGGTCCGAGAGACCCGGCCCGGTGAGCATCGCGTCGCCCTGGTGCCGGACCTGGTCGGAAAGCTGACCGGCCTCGGCTACGAGGTGCTGGTCGAGTCCGACGCCGGCAGCGCCGCGGACATCGCCGACGACACCTACCGCGACGCCGGTGCCACCGTCACCGACGACGTGCTCGCCCAGTCCGATGTGGTGCTCTCGGTGCAACCCCTCGAACCCGACCGGATCGCCAGGTTGTCGTCCGGTGCCGCCACCGTGTCGTTCCTGCCAACGGCGCAGTCGCTCGAGCTGGTCGGGGCACTGCGCGACGCGCAGGTGACGGCGTTCGCGATGGAGCTCGTGCCGCGCATCTCCCGCGCCCAGTCGATGGATGCGCTGTCCTCGCAGGCGCTGGTCGCCGGCTACCGCTGCGCCGTCGTGGCCGCCGAGCGGTTGCGCCGGTTCTTCCCGCTCAACATGACCTCCGCGGGCACGGTGCCGCCCGCCCAGGTCGTCGTACTCGGCGCCGGCGTCGCCGGACTGCAGGCGATCGCCACCGCCAGGCGATTGGGTGCGGTCGTCAAGGCGTACGACGTCCGCGCCGCGGCCGCGGAGGAGATCCGGTCGATGGGGGCACAGGCGATCGAGCTGGAGCTCGAGACGCTGGAGGGCACCGGGGGATACGCGCGCGAGATGACCGAGGACCGCGCAGCCCGCCAGCGTGACCTCCTCACGCCGTACATCGCCGCCGCCGACGCGCTCATCACCACGGCCGCGGTGCCCGGACGGACGGCGCCGATGCTGGTCACCCGCGCGATGGTGGAGCAGATGAGGCCGGGCTCGGTGGTGGTCGACCTCGCGGCCGAGACCGGCGGTAACGTCGAGGGGTCGGTCGCCGGTGAGGTGGTGACGGTCGGCGGCACGACCGTGTGGGGCGCCGCCGACGTGCCCAGCCAGATGCCCGGCCCGGCCAGCCGGCTCTACGCGCAGAACGTCGTCAACCTGGTCACGCTGATGACCCACGATGGTGCGTTCGCGCCCGACTTCGACGACGAGATCGTCAGCGGCTGCTGCGTGACCGCCGCAGGAGAGGTCCGCCATGGGCCGACCCGTGAGCAGCTGGAAGGGGCCGTTTCGTGACCGAGTCCATCGCCTTGCTGACGATCTTCGTGCTCAGCGTCTTCACCGGTGTCGAGGTGATCTCCAAGGTCTCCTCGACGCTGCACACGCCGCTGATGTCCGGCGCCAATGCGATCCACGGCGTCATCCTCGTCGGCGCGGTGATCGTCACCGGCCAGGCGCACACCACCCCCGGGCTGGTCGTGGGGCTGGTCGCGGTCGTGCTGGCCACCGTCAACATGGTCGGCGGCTTCGTGGTGACCGATCGGATGCTGCAGATGTTCGGTGGCCGCCGCCGCAAGGTCGAGAAGCCCGAGCCGAACGCGTGACCGCCACCTGGGTGCAGATCGGCTATCTCGCCGCCGCGGTGTGCTTCATCGTGGCGCTCAAGGGCTTGTCGTCGCCGCGCCGGGCGCGCACCGGCAACCTGGTCGGTGCGGTCGGAGCGGTGCTGGCCTGCGGGATCACGTTCTTCGCCTACGACGTCGACAACGTCGTCCCCATCCTCGCCGCCGTCGCGGTCGGCAGTGTCGGTGGCGTGCTCGGGGCCCAGCGGGTCCAGATGACGCAGATGCCGCAACTGGTGGCGCTGTTCAACGGCGTCGGGGGTGGAGCCGCCGCGCTGGTCGCCCTGCTGGAGCTGAGCGAGCTGATCGAGCTCTCGGCTGTTGGCCGGGTCGACGTCGTTGCGCTCATCGCCACCGCCTTCACCGTGTTGATCGGAGCGGTGAGCTTCTCCGGGTCGATGGTGACGTTCGCCAAGCTGCAGGAGCTGATGACCACCCGACCGGTGATCTTCCCCGGCCTGCCGGTGCTGTTCGGCGGCTCGATGCTCGCGGGCGTGGTGCTGTCGGTGCTGCTGGTGGTCGAGCCGTCGATGGTGGTGGGTGTCGTGCTCGGCCTGGTCGGGCTCGCTCTCGGCGTGCTGCTGGTGCTGCCGGTGGGCGGTGCCGACGTACCGATCGTGATCTCGCTGCTCAACGCGTTCACGGGTCTCGCGGTCGCCGCCGGCGGATATGTCCTCGGCAACACGCTGCTGCTGGTGGCGGGCACGCTCGTCGGCGCCGCCGGTACCTTCCTGACCAAGCTGATGGCCGAGGCGATGGGGCGGTCTCTGCTGAACACGTTGTTCGGCGCGCTCAAGGGAGGCTCGACGCTCGGCGCCGGCGAGGTCAGTGACCGGCCGGTGAAGTCGGCCGGGCCGCAAGACGTCGCGATCCTGCTCGGGTACGCCGAGCGGGTCATCATCGTGCCCGGCTACGGCCTGGCGGTGGCGCAGGCACAGCACACGCTGCGCGACCTCGTCGACGTACTCGCCGACCGCGGGGTGAACGTCGACTACGCGATCCATCCGGTCGCCGGACGGATGCCGGGGCACATGAACGTGCTGCTCGCTGAGGCGCAGGTGCCCTACGAGCAGCTCAAGGAGATGGACGACGTCAACGGGGACTTCAAGCAGACCGATGTGGTGTTGGTCGTCGGCGCCAACGACGTGGTCAACCCGGCGGCGAAGACGACTCCCGGCGCTCCCATCTACGGCATGCCGATCCTGAACGCCGACGAGGCGCGCCAGGTCGTCTTCATGAAGCGCTCGATGCGTCCAGGCTTCGCCGGCATCGAGAACGAGCTGCTCTTCGACCCCAAGACCACACTGCTGTTCGGCGACGCCCGCGACTCCCTCTCCAAGCTGTTGGCGGCGGTCAAGTCGCTGTGACCGTGGCAGGTCGCCCCGTGGTGCATTCAGCAACGTCAGCCGACGACGCCGTACAGGCGGTCGCCGGCATCGCCGAGGCCCGGCACGATGTAGCCCCGTTCGTCGAGCCGTTCGTCGAGGGCGGCGGTGACCACCGTGAACGGCCGGGCGAAGTCGGCCAGCTCGCGCTCGAGCAGCACCATCCCCTCCGGCGCCGCGAGCAGGCAGATCGCGGTGATGTCGTCGGCGCCACGGTCGACGAGGAAGCGCGCCGCCGCCGCCAGCGTGCCACCGGTCGCGAGCATCGGGTCGAGCACGTAGCACTGCCGTCCGGACAGGTCGTCGGGCAGCCGTTCGGCGTAGGTGGAGGCGAGCAGGGTGTGCTCGTCCCGGATCATGCCCAGGAAGCCCACCTCCGCGGTCGGCAGCAACCGCAGCATGCCCTCGAGCATCCCGAGACCGGCCCGCAGGATCGGCACCACCAGCGGCTTGGGGGCCGCCAGCTTGACCCCGTCGGTCGCCGCGACCGGTGTGCTGATGCGGATCGGCGCGGTGCGCACGTCGCGGGTCGCCTCGTATGCCAGCAGCGTCACCAGCTCGTCGGCCAGCCGCCGGAAGGTCGGCGAGTCGGTCTCGGTGGTCCGGAGCACGGTGAGCTTGTGCGCGACGAGGGGATGCTCGGCGACATGGATACGCATAGCGCCGAACGCTACACATCTGCGACCATGCCGGTGACTGAGGACAGCGAGCGACACGGGTCGGGAGGCGCGATGACTGACCGGGCGCCCCAAGCGCCGGCCGACGCTGGTGGCGTGGACTTCGCGGTGGTCGCCTACCGCGAGGAGGGCGACTGGCAGGTGGCGTTGCTGCCGCCACGCGCGGCCGGCGATCTCGACGTACTCGTGCATGTGTTGCGCCAGTCACCCGGTGACGCCGGCGCACTGGGCATGGTGTCGGTGGCGGAGGACTTCTTCGTCCTCGCCCGGGTGAACGGCCCGTCGGTGCGATTGCTCCTGTCCGACGTCACCGCGGCGACCGAGTGGCCGATCGCGCGCGCCGTGGTGGACCGGCTCGCGCTGCCGGTTCCGGACGACGACGACCCCGTGGAGCCGGCTGGAGACCTCAACATCCTCGCCGACCTGGGCTTCTCCGCGATGGACGTCGCGGTGCTGTGCGACGAGGACGACCTGTTCCCCGACGAGATGCTCGAGGACATCGCCGACCGCGCCGGCTTCGCCTCCCAGTTTCGCTCCGCGCTCGAGGCGGTCGGGGCGTAGGTGGCCGATCCGCGGGCTCGGGCATGGACCGAGCCGATGCGGGCGGCGCTGGCGGAGGCTCGCGCGGCACCGCTCACCGGGGATGTGCCGATCGGGGCGGTCGTCGTCGACGCCGCGGGCGCGCTCGTCGGCCGAGGTCGCAACCGCCGCGAGGCCGACGGTGACCCGACCGCCCACGCCGAGCTGCTCGCACTGCGTGCCGCGGCCTGGTCCTTGGGGCAGTGGCGGCTGGCCAGGTGCACGCTGGTGGTGACGCTCGAGCCGTGCACGATGTGTGCCGGTGCGGCCGTGCTGGCGCGGGTGGAGCGGGTGGTTTTCGGCGGGTACGACGCCAAGGCCGGCGCGGCCGGATCGCTGTGGGACGTCGTCCGGGACCGTCGGCTCAACCACCGCCCGGAGGTCGTCGGCGGCGTGCTCGAGGCGGAGTGTGCTGCCCTGCTGCACGAGTTCTTCGGGTCGCAGCGCACCCCTGACGGCAGCTGCTGAGCACCGACCCGGTTCAGGTACCCTCGTCCGCGGTGGCGTGTCCGAGCGGCCTAAGGAGCACGCCTCGAAAGCGTGTGAGGGTTAGCGCCCTCCGTGGGTTCAAATCCCACCGCCACCGCCAGCAGCGCCTGAACGATCCCGACGAATGGATGACCATTGCTGGGCGCAACCGCACAACAGAACTGTGTCGTCGTGGTGCAGCGCGGTCCCCAGCTGACGCCACCTGCCTGGCAGGAGTTGGTGTCAGGTTTGCCGTTGACCGAGCGGCGTCGAATCGAGGAAATGCATCGCTGGGAAGACCGCCAGGACTCTGCGATCGGTTGGCATCTGCTGCACGAGCTTGCCGGCGAGCGCGACGTCACCGTGCGTCGGGATGCCAACGGTCGGCCTTGCTCCGACCCGCCCGTTGACGTGAGCTTGTCCCACAGCGGCGGCTGGATCGCGGCCGCTGCCTGCGAGACCGGCCGCATCGGTATCGATGTCGAGACGCTTCGCGACGTGGCGCCGTCGCTGGCGCAACGCTGCCTGTCGGCTGCGGAGTTGGCATGGCTCGAGCGGGCCGAACCAGGGGTGCCCCGGGATCTCCGCTTCTGTCGGTTGTGGACCGCGAAAGAAGCCTATTTGAAGGCGACAGGTGTGGGCTTGGCCGCAGATCCGCGGGAAGTCAGCATCGACCACACCCGTCATGCACCGCGACTGCTGGGTTTGGCGGCGCAGTGTTGGCGCTTCTCCTCCTCGACACCTGCGCCCGGTGTGTGCGTCACCGTGTGCGTGGAGTGTGCACCGTGAATACCGGGGCCACGCTGCTCGACGTCCTCTTGTCGGCGGCGCAGGAGGCGCCGGATCAATTGATCGTGCAGGTCGATAGCGACGGCAGTGAGCGGGTTCGGACCTACCGACAGCTACTCGACGACTCCCTGCTCGTCGCGGGAGGTTTTCGAGCGGCGAACCTGCCGGTCGGTACGCCGGTGATCCTGCTTCCGGGGGGCAGCGACGACTTTCTGCCCAGCTTCTGGGGCGCGCTGGCAGCGGGCTTGGTGCCGGTGCCGCTGGCGCCCGTGCCGGAGACGGTGCTTGCGGTCTGGACCAACCTGCAACAGCCGCCCATCGTCGTTACCGAGATGCTCGAACCACTGGTACGCCGTTCTTTCGTCGCCGCCGGCAGCCCGGGCACCCTTCGTCTCCTCACGCTCGCGAAGCTGCGTGATGGCATCCCGACGACGGTGATTCACGTACCGGCGCCGGAAGACCTCGCGTTCCTCCAGTTCTCGTCCGGCAGCACCGGCGCCCCCAAGGGAGTCGAGCTCACTCACGCCAATGTGGTGGCCAACATCGACCAAGCCCGTACGGCGGGTGCCGCGACCGCGAGTGATGTGATCGTGAGCTGGTTGCCCTATTTCCATGACATGGGACTGATCGGAGCGCATCTGGCGCCGTTGTCGGTGCGCATCAAACAGGTGAAGATGGAGGCGCTCGACTTCGGCAAGCGACCGGCGCTGTGGTACGAAACTGCGGCGCGGCACCGGGCAACGTTGTTGCCCATGGCGAGCTTCGCGCTTGCGTTGACGCTCAAGCGCGTGTCGAGTGAGCAGGTCGCCGCCTTGGATCTCAGCTCGGTGCGCCTGGTCGGCGTTGGCGCGGAGCCGATACCCGTGCGGATGTGGCGTCAGTTCCTCGCTCACATGCGACCGGCAAAGCTCGACCCGAGCGCCCTCATGCCTCTCTACGGGTTGGCTGAAGCCACCCTCGCCGTGACCTTTCCACCCGTCGGCGAGGTGGCCCAGCCGCTCGCGCTGGATCGCGCGGCACTGTCGGAAGGCCACGCCGTCGACGTGGCTCCCCCGTTTGACGCCGGGGATGACGTTCATGTCGCGGACGCTCCCGAGGGCGGCGCGGCGCCGGCCGAGTTCCTGGACGTCGGCTTTGCGGTCCCCGGTGGTGAGTTGCGCATCGTCGGTGCCGACCACGAGGTCTTGGCCGACTCCGTGGTCGGGCACATCGAGTTCAGTGGGCCCAACGTCGCTGGCCGCTACCATGCACGTCCTGACGAGACGGCAGAGACGTTCGTCGGTGGTTGGCTGCGGACCGGTGACATCGGATTCCTCCGGAACAACCGGCTGTGCATAACCGGCCGCGCCAAAGACGTGCTCTTCATCAACGGGCAGAAATACCAGGCCCACGATATCGAGCAGATCGTGGCCACGATGCCGGAGGTGCCATCCGGGCGCGTGGCAGTGATCGGCTCCACCGATGCCGTCAGTGGTGCAGAGCGCGTAGTGGTCTTCGTGTCATCGCGGGAATCTCATGTCAGTGAGCTGGCCGAGGCAATGACAGCGGTGAGAGCGCGAGTGCGGGAGGCATTGGCGTACGACGAGGTCCGGGTGCTGCCTATCCCGCCGAAGGACTTTCCACGTACGACGAGCGGCAAGCTGCAGCGCGCCACACTGCGGGACTCGTTTGCGGCGGGCGCTTTCGCCTCGCTGGAGGCCGAGGTCGCTCAGCTGTACGCCGTTGCTGCCGCCTTGTCGTCCAAGCGACCGCAGCCGCCTCGGCACGCGATGGAGGCGCAGATCATCGATATCTGGTCTCAGGTGCTCGGTGTGCCCGCGGGCGCGATCCATCGACAGGATCGTTTCCTCGCGATCGGCGGCTCTTCGCTCGCGGCGATGCAAGTCCTCGGGAAGCTGGAAGATACCTTTGGTGGGCCGCTCGAGCCCGCCGTGCTGCGTGATTGCGCCACGGTCGCGGCGCTGGCCGAGCACCTGCTCGGTCGTCTCGATCCCCCCGAAGGGCAACTACCGACGACAGCGCCGCGACAGCAGTCTGACGAGGCGGCGATCATCGCCCTGGCGTGCCGCTTCCCGGACGCCGACACACCTGACGCCTTTTGGGACAACCTGGCCAGCGGCCGTGACAGCGTGACGGAGGTGCCCGCGTCCCGCTGGGACTTATCTCCCGGTGCGCGCGCCCGGTGGGGGGCATTCCTCGAGGATGTCGCCGGATTCGATGCCGGCTACTTCGGTGTCGAGGCCGACGAGGCTGCGGTGATGGATCCGCATGCCCGCGTTTTTCTCGAGGTCGCCCACGAAGCACTCGAACAGGCGGGTTATGCGGGCGAACGACGAAAAGGCCGTCGCATCGGCGTTTTTGTCGCGGTCGGAGAAAGTGGCTATGCGCAGCTGCTGCACCAGGCCATCGACAGTGGCGCTCCGGTTTCTCCCGCCGCTCTTGTCGGCAACTTGCGCAATCTGATCGCCGCGCGCGTGGCGCATTGCCTCGACCTGTCTGGCCCCGTGATGGCGGTGGACACCGCCTGCTCGTCGTCGCTCGTCGCTCTGCACCTGGCCCGGCGCAGCCTGGATGCAGGTGAATGCGATGTCGCCATAGTCGGCGGGGTGAGCCTGAACCTCACGTCCACGCCGTACCAGCTCCTCGAAGCAGCGCAGGCACTCTCACCCACCGGTCGCTGTCGAGCTTTCAGCTCTGGTGCCGACGGCTTCGTTCCGGGCGAGGGGGCAGCCGCGATCGTTCTGGAGCCCCTCACCGCTGCCCGTGTGGCCGGAGATCGCGTGCTGGCCGTCGTTCGAGGTAGCGCAGTCAACAACGACGGCCGTTCCTTGAGCTTGATGGCACCCAATCCGCTGCTCCAGGAAGCCGTCATCGCCGATGCCTATCGAGACGCGGGGATCGACGCCGCGACGGTCAGCTACGTCGAGGCACATGGCACGGGCACTGCGATCGGTGACCCCATTGAAGCCCGTTCGCTGATGCGGACCTTTCCGGCCCCGACGGGGTCAGGGCCGCGGTGGCTGGGATCGGTGAAGACCAACGTGGGGCACCTGCTCAACGCGGCGGGCATGCCCAGCCTGGTCAAGGTGGTGCTCTCCCTTCAGCACCGTCAGCTGCCGGCGTCCCTTCACTACGCGAAGCCGTCCCCGGAGTTCGACCTGGCTGCCGCCGGTTTCGAGGTCGTGACCGAACTGCGCGAATGGACTGTTGCTGGCGGCCCCCTGCGAGCGGGCATCAACGGTTTCGGGTTCGGCGGCACCAACGTGCACGTGATCCTCGAAGAGGCACCGAGAGACTCCCGACCGGCCGAGGCGCCGAAGCGCACACCGGGAGCTCATCTGCTCACACTGTCGGCTGCGTCCGAGGAAGGCTTGCGTTCTTCGGTCGCCAACCTTGCGGCGCATTCGCGGTCGCATCCCGATGTCGACGTTGGTGACCTCTGCGTCAGTGCGAGTACCGCCCGCGACGATGGGCGATACCGCCTCGCGTTGGTCACCCGAGGCGATCTCGCCACCCAGCTCGAGACCGTCGTAGGGAGGCAAGGCGCGGTGGGTTCGCTGGCGCGACGGCGGCCGCGGGTCGCGCTCCTGTTCACCGGCCAAGGCTCGCAGATCCCAGGAATGGGTCGTGCGCTGCACGAGTCCCAGCCGGTTTACCGGCAGATGCTGGAAGACCTCTCCGCATCTGCAGGCGTGATTCAGGGACGAAGTCTTGTCCAGTGGTCCCTCGACGTGGAGGCCGATCCGACTGACCTCGCTCAGACCGCCGTTGCCCAACCACTGTTGGTCGCATTCGGAATCTCCCTGGCCCACCAGCTGCGCGCTTGGGGGGTCCAGGCCGATGCTGTGCTGGGACACAGCGTGGGCGAGCTTGCCGCCGCCGCCGTTTCCGGCGCACTGAGTCCGGCCGAGGCGGTCTGCTTCGCTGCCCAGCGCGGAAGCTTGATGCAAGAACACTGTGCCCCCGGAGCGATGGCCGCCGTTCTCGGCGCCGAAGCAGACGTCATGTCCGTGATTTCTTCGGCTGCTGGCGAGCTGTCCTTGGCTGCTGTGAACGGTCCGGCCCACTTCGTCATGTCGGGGCCGGAGGCGGCCATCGACGCGGCTCTGTCGGCGCTATCCGAACGAGCCTGCCGAGGGCGCCGCCTGAAGGTGTCCCACGCTTTTCATTCCTCGATGATGACCCCGGTGTTGGACTCGCTGCGCACAGCAGCCGGGAAGTTGGCGCCCAAACCCCAGCAGACCCCACTGCTGAGCACAGTCACGGGTAAGTGGACGCCGACGTTCGACCCCTCGTACCTCGCTGAGCACGCGCGCCAACCCGTGACCTTCGGGCCGTCCGTGCAGCGACTGCTCGATGAGGGATACGACACATTCCTCGAGGTGGGCCTCGACGCGACGCTCAGTGGCCTCGTGAGGTCGATGGTCCGAGCCGACAGCGATTCCCAGGACATCGAGGTCCTTGCTGCCCTCGAAGGCCACCCGCACGACAGCTCCGCACTGATCCGTACGGTCGGTCGCTCGTGGGCGCGTGGAGCGTCGATTGCCCGACCTGCCGCCTCGCCGGGACGTGCCCGCGTCGAGGTGCCGACGTACCCCTTCCAACGACAACGGTATTGGCTTCCAGACGTTGTCGACCGTCCCACGGGAGCCGGCTCGGCTTCGCTGCCGGTCTCCTCCCTTCTGCACCGCTTCGGTTGGGACGAGACGCCCCTCCCCGCTGGCGCGGTACTTCATTCTGTCTGCATCGTTGGCTCGGACCCCAGGCTGACAAAGGAACTGGCCGATCGCCTGGCCAGGCGCGGAGTGAGCGTTCACAGCGCACCCCGAGGAAAGCTCGACCAGAGTCCGACTGCGTCGGTGGTGATCCTGCTTTCTGGACCGTCCGCCGAGATCGAGGGCGTGGAGTCGCTGGATGTTCTGGCGCGCGACGCCTCAACGGGTGTGCTCGAGGCGTCCCGCTTTCTCGAGAACCGACCGACACCGCTGATCGTCGTCACCGAGGACGTGGCGCTCACCGACACCGCCGTGGAGCGCATCCGCCCAGGCCAGGCCATCGTCGCGGGTTTGGCGATGGCGCTGCCCGAAGAGAACACGCTGCAAGCGGTTCGCATCGTGGATCTGTCTTCGCTCGATGACGAGTCCGCGCGCCTCGATGGGCTGATCCGCGAGTTGGATGCACCGCCAGTACCTGGGCCGGCGCAAGCGGTGGCTTGGCGCCATGGACGTCGGTTGGCGAAAGCGCCGCTCTTGGACGAGGTGCTGAATCGGGACCGTTCGGCGACTCTTCCTGCTCACGGCTGTTACCTCGTCACCGGTGGCGCGGGTGGGATCGGCGCCGAGGTGGCGCGCTTTCTGGCGCGTCGTGGAGAACCCGAGATCTTCCTGGTCGGGCGGTCACCTGCATGCCGGCCGACGCTCCTAGCCGAGCTCCAGCAGTTGGGTGCAAGAGCTCACTACGTCACCGCCGACCTCTCAGTGGAGTCCGATGTCGATGCCCTTGTCGCCTCGCTGCCGCGCCTGGACGGCATCTTTCACGCAGCTGGGCTGATCGGGCTCGGGAAGCTCCAGTCCAAGACTGTCCCCGATATCGAGGAGGTGCTCGCGCCCAAGGTTCGTGGCACTTATCTCCTGTCGCGCACGCTCGACCGAAGGGGGCGGCGACCAGACACCTTTGTGGCCTTCTCTTCCATCGCTTCGACGCTTCCGAGTTACGCCGGTGGGCTGGCCGCCTACACTGCGGCGAACGCCTTCCTCGACGCCTTCGCCCTGGCTGAGACTCGGGCAGGTAGGCCGGTGCAGGTGTTGAACTTCGCCGCCTGGATCGACACCGGCATGGCTGCCTCTCCCGTCTTCCGGGCCGCCGCGGCGGCGAAGGATGTGCCCCAACTATCCACCGAGCAGGCATTACGAGCGCTGCACGACGCGACAACCCTGAACGTGCCACAACTACTGGTGATGGACACCGGTCGGCGGGGCGGTCTCGTCGATGCCACCGGCGATGCAGCGCCGGCCAGTCGGGCGTCGGTGTCGCCGCCGGAGCAGATCCGTACGGCGGACTCCCCGGTCCGCGACGTGATCGCCCGCCTGATCGCTGCCGAGCTCGGGCAGCGAGCTGAGGACATCGACGACGACGCATCATTCCTGGCAATGGGGTTGGACTCTCTGACCGCTGTCGATCTGGTGAAGAAGCTCGAGCTCGAACTGGGACGCGCACTTCCGACAACGCTGCTCTTCGAACACTCCTCGATCGCTCAGTTGTCGGCGTACCTGTCGAGGACGCCTTCGGAGGAGCAGATTGCGGAGGTAGCCGGGCAGCATGACGATGAGTCGTCGTTTGCGCTGACACCGGTTCAGTTGGCGTTCCACACGACCGGACAGCTCCATTCCGACATCGGGGCTCACGCCTATCTTCGGCAGACCATGGTCGGGGATCTGGATGAAGAGCTGCTTGCGAAGTCGTTGGTCTTCCTTGAGCGACGTCACTACATGCTGCGCATGCGCATCCGGTCCGACCGCGGGAAACCGCGACAGCTCATCCAGCCACCCATCGACACAGACCGGCCCGACTGGTTCGTGACCCGCGATCTCGATGGTCCGATCGAGGCGGTCGAGGACGAGCTGTGCAACCGCGTGTTCCTGCTGGCGCACGAGCCCCCCATCCGGGCAATGCTGTGGTGCGAAGGTGCCAGCCGCGCGTCATTGCTGATCGTCCTGCATCACGCGGCAGCCGACGGCGCAAGCCTGAACGTCCTGTGTGCAGAGCTGTGGCAGGTCTACACCGCTATGTGCCAGGGGCGATCGCCGGAGCTGCCATCGCTGCGGTCCGGCTTTCGCGACTATGTCGACGCCATGGAACGGCTGAGAACGTCGGAGACGTTCGCCGACGACTGCCGCTACTGGCGCGAACGATTGGAGACAGGCGGGGATGCGCAATCGAGGTCCTTGCCGTACGACGGCGATCCGGACGCGCAACCTTTCGGTCCGTTGGCTGCCCGGCAGTTTGTGACCGGCGCTTCGCTCACCAAGGCATTGCAGACGCGCGCCGCCGAGCTCGACGTTTCGCTGTTTCACCTCGTGCTCGCTGCCTACGTCCGGCGACTGGCTCGTTGGTGCGGCCAGCAGCGGGTCACGGTCAACGTGGCCCGTGCCGGAAGAGAGGCACGTCTGCGAGACATCGCGCGGCTCGTCGGTCCCTTCGCCGACACGCTCCCGGTCACCGTCACGGTGCAGGAGACCGGCGATACGGCTGCCTTGTCGCGCGAGGTGAGGGCGGCCTGGCTCGACAGCGAGAGACACGGAAGTGTGACGACTCTTGACCTGGCCAGACTGTTATCAACGGTGGATGCCGTCCCCCGGACGGCTGGCACAGCCAGTTTCAGTTTCGCTCGTTTTCCGCTCGGATCCCAGCCGGGATGCCCGGTCAGGATCACGGCCACCACAGTGCGTACCGCATCGGCAGCAACGCAACTGGGCTTGGTCGGCTGGGAGTTCGACGGTGCTCTGCACTTTTCGTGGAACTACCCGGCAAACCTCTTCTCGCCGGAGACCATCCGGCGCTTCACGGGCGAGTTCCTGGCCGAGCTCACGTCGATTGCGGGCGATACCGCTGCACCGGCCGTGGAGACGTCGGTTGCCCAGCGCATCCGGGCTCAATGCCGGCGTACGCCGGCAGCGGTGGCTGTCGAGGCGGGTGATGTCACGCTGACCTACGCCCAGCTCGACCAGTCAGTCCACCGGCTGGCGGCGAGACTGCGTCGGCGCGGCATCAAGGCGAATGACCGTGTGGCGTTGTTGACCTCACCCGGCGCGGACACGGTCATCGGGCTCCTGGGTGTCCTTCATGCCGGGGCTGCCTGGGTGCCTCTGGACTCGGCGCACCCGTCACAAAGACTGGCTGGTCAGGTCGCTCAGGCTGGTGTAACAGCAGTCGTCTGTCATGGTCCCACACGTGAGGTTGCCGATCGGCTGGGCGAGCTCGGCGTCATCGACTTGGACGTCCCGTCGGCCGATGAGCCATTCGCTGACGGGACCGACCCTGTTGTCCGTCCGCAAGACGTTGCCTACATCATCTTCACCTCCGGAACCACGGGGCGCCCCAAGGGTGTTCCGATCACCCATTCGGCGATGACGACATACCTGGACTGGGCGATATCGACGTTCGGATACAGCGCCGCCGACCGCATGACAGCGACTGCCTCGATCTGTTTCGATGCGTCGGTTCGCCAGTTACTCGCACCATTGCTTGTCGGTGCCACGCTCGTCGCGATTCCGCGTGACATGCTTCGAGACCCACAGGCATTGCTCGCCACGGTCGAACGCCGACGGGTCACCGTCTGGAGTTCGGTGCCGACGTTATGGGAGCAACTACTGCGCGCGGCCGAGCGTCGTAGTGCACAGGGAGGTGCGACTCCCGATCTCTCGGCTTTGCGTTGGATCCATGTCGGGGGTGACTCTCTGTCGCCAGCGCATGTACGTCGCTGGTTCGACCTCTTCGGACCGGGGCACCGGATCGTCAATCTCTACGGGCCGACCGAGGCGACGATCAACGCAACCTACGACGTCATCGACTCGCGGCCCGATGACGAAGTGACCCGACTCCCCATCGGGCGCCCTGTCGCGCAAACCGTGATCGACGTCGTCGGCCCCACCGGGGAGAGCTGCGCGCCGGGCGAGCCCGGGGAGTTGCAGCTGGCCGGTCCGGCTTTGACTCCTGGCTATCTCGACGGGCCGGGCCGGAGTGGCGATGCGTTCGTCGAAAGGGGTGGGGCGCGGCACTACCGCACTGGTGACCGCGTCGCGCTCCGCCCCGATGGAAAGCTCGAGTTCCTGGGGCGGATCGACCGACAGGTGAAGATTCGTGGTCATCGCGTCGAGCCCGGCGAGATAGAGCTCGTGTTGCGTGGCCACCCGAGCGTGGAGCGGGCGACCGTCGTGGCGGCGCCCGTCGACGGTCCCCAGGTGATGCGGTTGATCGCTCACGTCCAACCGCGGCAGTCCGCAAGGCCGGGAGAGCCCCTGGGCAAGATCGAGGAGCTGCGCGCATATCTCGCATCACATCTCCCGGATTACATGATTCCCGCGCAGCTTCGGCTCCTCGATGAAATGCCGCTGACTCCTGCGGGAAGGTTGGATACCGCACGCTTGTCGGTCATCACGCCGAAGGATTCCTCCACCTCGCCCGGTCGCGTTGGCACCCCGGCCGCAACCGAGACGGAAAAGCTCCTGGCGGGAGTGTGGAGCGAACTGCTCGGCATCGACCCGGTGTTCAGGGAGGATGACTTCTTTGCGTTGGGCGGTGACTCGATCGCCGTCTTGGGGGTCTTCTCTCAGCTGGAATCACAGGTGCCCGCGCTACCCGCACCGACGGCGATGTATCGCCACCGCACGCTTTCGGCCCTGGCCGAGGCCATCGACGTTTCGAGGTCTCCGTCGCCTGTTTGCACGGGTCAGCCGGCCGACGTCGTCGGACCTTTCGCCCTGACGCCAGCGCAGCGCGGCTTTCTCCTGGCCGAGGCGTTGTCTCCCGGTGCGAGGTCGAGCTGGCTGGCGTGTTTCCGCCTTGCCGGTCCACTGGACACCCGCCTGTTCCAGCAAGCGATCGACCTCTTGGTCGATCGCCACCTCATGCTGCGCGTGGTCATTGCGGCCGATCAGCGGCCGCCGACGCAGCAGGAGATCCCGACGCCTGCGAAGCTTCCGGTTTCCATGGAAGTGATCGAGCCGGCGGAGCTTCACCAGCGCATTGCCGAAGAACGTGAGCATCGGTTCGACTGTTCGAGCTGGCCACTGATGCGGCTGCAACTGCTTCGGCTGGCGCCCGAGGAGTATGCCTTTGTGGTTCATGCGCATCATCTCATCGGCGACGGCTACAGCGTCGTGCTTCTCGGTCAGGACTTGATGGCCCTGTACGACGGGCTGGCATCGGGACAGCCGGCTGCGTTGCCGCGGCTGCGCAGCACGTTCCGGGACTACGCCCCACTGGTCCTGGAGAGCTCGGCTGGATCGGACACAGCCACAGACGGCTGGGCTGGTTCCGATCGCGAGCCCTACACGGCTCCCCGGATCCGCCGGAGGGACACGGCCGGCGTCATGTCCGGCGGAGCTCCACCGAAGGCGAGTTTCGTCGTCGACGCTGGCACTACGTCGGCTCTGCGGCGGGTGGCAGCCTCGGAGGGAACGACTCCCTACGCGCCGCTGCTGACGTCGTACTATCGAGCCCTCACTCGGCTGACAGGTCAACACGATCTCCTTCTCGGCGTCGCCATCACCGGCCGCGATTACACCTTGCCCGACATCAGCCGCATGGTCGGACCGCTCGCCACCGTGCTTCCGGTGCGCGTGCGTAGAGCCGGCCCGACGTTTCGAGCGCAGCTGCGCTACATCACGCACGCCGTGACCGCGGCGCGAGCGAGCGGCGCGACGATGCAGCAACTCGCCGGTCGGTCTCTCACCTGCACGCCCGGTCCGGCATCGTTCGGCGCCCAGTTCCTGTTCAGCTTTCTCGACTTCGACTCCTTGGGTCCGATCGCCGGCGAAACGATGAGCCTGACGTGGGACGAAGTCGGCACAGATCTGGAACCGCCGCCTATCGGCACCGACCTGCTGATCACCGCGCGCCCCGTCGATGGCGGTCTGCGAGTGACGCTGCGCGCCTCTGCCGCTGTCATGGAGCCGGTGGAGCTTCAGGATTTCGCCGACGAGCTTCGCCGCGATCTTGCCCAGACCACCGGCCCTTCGCCGCTCGAGCCGAGCACCAAGACGGCCCGGTCCGACGTTCTCGACGCGGCCCTCATCGGCTATCTTCCGGCGCCGCGCGACTTGGCTCTGCTCGCCGGCATCCCGGCCTCGGATGGGCTGCGGGAGGTGGTTCGAGCAGGGCTGTTTCCCGATCGACGGGCGCGACTCCTGGAAGAGCTGTCCACGCCCCTGGGCCGCTCCGGGTTCGTCTGCCTGCCGACCTTCGCCGATGAGCTACCGGCGGGCAGCAGCGACGCCCTCGCGCGTGACGCTGCCCAGGCGATCGAGTTCGCTACCAGTCTCGGGGCACGGTGCGTCTCCCTGGCCGGCATGCTCCCGGCACACACGGCGTACGGCTTCGACGTTGTGCGTGCGCTCGGTCCTACTGCGGCTCGGGTGACGACCGGTCATGCCGCCACCGCAACCTCGGTGGTCAAGACGACGATGGCCGCCATGGTCGAAACAGGTCGTGACATGTGCGAACTCATCGTGGCATGTATCGGGCTCGGGTCCATTGGAAAGTCGTCCCTCGAGTTGTTGCTCGCCTTGGGGGCCGGCGCTCCGAAGCGGTTGGTTCTCTGTGACGTGGCCAGCCGCTCACGGCATCTAGCGGACTTCGCCACTGAACTGAACACCCGCGGCTATCCCGGTGAGATCGCCATCTGTGACTCGGATTCATCGCTGCCCGCGCAAGCGTATGAAGCGGACCTGATGATCGCCGCCAACAGCGCCGACCGGCGGATTCTCGAGATCGACCGGTTGCGCCCGGGGACGATCGTCGTCGACGACTCCTTCCCGCACTGCTTCGATGCCGGCGCAGCGCTGCGTCGAATGGAGCGCCGGGGGGATGTCTTGGTGGTCGGAGGCGGCTTGCTGACATGCGGACCGTCAGAGCAAGAGTCGGCAGACGGCCTTGTGCTGCCCGCCGATGTGAAGCAGTTGTTGAGCTTTCGCCTCCGGGACACCATCGCGTCCTGTCAGCTCGAGTCGCTCCTGCAAGCCGATCGGCCCGACCTGCCCGTGGTGCACGGGCTCGTCGGCCTTCCGCTCGCCCTCGCCTATTGGGAGGCGCTGGCGGCGGCGGGTGTTGAAGCGGCTCCCCTGCACCTCCTCCAGAACGTCGTGACCCCCAAGTTCCTCCGCACGTTCCGTGGCCGTCAAGTCTCGCCGAAAGGCGCTATCATCGCCAAATGACGATCAATCTTGAGAAGAACGTGGCCGTCGACGAGGTGGCGGCACTCACCGCGGCCGCCGGGCTGTTCCGAGCACTGGGCGACCCGACCAGGTTGGCGATCCTGCGCCACCTCAGCCTCGGCCCGCACCGAGTGGTCGAGCTCACCGCGCACCTCGGTCTTGCGCAGTCCACGGTCTCTGCCCACCTGGCCTGCCTGCGCGGCTGCGGCCTGGTCCGGTCGCAGCCGCGGGGTCGGTCGTCGCTTTTCTCCCTCACCGCGCGCCCGGATCTGCTGGCCCTGCTCGCCGCCGCCGAGGGGTTGCTGACCGCCACCGGCGAGCAGGTGCTGCTGTGCCCCCTCTACCACGGGACCGGGTACGACGCCGCGGATCGCGAGGCGAGGAGTCGATGACCGCGATCGGGCACCACCATCCAGCACTCGCTCCGCAGCGACGGCGAGCGCTGGCAGCACGTGCGCGCATGCTGGCGGCTGCGTCGGTCACCTACAACGCCGCCGAAGCCGTGATCGCCCTGCTCGCAGGCAACGCCGCCGGCTCGGTGGCGCTGATCGGCTTCGGGCTCGACTCGCTCATCGAGGTCTCCAGCGGGCTGGTGATCCTCTGGCAGTTCGCCCAGCCACTTCCGGAGTCACGTGAGCGACTCGCGGGGCGGTTGATCGCGGTGTCGTTCTTCGCGCTGGCGGCGTACGTCGGCGTCGAGTCCGTCCGGGCCCTGCTCGGTGGCGCCGAACCGGACACCTCACGCGTCGGCATCGGGCTTGCCGCCGTCTCGCTGCTGGTGATGCCGCTGCTGTCCCTGGCGCAACGGCGTACCGGGCGGGCGCTGCACTCCAGCGCCGTGGTCGCCGACAGCGCCCAGACGCTGCTGTGCAGCTACCTGTCCGCGGCGCTGCTGGTCGGGCTGCTGCTCAACGCGCTGCTCGACTGGTCGTGGGCGGACCCCGCGGTCGCGCTGGTCATCGGCGCGGTGGCGGTCCGTGAGGGCGTGCAGGCGTGGCGTGGGCGGGGGTGCTGCGTCGGCCACGGGTAGTCCGCCGCCCGCTCCCGGGAGGGATGGCTCGCCGATAGGATCGGGTCTCCGCACGACCCGGCAGGCCACGACCGCTGAGGGGCCGCACGTTGACCACCGACCAGCTCGACGTCTTCCTCCTCGCCGGGACGGTGGTCCTGCTGGCGGCGATCCTGGCGGTCCGGGTCTCGGTCCGGGCGGGCCTGCCCAGCCTGCTGGTCTATCTGCTGATCGGTGTCGTGCTGGGTGAGTCCGTTCTCGGCATCGAGTTCGACGACGCTTCGATGGCGCACGCGCTCGGCTTCGCCGCACTCGTGTTCATCCTGGCCGAGGGCGGGCTGACCACCCGCTGGTCGGAGGTGCGCCCCTCGATGCCGCTCGGCGGTGTGCTGGCGACCGTCGGCGTCGGCGTCAGCGTGACCGTGATGGCGGTCTTCGCGCACTTCGCCCTGGGGCTCGACTGGCAGCTCGCCGTACTCCTCGGCGCGGTCACCTCGCCCACCGACGCCGCGGCCGTTTTCAGCGTTCTTCGCCGGGTGCCGCTGCCGCGCTCGCTCACCGGCGTACTCGAGTCGGAGTCGGGCCTCAACGACGCTCCCACCGTGCTCCTGGTGACCCTGGTCAGCACCGGCGCGACCGCCGAGCACAGCGTGCTCGAGTTCGTCGGGATCGCGGTCTACGAGCTCGGCTTCGGTGTGGCCGCCGGCCTGCTGGTCGGCTTGGCCGGTGCCTGGGTGCTGCGCCGAGTCGCCCTGGAGTCATCGGGCCTGTACCCGATCGCGGTGCTGGCGTTCACGGTCCTCGCGTACGCCGCAACCAGCGCGGCCCATGCCAGCGGCTTCGCCGCGGTGTACATCGCGGCACTCGTGCTCGGCAACGCCGAGCTCCCACACCGGTTGGCGACCAGGTCGTTCGCCGAGGGCTTGGCCTGGCTGGCCCAGATCGGCGTGTTCGTGATGCTCGGACTGCTCGCGACACCTTCGCGGATGGACCCCTGGCATCTGGTCGCCGGACTGCTCGCCGGGGCGGTGCTGACCTTCGTCGCGCGGCCGCTCTCGGTCGCTGTCTCGGCCACCGGCTTCGCGATGCCGTGGCGGGAGCAGACGTTCCTCGCCTGGGCGGGGCTGCGCGGCGCGGTGCCGATCGTGCTCGCTACGATTCCACTCTCGGAGGGGGTGCCCGGCGCCGCCGATCTCTTCGACCTGGTCTTCGTGATGGTGGTGGTCTACACGGTGCTCCAGGGTCCTGCCCTGCCCTGGGTCGCCAGCCGGCTGGGAGTCGCGACCGTGGGGGAGGCTCGCGACGTCGAGGTCGAGGCCGCGCCACTGGACCGGTTGTCGGCCGACCTCTTGCAGGTGCACATCCCGCCGGGCTCGCTCCTGCACGGGGTCGAGGTCGGCGAGCTGAGGCTGCCGCAGGGAACTTCGGTGTCGTTGATCGTGCGGAGCGCAGAGAGCCTGGTTCCCGAGCGGCGTACGGTGTTGCGCACCGGCGACGACATGCTCGTCGTCACGCCGCGCCGGGTCCGTGAGGAGACCGAGGCCCGTCTGCGCTCGGTCGGTCGTGGTGGTCGACTGGCCACCTGGCTGCGGACCGACCGCCGACGCTAACTGCTAACCGTCCGTGTCTCCGGCGCAGACCTCGGGTGGCTGCCTCCGGATGCGGTCGGGGGCGTCTTCGACAAGCGGAGAGTAGTCCGCGCCGACCAGCACATTGACCCCCGGACCAAGGGGCGCTGAGCGTTCGAGCACGCGGGCCTGCTCGAACTGTGCCTGCACCAGCCGGACCTCCTCCGAGCGGGGAGACCGGGCCCAGATCACGGTGCCGTCGACCTGGACCGCGTCCGGCGCGTCACCGACCTCGCCCTCCTGGAAGCCCCGCTCCGTCAACCCACCGAACACCGCGGTGGCAGTACCACCAGGCGCGCCCGCGTTGAAGACGCTCAACGTCACCTCGTCGACTCTGAACGTGACCGGCGCAGGGGTGCTGCACTCGGCCGACGGGCTTTCCGTCGACTCCGGGGTGGCCGTGGGCGCCGCCGACGGGTCCGTGCCGCCACCGATGAGCTCCTGCCAGCCGTACCAGCCACCGGCAAGCAGGATGGCGAGCAGCGCGAGCATGGTGAGCGTGGTGCGCATGTGCAGGCTCACGTCGGTGTCCCCTCGGATCGGTTGCCCGGCACTGCTCAACCCGTGACGGGGTGGACCCGCGCGTGCAGCACGTGCCGCTGCTGCAACGCCGCCCGCAACGCTCGGTGCAGACCGTCCTCGAGGTAGAGGTCGCCCTGCCACTCGACGACGTGGGCGAACAGGTCGCCGAAGAACGTGGAGTCGTCCGCCAGCAACGCCGCGAGATCTAGGGTGTCCTTGGTCGTGATCAGCTCGTCGAGGCGCACCTGTCGCGGTGGCAGCTGTGCCCAGTCGCGCTGCTGCAGGCAGTGTTCGGGATAGGGCCGTTCATCTCCCACCTGCTTGAAGATCACGACACCGAGTCTAGGCCCGGACGTGGGCACGGGAGAACCGCGCCGCCCGGCGGAGGATGCTGGTTGCGGTCGGCTGCTGGAGATGGTGACGGCTGCACGGATTCGCGCAAGTGGGTCGAGACCGAGCCGGTCCAGACCCAGGTGAAGGCGCATCGTGAGAGCGCCCGGATCGAGTACGAGCCAGTGGGGCTACCGCTCAGCGGCGTCGAGCTCGGCGAGCAGGAGATCGACATCCCGCTGCTGGTCCAGGAACCGATGCTCGAGAAGCAGGTGGTGGCCAAGGACCGGGTGCGGTTGAGCAAAGCCGTGGAAGCCGGGCATGAGCAGGTGAGCGACGAGGTGCGCGAGGAGCGCATCGACGTTGACGAAGAGACGTTCGAGCGGTGAGGCGGAGGCGACGACGATGACGGAGCGTAGCAACCAGTACGGGGATCAAGAGCGAGGTGATGGGGGGTTCGCACCGGGTGACGGGCGACGCACGCACGTCGATCCCGCGCCCCCCGGATGAGCAGGTCGTCTACCGCGCACAGGACGAACGCGACGTAGCCGGCGCCAGCCGCGCGGGATTTGACGTGTCGGCGACCATCGGCGGCGCCCTCGCCGCGCTCGGTACGCTGCTGCTTCTCTCCAGCCTGTTGGGTGCCATCCTCGGGGCGATCGGCTACCAGACCGGCGTCGAGAGGCAGGAGTTGTCGGTCGGTGGCCTGATCGCCGGCCTGGTCGCGCTGCTCCTCGCCTTCCTGGTCGGTGGCTGGGTGGCCGGGCGGATGGCTCGGCGTCGAGGGGGTCTGCATGGCCTCGTTTCGGTGCTGTGGATCGTCCTGCTGGCCGCGGTGCTGGCCGCGCTGGCGGCTTGGGCGGGCGATCGGTACGACGTCATGGAGCGGGTGGGCATCCCGAACTGGTTCTCGCCCGATGATTGGGCCCCGCTCGCCCTCCTGACCGGTCTGCTGGCACTCGGTCTGATGCTGCTCGGAGGATGGCTCGGCGGGCGTTGGGGCGAGCGAAGAGGGTCGGTATCCGGCGTCGAGGTGGTCGAGACCCACCGTGACGTCCGAGAGCACCCCGGTGGCATCGCGGGCCGGGAGCGGCCATGACGCAGGACGAGGGGCGCTACCAGGACGAGCCGGACCGCACCGACCGCGGCGGGACCCAGGAGGCAGCGGTCACGCGGTACGAGGAGCAGGTGCAGCCGGCGGTAGAAGAGCGCGAGGCAGGCCGGGTTCTGGTGCGCAAGCACGTCGAGTCCCGCCTCGTGGAAGAGGTTGTACCGCGCCGCGTCGAGCACGGCGAGCTCGGGGAACGACTGCCTGCCGAGGAGGGCGACTCAGGCGAGATCGAGATGCTGGAGGACGGATCGGTGTCGATTCCGATCTTCGAGGAGGAGCTCGTCGTCACCAAGCGCCTGGTCGTGCGCGAGCGGATGATCGTGCGCAAGACGACGGTTGTCGACGAACACCGCCTGCAGACCGAGCTGCGCCGAGAACGCGTTGAGGTCGAGACCGAGGGAGACGTCGACCTCGCCCAGGGAGATCACGTAGGCCAGGGGAGCGACCCCCCGGCCACGTCCGAGAGCCAGGAGGCGCCGAGGCACCTGTAGGTGCTCCTGGCGGAGGATGCGGGATTCGAACCCGCGAGGGGTTGCCCCCAACACGCTTTCCAAGCGTGCGCCATAGGCCACTAGGCGAATCCTCCGCGGCCGAGGTTATCGGGTCGGCGGGAGCGAACCGGAGCCGAGGTGAGCGGGTCAGGCCCGTACAATGGCGGCAGCCCCTCACGTGGCGGCACCTTGCCCAACTCCCCCAGGGCCGGAAGGCAGCAAGGGTGAGCGAGCTCTGTCGGGTGCGTGGGGGGTCCTTCATGCCCGGGTCTGGCAAGGAGCGTTCCGAAGACTCGGGTGGTGGGTGCGATCGGGGTGTGCGGCGTCGACGGCCGAGGCTAGGGTTCGGGCGTGGACGCACCCCTCGCCCTCTACCGGCGCTACCGCCCCGAGACGTTCGCCGAGGTCATCGGCCAGGACCACGTCACGGAGCCGCTGCAGCAGGCGCTGGCCAACAATCGCGTCCACCACGCCTACCTCTTCTCCGGCCCCCGCGGCTGCGGCAAGACCACGAGCGCCCGCATCCTCGCGCGCGCGCTGAACTGTGAGAAGGGGCCGATCGCAGAGCCCTGCGGCGAGTGCAGCTCGTGCAGCGACCTCGCCCGCGGCGGACCGGGCTCGATCGACGTGATCGAGATCGACGCGGCCAGCCACGGCGGCGTCGACGACGCCCGCGACCTGCGCGAGCGCGCGTTCTTCGCGCCGGTGGCTTCGCGGTTCAAGGTCTACATCGTCGACGAGGCCCACATGGTCAGCCCGCAGGGCTTCAACGCGCTGCTCAAGCTGGTCGAGGAGCCGCCGCCACACCTGAAGTTCGTCTTCGCGACCACCGAGCCGGACAAGGTCATCGGCACCATCCGCTCTCGCACCCACCACTACCCCTTCCGGCTGGTGCCGCCGAAGATCCTGGGCGACTACCTCGTCGGCGTCAGCGAGCAGGAAGGGGTCACGGTGGAGCCGGCCGTGCTGCCGCTGGTCGTGCGTGCAGGGGCCGGCTCGGTCCGAGACACGTTGAGTGTGCTCGACCAGCTGATCGGCGGGTCCGGTCCGGGCGGCATCACCTATCCGCTGGCCACGGCCCTGCTCGGCTACACACCGGCCTCACTGCTCGACGAGGTGGTCGACGCGTTCGCCGCCGGTGATGGCGCCGCCGTCTTCTGCGTCGTCGACAAGGTGGTGGAGACCGGCCAGGACCCGCGACGCTTCGCAGAGGACCTGCTGCACCGGCTGCGCGACCTCGTCGTCGTCTCGGTCGTGCCCGACGCCGCCAGCAAGGGGATCGTGGACGCACCCGGCGACCAGGCAGACCGACTTGCCGCCCAGGCCGCGCGCTTCGGTCGCGCCGAGCTCACCCGGGCCGCCGACGTGGTGGCCCAGGGCCTGACCGACATGCGCGGTGCCACCGCGCCTCGGCTGCTGTTGGAGCTGATCTGTGCCCGGGTGCTGCTGCCGGGCGCCGACGACGGCACCGAGGGCATCCACGCCCGGCTGGACCGGGTCGAGCGCCGGCTCACCATCGGCGGCAGCGTCTCTGCCGAGCAGCCGACGCCTCAGGTGACCTCGGTTCCGCCCCCGGACCGAGAGCGGCCCCAGCCGGCCACCGCAGCTGCCGCGCCGTCCAGGCAGTCAGGCGGGCTAACCTTGGTCGACGTACGCCGGCTGTGGCCCGACGTGCTCGAGGCGGTCAAGGCCCTGCGTCGGTTCAGCTGGATCATGCTGAGCCAGAACGCCCAGGTGTCGGCGTACGACGGTTCGACCCTCACGATCGGCCTGGTCAACGCCGGCGCACGCGACCGCTTCACCAGCAGCGGCAGCGACGAGATCCTGCGCCAGGCGCTGATCGACGTGCTCGGCGTCGACTGGCAGGTCGAGGCGGTGGTCGAGTCCACCTCCGCCTCCTCCGCCTGCTCGCCGATGCCCGCCCCGCCGCGCCCGTCCGTCACGACCCACGCGAGCCCCCGGGAGGCGAACCGGTCCGACCGCGAGTCTGGTGAACAGGCGGTCGAAGCGCGGTCGAGCCAGCGCGACGACGCCGCTCCGGACGAGCCCCATCCCGACGACGCCTTGGTCGAAGAAGCGGGGTCACACGACGAGCTGCTCGCCCGCGAGCTCGGTGCACAGGTGATCGAGGAGGTCCCGCGCGACGACAAGGCATAGGCTCGTTGCCCGTCGCCGACGAACGGAGAGGTCCAGTGTTCCCAGAGGGCGAACAGGACATGCAGCAGTTGCTCGCGCAGGCCCAGCAGATGCAGGAGCAGCTCATGCGTGCACAGGAGGAGCTGGCCGACTCCCTGGTCGAGGGCAGTGCCAGCGGTGGCCTGGTCACTGCGACCGTCACCGGCACCGGCGACCTCGTCGGGTTGTCGATCGAACCCGAGGTGTGCGACCCCGACGACACCGAGACGCTCGCCGACCTCGTGCTCGCGGCGGTGCGTGACGCCGCCGGCAACGCCTCCGAGATGGCGGCCCAGCGGCTCGGGCCGCTCGCGGGCGGGCAGCTCGGGTCCTAGATGTACGAAGGGATCGTCCAGGACCTCATCGACGAGCTCGGCCGCTTGCCGGGGGTGGGCCCCAAGAGCGCCCAACGCATCGCGTTCCACGTGCTCGGAGCCGATCCGCTGGACGTACACCGGCTGGCCGAGGTGCTGGTGGAGGTCAAGGACAAGGTGCGGTTCTGTGCCACCTGCGGCAACGTCGCGCAGGAGGAGCGGTGCCGCATCTGCCGCGACCCCCGTCGTGACGACTCGGTCCTCTGCGTGGTGGAGGAGTCCAAGGATGTCGTGGCGATCGAGCGCACCCGCGAGTACCGCGGCCGTTACCACGTCCTCGGCGGAGCGATCAGCCCGATCGAAGGCGTCGGTCCCGACGACCTGCGGATCCGTGAGCTCATGCAGCGCCTTGCCGACGGCGTGGTCACCGAGGTGATCCTGGCGACCGACCCCAATCTGGAGGGTGAGGCCACCGCGACATACTTGACCCGTCTGCTCAGGCCGCTGGGCTTGCGCGTCACGCGGTTGGCGAGTGGACTGCCGGTAGGCGGTGACCTCGAGTACGCCGACGAGATCACCTTGGGACGAGCCTTCGAGGGGAGACGTACGGCCGAGTGACTGATCCACGTGGGACCGATACCGCCATCACCGACGCCGCGGCGGTCGACGCGCGTCAACCTGAGGGCGGCCCGCTCCTGTCCGGTGAGCTGGAGGACCTCGCCCAGGTCATCGCCGACCAGGCAGCGAGCTTCCTGCTGGTCGTGCGCGAGGTCGCCCGCAGCGACGACCCCGGCCGGGCCGTCCCTCTGCTGCTGCTCGAGGTCTCCCAGCTGTTGCTGGCCGGTGCCCGGCTGGCAGTGCAGACCGACTTCGTGCCGCAGGAGCGCTTCGAGCCGGACACTGGTCCCGACGAGGACCTGGATGAGCTGCGTGAGCGGCTGGCGACCCTGCTGGCCGACGTGGACGGCTTCACCGAGGTCTTCGACCCCTACACCGGACCACCCGAGCTCGTCTCCTCCCGGTTGTCCGACGACCTCGCCGACATCGCCCAGTCGGTCGCCCACGGGCTTCGCCACCACCGCGCCGGGCGGGACGACGAGGCGCTGTGGTGGTGGCAGTTCAGCTACGTGTCCTCATGGGGTGCCGAGGCGTCGGCCGTCCTCCGTGCGCTGCAGTCGGTGATCGCGCACGACCGGCTCGACGTGACCGGCGAACACGTCGTCACCCCGTGAGCGTCGGCGCGGGCATCGTCGTGCAGAAGTACGGCGGGTCCTCCGTCGCGGATGCCGAGGGGATCAAGCGGGTGGCACAGCGGATCGTGGCCACGAAGAAGGCCGGCCACGACGTCGTCGTGGTGGTCTCGGCGATGGGTGACACCACCGACGAGCTGATCGACCTCGCCCAGGAGGTCTCACCACTGCCGCCCGCCCGCGAGCTCGACATGCTGCTCACCGCGGGTGAGCGGATCTCGATGGCGGTGCTCGCGATGGCGATCGCCAACCTTGGCCACCGGGCCAGGTCGTTCACCGGCAGCCAGGCCGGTGTCATCACCGACAGCGTCCACGGCAGGGCGAGGATCATCGATGTGACCCCCGGACGGATCGAGGCGGCGCTGGCCGACGACGGCATCGCGATCGTCGCCGGCTTCCAGGGCGTCTCGCAGGACACCAAGGACATCACCACCCTGGGCCGCGGCGGCTCCGACACCACCGCGGTCGCGCTCGCCGCGGCGCTCGAGGCGGAGGTGTGCGAGATCTACACCGACGTCGACGGTGTCTTCACCGCCGACCCGCGGATCGTGCCAACCGCGCGTCGGGTTCCGTTGGTGTCCTACGAGGAGATGCTCGAGCTGGCAGCGTGTGGCGCCAAGATCCTGCACCTTCGCTGCGTGGAGTACGCCCGCGGCTATGACATCCCCATCCATGTGCGCTCGTCGTTCTCCCACCGGAGCGGCACATGGGTCGACAGCGAAAGGACGGCGCAGATGGAGCAGGCGATCGTCTCCGGCATCGCGCACGACCGCAGTGAGGCCAAGATCACCGTCGTCGGCGTACCCGACAAGGTTGGCGAGGCGGCGCGCATCTTCGAGGCGGTGTCCGAGGCGGCGATCAACATCGACATGATCGTGCAGAACGTCTCGGCGCCCGCCACCGCCCGCACCGACATCTCGTTCACGCTGCCGCGCACCGACGGGCAGGTCGCGATGACCGCCCTCGCGCAGCTGCAGGACGAGGTCGGCTACGAACAGCTGCTCTACGACGACCGGATCGGCAAGGTCTCGGTCGTCGGCGCCGGCATGCGGTCACATCCCGGCGTGACCGCGAAGTTCTTCGCCGCCCTCGCCAGCGTCGGGGTCAACATCGAGATGATCTCCACCTCCGAGATCCGGATCTCGGTCGTCGTCGCCGAGGATGTGGTCGACACCGCGGTCGGGGCGGCACACGCGGCGTTCGACCTCGGCAGCGACGAGATCGACGCCGTCGTCTACGGCGGCAGCGGTCGGTGAACTCCACCCGCGGCCCCACCCTCGCGGTCGTCGGCGCGACCGGTGCGGTCGGGGGGGAGCTGCTGCGCATCCTCGCCACCCGCGCGGACGTGTGGGGAGAGATCCGACTACTCGCCGGGACCGGCTCGACTGGGCGGCACCTAGGCGCCTACGGCATCGAGACCGAGGTCGTGGCACTGTCCGAGGCGGCGCTCGAGGACGTCGACGTGGCGATGTTCTGCGTACCCGCCGCGGTCTCAGCGCACTGGGCGCCCGTCGCGGTGGCCGCCGGCGCCGTGGTGCTCGACAGCTCCGCCGCATTCCGGATGGATCCGGCGGTGCCGCTCGTCGTACCCGAGGTCAACCCCGGACAGATCCGAAACCGCCCGAAGGGCATCGTGGCCAGCCCCGGCGGCATCAGCGCGACAATGTTGGACGCGGTGGGTTCACTGCACCGAGGCTGGGGGCTGCGCGCCCTGGTCCTGGCCTCCTACCAGGCGGCCTCCGGTGCGGGCAAGGCCGGCATCGAGCGGTTGTACGACGAGATCGAGGTGGCGGCCGCGAACCGTGGGCTCGGAACCTGGGCCGGTGACGTGCGCCAGACCTCGACCGACAAGCTGGGTGCGTCGTGGCCGTTCGGGGCGCCGCTGGCGCTCAACGTCGTACCGTGGGCCGGCTCGGCTGCCACCAACGGCTGGTCGAGCGAGGAGCTCGAGATCCGTGACGAGCTCCGCAAGGTCCTCGACATCGCGCAGCTGAAGGTGTCCGCGACCTGCGTGCGGGTGCCCGTCGTGACCACGCACTCGGTGGCCGTTCATGTGACGTTCGAACGGGCGGTGTCGGTCGGCGAGGCGCGTCGGGCGCTGGTCGAGGCGCCGAGCGTCGTGGTGATCGACGACCCGGCCGCGGGGGAGTTCCCGACTCCGGCGGACGCGGTCGGCTGCAACCCCACCTTTGTCGGACGGATCAGGCAGGCGCTGGACTTCCCTGACACCCTGGAGCTGTTCCTCTGCGGCGACAACCTCCGCAAGGGGTCGGCGCTCAACCTGGCGCAGATCGGCGAGCGCGTCGCCGCAGAGTAGCGAGACGGCCCGGCCCGGCGGTCGTGGCGACCGAGCCAGGGCGCCCCGCTCTCGTCGGGCTGACAGGATTTGAACCTGCGGCCTCGTCGTCCCGAACGACGCGCGCTACCAAACTGCGCCACAGCCCGAGAGCGCGGCGAGTCTACCCGAGCAGGGCGCGTGTCAGGACACAGGCGTCAGCGTGAGCAGACTCGCCTCGGGCCGGCACGAGAACCGCACCGGGGCGTAGGGCGAGGTGCCGAGTCCGGCCGAGACATGCAGCCAGGACCAGCCCCAGCTGCCGACGCCGTGGCGGTGCAGTCCCCTGGCCCGGGCGGTGTCGAGATCACAGTTGGTGACCAGAGCGCCGACGAAGGGCAGGCGTAGCTGACCTCCATGCGTGTGCCCGGCGAGGATCAGCTCGTAGCCGTCCGTGCTGAAACGGTCGAGCACGCGCAGGTACGGCGCATGGGTCACGCCGATCCGCACCTGCGCGGTCGCGTCGGCCGGTCCGGCCACGGCAGCGAGGTCGTCGTACTCCAGGTGTGGGTCGTCGACCCCGGCGAATGCGATCGTGTGCCCCCGCACCGGCAGCTGTGCGGTCCGGTTGTCCAGGTCGAGCCAGCCGTGCGCGCGAAGGGACGCGGCCAGGTCACGCCATGGCAACGGCTTGCCTCGCACGCGCTTGTCCTGCCCCGACGGAAGCAGGTAGCGGACCGGGTTCTTCAGCACCGGTGCGTAGTAGTCGTTGGACCCGAGGACGAAAACACCGGGCAGCTCGAGCAGCGGCCCGAGAGCGTCGAGCACCGCGGGCACGGCTCGGGCGTGGGCGAGGTTGTCGCCGGTGTTGACGACGATGTCGGGCTCGAGCCGCGCGAGCTCGCGCACCCAGTCCCGCTTGCGCCGCTGGCGAGGGACCAGGTGCAGGTCGGACACATGTAGCACCTTCAGCGGCGTGCTGCCGGTAGGCAGGACCGGGATGTCGAAGCGGCGCAGTGTGAAGGCGCGCACCTCGTAGCCGACGCCGTACAGCATCGCCGCGGTCCCGAGACCGGTCACGGCGGCGGCAGACGTGACAAGCGGGCGCATCGGCCAACCCTGCCACACTGGCGTCATGGCCGAACTCAAGCAGCGTCTGCGGTCGGACCTGACCGTGTCGATCAAGGCGCGCGACCAGCTACGGGCCTCGACGCTGCGGATGGTGCTCACCGCGATCAGCAACGCCGAGGTGGCCGGCAAGCAGTCCCGGGAGCTGACCGACGAGCAGGTCGTCGACGTGCTGGCGTCGGAAGGCAAAAGGCGCCGTGAGGCAGCGGCGGCGTTCGCCGGCGCCGACCGGCCGCTGCAGGCGGAGAAGGAGCGGGCCGAGGCCGCCATCATCGCGGACTACCTGCCAGAACAGCTCTCAGCTGAGCAGCTCAGCGCGATCGTCGCGGAGACGATCTCGGCCACGGGTACGGCCGGGGCCGGCATCTCCGCCATGGGCACGGTGATGGGTGCGCTGCGGGCCCAGGTCAAAGGTCGCGCAGACGGTGCTGCGGCGGCGGCCGAGGTGCGTCGTCAGCTGGCCGGCTGACGTCAGCGCCGGCGACCTCTCAATCCCCGTCGTCGTCTGTCAGCGTCGGCGAGGGGGAGGCCGTCGGCGAGGGAATGCTGAACGGCGAGGGGGAGGCCGTCGGCGAGGGCGTGCTGAACGGCGAGGTGAACGGCGACGGGGTGCCGAACGGCGACGCGGTGGGGGTAGGGCTCGGCGTGACTTCCGGCGTGCCATCGGAGAGGAAGACCGTGACGGTGTCACCGGAGGAGGCGGTGCTGAAGGCGTTGGGCCTGGTGTAGGCCACGGTGCCGGGGGTGAAGCCGGAATCGACGAACTGTCCCGCCTGCACGATCGGGTTCAAACCCGCCATCCGCAACCGTTCGACCGCCGTCCGCGGCGTCACGCCACCCAGGGACGGCACCTGCACCGGTTGCCCGGCGATCTTGGCGGGGTCCGGCTGCCTGAAGTCCTTGTCGGGCAGCCAGGGCTGGACGGCGCTCATCGCGTCGTGCCACAGCGGTGCGGCGGTGCCGGCACCGGACGCGTCGGAGAGCACCTCGCCGTCGACCACCTTGCCGACGAGGGTGTCGGGTGCACCCGCGGTGTTGATCCCGGCCAGCATCGCGGCGGTGACCAGGTTGGGCGTGTAGCCGACGAACCACACCGACCGGTTGTCGTTCGTCGTCCCGGTCTTTCCGGCGGCGGGCTGGTCGAGCTCGTAGTCGTCCGCGAGGCGGTCCGTGACAACGCCCTCGAGCACATCGTTGACGGCATCCGCAACGTGAGCGGGCAGTACCCGCTCACAACCCGCGTCGGCGACCTCGATCTCGTTGCCGTTGCGGTCCAGCACCTGCGTCACCGGGATCGCTGCGCAGTGCCGCCCGCGGGCGGCGAAGGTCGCGTACGCTTCGGCCATTCCCAGCGGCGAGACATCGCTGACGCCGAGGGTGAACACCGGGATCTGGCCACTTTCGGGGAGGCTCAGGCCCACCTCGTTCGCCAGGCTCCACGGCGCGCAGAGACCGGTGCGCAGCTCCAGCTGGGCGAAGAACGTGTTCACCGAGTACTGGGTCCCGGTGTAGAGGTCCATCATGCCCTTGGTCGTGGAACTTCTGACGCTGAAGCTCCCGGCCAGGTTCTTGCGCGGGCAGGTTGAGTCCTCGTACCTGTCCTGGGGGATCGACATCTTCCTCGGCGAGTAGATCTTCGTGTCGAGCGGGATGCCCTGCTCGATCGCCGCCGCCAGCACGAATGCCTTGAACGTCGAGCCGGGTTGGAATCCGGCGCTGCTGGTGTACTCCGGGGGCACCAGGTAGTTGACGAAGGTCTCGCCCTGCTGGCGGTTGTTACCCATCGGACGAGACTGGGCGATGGCTCGGACCTCGCCGGTGCCGGGCTCCACCATGGCCAGCGCGCCGATCACCTGGTCGACCGGCTCGACGGTGGCGGAGACGGCCCGGTCGGCCTCGCGCTGGAACCGCTGGTCGAGCGTGGTGCGAATGGTCAGCCCGCCTCGAAAGAGCAGCCGCTCGCGGTCCTCCACAGTTTCGCCGAGGGTGGGCTGGGAGAGCAGCCAGGCACGCACGTAGTCGCAGAAGAACTGGGTGGTCGAGGAGATGCAACCGTTCGGCGTGGGCTCGAGCTCGAGACCGAGGCCCTTTTGCGACACCTCGCGGGCGGTTGGCCCGGAGATCTCGCCGAGCTGGGCCATCCGGTCGAGCACGACGTTGCGTCGCTGTGTGGACTCGCGCGGGTTGTTGGTCGGGTCGTAGAGGCTGGGGTTCTTGACCACACCCGCCAACATCGCAGCCTGGCGGAGATCGAGTTGGTCTGCCGACACGCCGTAGTAGTGCTGCGCGGCCGCTTCGATGCCGTAGGCGCTGTCACCGAAGTAGGCGATGTTGAGGTAGTCGAGCAGGATCTCGTTCTTGGACCTCTCCTCCTCCACCCACAACGCGTAGCGCAGCTCGGCCAGCTTGCGACCGTAGGTGTCGGCCGTCGCGGCCGCGCGCTCCTCGTCGGTGCCGGCCTGCTCCAGCAGGGTCAACTTGACCAGCTGCTGGGTGATGGACGACCCGCCCTGCACGATCTTGCCACCGGCCTGGTTTGCAACGAGCGCCCGAATGGTGCCTTTGACGTCCAGCGCCCCGTGCTCGAAGAAGCGGTCGTCCTCGATCGAGACGATGGCGTTCCGCATCACCGGCGCGACGTCGTCGAGGCTCTGCAGCTCGATCCGGTTCTCGTCGTACAAGGTGGCGAGCAGCTTCCCTTCCCTGGTGAGGATGCGGGTGCGCTCCGACGAAGGTTGCCCGGCGAGCTCCAGCGGAAACTCCTCCACCATCTGCTGCACGTTGCGCACCCCGAACCCCGCGAGGCCGGCGAACGGGAGTGCGAGTCCTGCGATCAGCACGCCGCTGAGCACGCTGAGTCCCACCATGACGGCGAGCTGCAGGACGAATCCGTCCTCGCTGCGGCCGGGCTCGTGGCCGCGGCCTCGGGCCGGCGGGGTGCTCGTCGACATGGCTACGAGCGTACGGGACGCGGCCACTTGAAGCGCTCGAACGCACATCCGACCGACCTGCTCCGTAGTCCGAACTGACTAGGGAAGTCCACCCACGCGGGTCTGCCGGCGCACCGTGATTCTCCGTAACGTCGCAGCTGAGGGGAACCCTCAACTCTCGGGAGCAGACATGTGGAACGACAAGTGGGCGGCTGACGCGGCCTGTGGAGCCAGCAAGCCGGACGAGCTCTTCGTCCGGGGAGCCGAGCAGAACCGCGCGAAGCAGCTGTGCCAGACGTGCCCCGTGCGCACCGAGTGCCTCGCCGAGGCACTCGACAACGACATGGAGTGGGGCGTCTGGGGCGGGCTGACCGAGCGTGAGCGGCGGGCCCTGCTGCGCCGACGTCCCAATGTCACCTCATGGCGCACCTTGCTCGAGGCCGCCCGGGCGGAGCACGATGCGACCACGGACGCGAGAGCTGCGACCTTGGCCTGCGCCTGAGCGGCGGCCCCGGTGGGGTGGGCCGCGGTGGGGTGGGCCGCCCGGGTGATCGTTATCCGCTGAGCATGCCGCCGACGCTGCGAAGGCCGTCGAGGTCGTGCACGTCGGTGGCCAGCTCGGCGGCATGCGCCACCGGAACGGTCGGATGTGCGGCGCTGAACCGCACGAGCAAGCGCTCCTCCCGCGCGATCGCAGCTGCCCGTTCGGCGTGCAGTTGCAGCACGTGTGCTGTCACCGGGTGCTCAGCGGTGCGTCCGAGTCGGCGCGCGGCCGCATCGGCGGCGGTGGCCGGCAGGCCGGGGACGAAGTCGTCGGTGACCCGATTGAGCACCAGCCCCGCCAGCGGCATGTGCTCCTTGTTCAGGCGTTCGACGAAGTACGCCGCCTCGCGCAGCGCACCCGACTCAGGTGCGGCAACGACGATGAACGCGGTTTCGTCGGCCTGCAGCAGCGCGAAGGTGCGCTCCGCCCGCTGGCGGAAGCCGCCGAACAGTGCGTCGATCGCTGACACGAACGTCTGTGCGTCCCGCAGCAACTGCGCTCCGAGGACCTTGCTCAGAGCTGCGGTCACGACCCCGAGTCCGGCCGAGAACAACCTGGCAGGCCCGCGGGCCGGAGTCATGAGCAGTCGGATGAACCGTCCGTCGAGGAGCGACGCGAGTCGCTCCGGCGCATCCAGGAAGTCCAGCGCTGAGCGTGACGGCGGCGTGTCGACCACGATGAGGTCCCAGCGAGCAGACCGTGGTGCGTCTTCGTGCAGCTGCCCCAACTTTTCCATCGCCATGTACTCCTGTGTGCCGGCGAAGGAGCTCGACACCGCCTGGTAGAAGGGGTTGGCGAGTATCTGAGCCGCCTTCGGCGGGCTAGCGTGCTGCTCGACGACCTCGTCGAAGGTGCGCTTCATGTCCAGCATCATCGCGTCGAGGCTGCCGCCGGCGGTGGTGTCGATGTCGGGCACGGGGCGAGGCGTGTTGTCCAGCGCGCTGAGGCCCATCGACTGCGCCAGTCGACGGGCTGGGTCGATCGTGAGCACGACGACCTTGCGTCCTCCCTCCGCGGCTCGCAGCGCCAGCGCCGCCGCTGTCGTGGTCTTGCCGACACCGCCGGAGCCGCAGCAGACGATGATCCCGACCTCCGGATCGCGGAGCAGTGCGTCCATGTCGAGCGAGGGCGCCGGGTGGGGTCGACCGGCCAGCGGTCCTACTCGGGGGGTCGATCGGGCTCGCGCACTGCTCGTCCGCCCAGTCATGTCAGCCCAGTCATGTCAGCCCAGTCATGTCAGCCCCTGGTCTCGAAGCTCCTGTGCCAGCTCGTACAGGCCGCCGAGGTCTCCCCCGGCGCTCAGCTGCGGCAACTCGACCGTTCGCCGGTTCAGGCCGTGGATGCGGTCTCGCTGTTCGCACTCGAGCTGCACCCGCTGGGCGTGGTACTGGGCGGTGCGCTGCAGCCCGGCGACCACCTGGTCGCTGGTGTCGACTCCGGCGGCGACCAGGCCGGCGCGGAGCCCGGCGGCGGGCAGCGTACCGGCCACGGCGAGGTCGAGCGCACGGTCCTCGAGTCCGCTGTGTCGGGCCAGGTTGACGACGATCACCCCCACGCGCAGACCCACCGCATCGAGCTCGGTGATCGCGTCCACGGTCTCCTGCACCGGCATCTCCTCGAGCACCGTCACCAGATGCACTGCGGCCCGCGGTGATCGCAGCAGGCTCATGATCGCGTCGGCGTGGTTGCGGATCGGGCCCACCTTCGCCAACCCGGCCATCTCGGAGTTGACGTTGAGGAAACGGGTGATGCGTCCCGTCGGCGGTGCGTCGAGGACGACGGCGTCGTACGCCGGCTCATGGCCGCCCTTGGTGCGCCGGCGCCGGACCGCCTCGTACACCTTGCCGGTCAGCAGCACGTCACGCAGCCCCGGCGCGATCGTGGTCGCGAAATCGACGACACCGAACCGGTCCAGCGCCTTGCCGGCCCGGCCGAGCCGGTAGAACATGTCGAGGTACTCCAGCAGCGCGGCCTCGGGGTCGATGTGCAGCGCGAAGACGTCCCCGCCCTCGGGTGCCACGGCGATCTTGCGCTCCGTGTAGGGCAGCGGCTCGACGTCGAACAGCTGCGCAATGCCCTGCCGGCCTTCCACCTCGCACAGCAGCACCCGTTTGCCGCCGCAGGCCAGCGCCAGCGCCAGGGCGGCCGCCACCGTCGACTTGCCGGTGCCGCCCTTGCCGGTCACCACGTGCAGGCGGGCCTGTTGTCGCTGCGCCGGCGGGACCACCCGGGGCAATCTACCGGGGCCGATCGGTCGGGGAGATCTAAGGCGCATCACACGATGGCGGCAGCCTGCTCACGGGAGGGAGGCTGCCGCCGGGCCGACTGGGCCAGGAAGATGCCGGCCACAACGGCCGCGCCGCCACCGACCTGTACCGGGGTGAGCGACTCGCCGAACCACGTCCAGCCGAGCACGCTGGCACCCACCGGTTCCAGCATCGCGACGGTCGTCACCGACGTTGCCTTGAGGTGCTGCAGCGCTACGAGCTCGACGCCGAACGGCACCACGGTGCCGAGCACGACCACCCATCCCAGCAACAACCATAGCGACAGGGCATGCTCGTCCAGGGTGCCGAGCAGCGACACGGTCGTGGCCGCCAGCTGCGTCGACAGGTTCGTGATCGGTTGCACGAGGTTGCAGGCCAGGGCGGCCGCCACGAATGCCCACAGCATCACCTGCATCGGGTCGGCGGTGTTGACGCCGTGCTCGCCGATGAGGAAGTACGCCGAGAAGGCCAGCGCGGCGCCGAAACCGGCCGCGACGCCCACTGGGTCCAGGCGGAAGCCCTGCCAGACCTGCGCGGTCACCGCCAGCCCGAGGACCGACAAGGCCAGCGCGAACCAGAGCCGGTTGCGCACCGGCTCGTGCTGCACCAGTCGCGCCCACAATGCGACCAGGACCGGCGCGAGATACTCCAGCAGCAGCGCGAGACCGACCGTGAGCCGGTCGATCGCGACGAAGTACGTCCACTGCAGCAGCGCGACGCCGGTGAGCCCGAGGGCGACGACGAGCAGCAGCAGCCGACCCCGCGGCGGTCGCAGCGCCGTTCGGCGTACGAGCAGTGCCACCAGCGCGAGCGCAACCGCGGTCCCGGTGACCCGCACGGTCGTCAACGTCGCTGGGTCGACACCCCCGCGCAGCACGACCCGCGACACCCCGGCGTTGAGGATGAACAACGACGCGCCCAGGCACACCAGGAGGTAGCCCAGGCGAGGGTTGCGGCTCTGCATGGCCGACACCCTAGGGTGACCGCCATGACCGACCGCCGGCCCGATCGCCCACCCGGCCGCCCGACGCTGCGGGCAGCCCTCGACGACATCCCGACCTACCAGCCGGGCCGGCCACCGGCGACCCGGGCGGGGGCCTCGACGTACAAGCTGTCCAGCAACGAGAACCCCTACCCACCGCTGTCCGGGGTGCTCGACGCGGCGGTGGCCGCGGCCGCGGCCATGAACCGCTACCCCGACATGGGCTGCAGCGCGCTCTACCAGGCGCTGGCGCAGCGCTTCGACGTGCCGCTGGGGGATCTCGCCGCCGGGACGGGGTCGGTCGCGGTGCTCTACCACCTGTTGCAGGCGGTCTGCTCCGAGGGCGACGAGGTGGTCTACGCATGGCGGTCCTTCGAGGCCTACCCGATCGCGGTGGGCGTCACCGGGGCGGTCGGAGTCCAGGTGCCGCTGGCCACCGGCGCCCGCCACGACCTGGCCGCGATGTTGGCCGCGGTCAACCACCGCACCAAAGTGGTCATGGTGTGTACGCCGAACAACCCGACCGGACCGGTGGTACACCGCGAGGAGCTGGTCGAACTGGTCGACGCGGTCCCGCGCGACGTGCTCGTCGTGATCGACGAGGCCTACCGGGAGTTCATCCGGGACCCTGACGTCGTCGACGGCCTCGACCTGTACCGCGGCCGGGACAACGTGGTGGTGCTGCGGACGTTCTCCAAGGCCTATGGTCTGGCCGGTTTCCGCGTCGGCTTCGCCGTGGCCCCGACGCCGGTGGCCGAGGCGGTGCGCAAGGTGGCGTTGCCGTTCGGCGTCTCGCACGTGGCCCAACAGGCCGCGGTCGCCTCGCTGGCCGCCGAAGGCGCGCTGCTGGAACGGGTGGGTTCGCTGGTCGGCGAGCGGAGCCGAGTGTTGGCGGCGCTACGCGAGCAGGGCTGGGACGTGCCGGTGAGCGAGGCGAACTTCGTCTGGATGCCGTTGGGCGAGGACACGGTCGCGTTCGCGGCGCAGGCCGAGGCGGCGGGGATCACGGTGCGTCCGTTCGCCGGTGACGGCGCTCGGGTGACGATCGGCGAGGTCGAGGCCAACGACGTGTTCCTGGGCGTCGCCGCCGACTGGCGGCGCTCCCGGTGACGTTTGGCAGGGCTGAAACCCACTCGAGGAACGTCAGGGGCAAAGGATAGAGTGGCTCTTACCCGCTGATCGTGACTTCCTGGGAGCAGGCCTCCACCGATGCCGTCGACCCCTGACGCGCCGCTCGCTGACGCGCCGCCGTCCACGCCTGCGCCACCCCGCACCGGTGTCTGGTCGCTGTGGCGGCTGCGGGGCTACCTGCGGCCGCACCGTCGGGCGATGGCCATCATGCTCACGACGGCGATGGTCGGGGTGCTGGTGAGCCTGTCGATCCCGCTGGTCACCAAGGCCATGATCGACGGTCCGATCGCCGATCACGAGCTCGCGCCGGTGCTGCCGCTCGGCCTGCTCGCGCTCGGGCTCGGTGTGCTCGAGGCGGCGCTGATCTTCATCCGCCGCTGGGTGCAGGCGCGCGCCGTGCTCGGCATGGAGACCGCGATCCGGGCCGACCTCTACGCCCGGCTCCAGCAGCTGCCGATGGCCTTCCACGCAGGTTGGCAGAGCGGCCAGCTGCTCTCGCGGGTGACTGTGGACCTGTCGACCATCCGGCGTTTCATGGGCTTTGGCCTGCTGTTCCTCATCATCAACATCGTGCAGCTGATCGTGACGATCGGCCTGATGGTGCACCTGTACGCCCCACTCGGCGTCGTGGTGGCCATGTTTGCGATCCCCATCGTCTGGCTGTCGATGCGGTTCGAGAAGAAGTACGTCGTGGTCTCTCGGCGGGTGCAGGACCAGCAGGGCGACCTCGCAACGCTGGTCGAGGAGTCCGCGGTCGGCATCCGCGTGATCAAGGCCTTCGGCCGGCGTCGCCATGTCAACGACAACTACGACGCCAGCGCCCGCCGGCTCTTCGACACATCGATGGACAAGGTGCGGCTCTCGTCGCGGTTCTGGACGGTCCTCGAGGTCGTACCCAACCTCAGCCTGGTCGTTGTGCTGCTGCTCGGCGCGCTCGCGGTCGGCCGGGGCGACATCAGCGAGGGCACGCTGGTCGCCTTCATCGCGCTGATGCTGCAGCTGGTGTGGCCGGTCGAGTCGCTGGGGTTCATCCTGGCGATGGCCCAGGAGGCGATGACCGCCGCCGACCGGGTCAACGAGATCTTCGACACCGAGCCGGCGATCGTCGGTGGCCGCGTCGTACCGCCCGACCCTCGTGGGCACCTGCGCTTCGAGGGGGTCGGCTTCTCCTTCCCCGGCACCGGCGAGCAGGTGCTGCGCGACCTCTGGCTCGACGTAGCACCCGGCGAGACCGTCGCGCTGGTCGGGGCGACCGGCTCCGGCAAGACGACGCTCACCGCGTTGGTGCCACGGTTGTACGACGTTACGTCGGGTCGCATCACGATCGACGGCATCGACGTGCGTGCGCTCACGCTGCCGGCGTTGCGGCGGATCGTCGCGACCGCGTTCGCGGACCCGACGCTGTTCTCGATGAGCGCCCGCGAGAACCTCGCGCTCGGTCGACCCGACGCGACCGAGGACGAGATGCTGGCGGCGATGGACGTCGCCCAGGCCGGTTTCGTGCACGACCTGCCGTGGGGTCTCGACACCCGCATCGGCGAGCAGGGGCTGTCGCTGTCCGGTGGGCAGCGGCAGCGGCTCGCACTCGCCCGCGCGGTGCTCGCCCGGCCGCGCATCCTCGTGCTCGACGACACCCTCTCCGCGCTCGACGTGCATACGGAGGCGCTGGTCGAGGAGGCACTGCGCCGGGTGCTGCGTGACGCGACCGGCATCGTCGTCGCACACCGGGCCTCGACGGTGCTGCTCGCCGACCGGGTCGCGCTGCTGCAGGACGGCACCATCACGCACACCGGCACCCACCACGAGCTGCTGCGCGACGTCCCGCAGTACCGCGAGCTGCTCGGTCAGGACGCCGACCTCGAGCTGGTCACCAGCGACCGCGGGGAGGCGCCGCGATGACGACGACGCAGACTCCGCCGCCAGACTCCGCCGTGCAGCCCGACGCGGCAGCGGCGCCGGACTCGACGTGGCGCGGTGTCGGCGCCGAGGACCACGACGAGGTCCCGCAGCGTGCGTCGCTGTTGTTGCGCGACCGCTCACGCCGGTTGCTCGGCCAGCTGCTTCGGCCACACAAGCCGATCCTGGCAATCCTGCTGGGCGTCGTGCTGGTGGAGAACGCCGCCCGGCTCTCGATCCCCTACCTGGTCAAGGTCGGCATCGACTCGGGCATCCCGCCGATCCTGGCCGGGCAGGGCACCGGTCTGCTGATCGGGATCGTCGTCGCGGTGCTGCTCGCGGCGCTCACCCAGGCCGTGACGCGTCAAAGTTTCCTGCTCCTGGCCGGCCGGATCGGTCAGAGGGTTCTGCTGACGCTGCGCCGGCGGGTCTTCGACCACTTCCAGCGGCTGTCACCGGCGTTCCACGAGCGCTACACCTCCGGCCGGGTGATCTCGCGGTTGACCTCCGACGTGGACGCGATCGACGAGCTGCTCGAGACCGGCTTCGACGGGCTGGTGACGGCGGCGCTGACGTTGTTCGGCACCGCGGTGCTCCTGCTCGTGCTCGACGTACAGCTCGGGCTGGTCGCGCTCGCGACGTTCCCGCTGCTGTGGCTGCTGACGCGCTGGTTCCGGCGCGAGTCGGCCAAGGCCTACCGCCGTACCCGCGAGACCGTGGCTGTGGTGATCGTCCACTTCGTCGAGTCGATGAGCGGCATCCGGGCCGTGCAGGCGTTCCGCCGCGAGTCGCGCAACCAGGAGATCTTCGACCTGGTCAACGACGACTACCGCAGCGCCAACGAGCGGTCGTTCCGGCTGGTCGGGACGTTCATGCCGGGGATCAAGCTGATCGGCAACGTCACGATCGCCCTGGTGCTGACGTACGGCGCCTACCTCGCCTACCAGGGCGAGGTCTCCGTCGGCGTGCTGGCCGCGTTCCTGCTGTACCTGCGCCAGTTCTTCGAGCCGATGCAGGAGATCAGCCAGTTCTACAACGCGTTCCAGTCAGCCAGCGCAGCGCTCGAGAAGCTGTCCGGGGTGCTCGAGGAGGAGCCCGGCGTGCCCGAGCCTGCCGTACCGGTCGACCTGCCCTCACCGCGAGGGTCGATGTGCTTCGAGCGGGTGCGGTTCGCGTACGGCCACGGACCGGACGTGCTGCCCGACCTCGACCTGAGCGTCCCGGCCGGGCAGACGCTGGCACTGGTCGGCAGCACCGGTGCCGGCAAGACCACGATCGCCAAGCTGATGTCGCGGCTGTACGACCCGGTCGACGGACGGGTGCTGCTCGACGGCGTCGACCTGCGCTCGCTCGACGAGCCGACGCTGCGACGCGCGGTGGTGATGGTGACCCAGGAGAACTACCTGTTCTCGGGGTCGGTGGCCGACAACATCCGCTTCGGTCGGCCGGAGGCGTCGAGAGACGACGTGGTCGCGGCAGCCCGGGCGATAGGTGCGCACGAGTTCATCGTGGCGTTGCCGGAGGGCTACGACACCGCGGTGAGCAACGGCGGTGGGCGGCTGTCGGCGGGACAACGACAGCTGGTGGCGTTCGCGCGGGCGTTCCTGGCCGACCCGGCCGTGCTGATCCTCGATGAGGCGACATCCTCACTCGACGTACCCAGTGAACGTCTGGTGCAGCGGGCGCTGCGCACGATCCTGGCCGAGCGGACGGCGCTGATCATCGCCCACCGGCTGTCGACGGTGGAGATCGCGGACCGGGTGCTCGTGCTCGAGCACGGCCGGGTGCTGGAGGACGGCTCGCCGGCGGCGCTGGTCGAGGGCGGGCCGGGCCGGTTCTCCGACCTGCACCGCGCCTGGCGCGAGTCGCTGGCCTGACCAGATCACCGTTCGGCTCGCCGCGACGCTACGCAACGGTCGCCACGAGCGGAGCGGAGCGCACGTTACGTAGCGCGCCGCGACCAGTCGGCGTCCATCGCGGCCAGCAGCGCCTCCAGCTCGTCGTCGGCGGTGCCGCTGCGCGAACCCCAGGCCGGTGGAACTGTCAGGCTCCAGCGGTCCTGTCGGCGGTCACGCCCGAGCCCACGCCGGCGGGTCCGTTGCATCCGCCGCGCGAGGTCGTCGTGATGTGAGAAGTCGATGTGGGTCACGCGGGCGACCACCAGCCCGTGTTCCTCGAACAGCTCCTCACGCAGGTTGTCGCGGTCGTGCCGGATCGCGCGGCGGTGCTCCCGGCCGTCGTACTCCAGCACCGTCGCGGAGGAGACGTCGAGGAGGTCGGGATAACCCAGCAACTGCCCGCACAGATCGAAGATCGGCGGATTGCACAGTGGCCGCGAAAGCCCAGCGTCGAGCACCCACACCATCCGCATCCGCGACTCCCACCCGTTGCGGCTGCCAGGATCGGCAAGTCCGAGTGCGGCGCGTGCTTGCGGCACACCCCGCCAGCCGCAGTGGGTCGCGATGTAGTCCTGCATCTCGGTGATCGTGAGCAGCGCGGCATGCAGCATCAGGTCGGCGAAGACCACTGCCTCGACGAGGTCGGTGGCGAGTCGCATGCCGTCGAAACAGGTGCGCGGCTCAGCGGTGTAGCGCACGCCGTGGATCTCGACCACGTCGTCTTCAGGCAAGGGGTCACGGGAGAGCTCGCTACCGGCACCAGCGCGAATGCGCCGCTCGGTTCCGATGCACAGGAGCACGGGGAGGACCGTTCGACCGTCCGGCGCTACCCCATCGCACTGGTCCGCGCCGTGAGCACGGGCAGCCGCCCACCCGCCCACCGCTCCGTCAGGAGGCAGTCGGACTGCCTGTTGTATGACGCGCTGGTCGACGGCAGTGGTGTCGACGCCGGCCGGCACCCACATCCCCCGGCCGCTCGGCTGCCACTTGGAGCCACGCAGCTGTCGCGGAGTCACACCGGTCGCCAGTAGCTCCGCCGTCGTGCGGGGCCGCACATGTTTCGGAACCTCCTCGCCCATCGAGACATCTTGCCGCCTCGCGGACACGCCAGGCACTTGTCCACAGGCCCGGACGCTACGCAACGGTCGCTCCGGTCGCGATGGGGCGACCGTTGCGTAGCGTCGGACGCCCGGCCAAGGGTCGGACCGGTCGGCGACAGCCTCCGCGAACCTTGCGTCAGCGGGAGCGGTTGGCCACCTTGGGTGGGTCGGGCAGCGGCGTACGGCGACGGGCCCGGCGTCCGTCGCCGCGTTCGGCACTGACCACGACCGCGACCGCGGCCACCACCACGGCGCCCCCGAGCACCACCGGCGCAGTCAGCGGCTCGGCGAGCACCAGCCAGCCGAGGAACACCGCGACCACCGGGTTGACGTAGGCGTAGGTCGCGACCATCGACACCGCTGCGTGGTGCAGCAGCCAGACGTAGGCGGTGAACGCGACCAGCGAGCCGAACACCACCAGATAGCTCCATGCCAGCCACGACGAGACGGAGTACGACGACAACGCGAACCGCTCGCCGGCCAGCATGCCGCCGAGCAGCAGGAACCCGCCGCCGAAGAGCATCTCGTAGGTGGTGGTCACGAACGGGTCAGCCGGCAGCGACAAGCGTGGCTGCGCCCAGGTCCCGATCGACCAGCACAACGGCGCCACCACCAGCAGGGCTGCCCCGACCAGCGGCACCGCGCCGTCGAGCCCGCTGGCTGCCACCAGCCAGACCAGCCCGGAGAAGCCGAGCAGTACGCCGGCCACGGTGACGCCTCCCGGTCGGTCACCGGTCAGTGCGCGGAAGACCATGACCCACAGCGGCACGCTCGCCACCATCAGCGCGGCGAATCCCGAGCCGGCGCCGGCCTGCTCCGCCACCGTCACCAGGCCGTTGCCCAGCGCGGGCAGCAGCAACCCGATCGCGGCGCAGCCGAGCAGCTGCGCGGGCGGGACTGCCAACCGTCGTACGCCGGAACGCAGCGCCAGGATCAGCGCGAGCAGCACGCCCGCCAGCACGAACCGGGAACCGGCCGACAGCAGCGCCGGCATGTCGACCACCATCACCGCGATGCCCAGGTAGGTGGAGCCCCAGACGACGTAGACGATGGCCAGCGCGGCCGCCACCAGCCAGGGGCCGGGCGGCACCCGCTGCACCGCCGGCGCGATCGTATTCGTCATGAGTGTCCTCTTCCTTTGCACCTGACAGCCTACCGGACCGAATTGGGCAGGGCGACAGCGCGATGGCATAGTTTGGGCACGAGCCGCAGGGGTCCTGCGGCTGCGCGTCGACCGAGGGAGACCAGGTGACCGACTCAGCCCGCGCCGTGCCGCCCGGCCCGAGCGACCACCCGAGCGACCCCCCGAGTGACCCGCCGACCGACCCTTCGAGCGACCCTGCCCCCGACACTGTCTTCGGGCCACGGCCGGTGCACGACGCTGGCAACCTCGTCCAGCTGCTGACACCCGAGGGGGAGCGGCGCGAACACCCCGACTACTCCTTCGACCTCGACGACGAGCACGTCCTCGGCTTCTACCGCGACCTGGTGCTGACCCGACGCATCGACAGCGAGGCGCTGGCCCTGCAACGTCAGGGCGAGCTCGGTATCTGGGCGCAGGCGCTCGGCCAGGAGGCGGCCCAGATCGGCTCCGGCCGCGCGATGGCACCCCAGGACTTCGTCTTCCCCACCTACCGCGAGCACGGCGTCGCCTGGTGCCGCGGTGTGGACCCGTTGGCCCTGCTCGGACTGTTCCGTGGAGTCGACCACGGCGACTGGAACCCGCTCGAGAACAACTTCGCCCTCTACACGATCGTGATCGGTGCGCAGACCCTGCACGCCACCGGTTACGCCATGGGCCTACAGCGCGACGGCGCCGTGGGCACCGGTGACCCGGAGCGCGACGCCGCCGTGGTGGCCTACTTCGGTGACGGCGCAACCAGTCAGGGCGACGTCAACGAGGCATTCATCTGGGCCAGCGTCTTCAACTCGCCGGTGGTGTTCTTCTGCCAGAACAACCAGTGGGCCATCTCGGAGCCCAGCGAGCGCCAGAGCCGGATACCGCTCTACCAGCGTGCCCTGGGGTTCGGGTTCCCCGGTGTGCGCGTCGACGGCAACGACGTACTCGCCTGCTATGCGGTCACCCAAACCGCGCTGAAGCGGGCGCACGAGGGCGGCGGGCCGACGTTCGTCGAGGCCTACACCTACCGGATGGGCGCGCACACCACCACCGACGACCCGACCCGCTACCGGCTAAACGACGATTTGGAGAGCTGGAAGCTCAAGGACCCGATCGCCCGGGTCAAGGCCTACCTGGCGCGCAGCGGGGCAGCCGACGAGGACTTCTTCGCCGAGATCGAGACCGAGGCCGAGGCGCTGGCCGAGCGGCTGCGCTCGGGCTGTCGCGAGCTGCCCGACCCGAGCCCGTTGGAGATGTTCGACAAGGTCTACGTCGAACAGACGCCGGAGCTGGTCGCCCAGAGGCAGCAGTTCGCGGCCTACCTGGAGTCGTTCGAGGAGGCGCACGCATGAGTCAGATCACTCTGGTCAAGGGACTCAACACCGGCCTGCGGGCGGCGATGGAGGCCGACCCGAAGGTGATCGTGATGGGTGAGGACGTGGGCCGCCTCGGCGGCGTCTTCCGGGTCACCGACGGGCTGCAGAAGGACTTCGGCGAGGACCGCGTCATCGACACGCCGCTGGCCGAGTCGGGGATCATCGGTACGGCGGTGGGGCTGGCGATGCGGGGCTACCGGCCCGTCTGCGAGATCCAGTTCGACGGCTTCGTCTACCCGGCGTACGACCAGATCGTCAGCCAGGTTGCCAAGATGCACTCCCGCAGCAGGGGCAAGCTGCCGATGCCGATCGTGATCCGGATCCCGTTCGGGGGCGGCATCGGCGCGGTCGAGCACCACAGCGAGAGTCCCGAGGCCTACTTCGCCCACACCGCCGGGCTCAAGGTCGTGGCCTGCTCCAACCCGGTCGACGCCTACTGGATGATCCAGCAGGCCGTGGCCAGCGACGACCCGATCGTCTTCCTCGAGCCGAAGCGGCGCTACTGGGAGAAGGGCGAGCTGGACGACTCCGCGACATCGGCGCCAGACCCGCTGCACTCCTCGCGGGTAGTCCGCGCCGGGGGTCAGGTGACCGTTCTCGCCTACGGGCCGATGGTCAAGACCTGCCTGGAGGCCGCGACGGCGGCGGCCGAGGAGGGCATCGAGCTCGAGGTCATCGACCTGCGCACGCTGTCACCGCTCGATCTGGGGCCGGTGCACGAGTCGGCGCGCAAGACCGGCCGGGTGGTGGTCGTGCACGAGGCCCCGATCACGTTGGGCATGGGTGCCGAGATCGCCGCTCGCGTCACCGAGGAGTGCTTCTACGCCCTGGAGGCGCCGGTCATGCGGGTGGCAGGCTTCGACACGCCCTACCCCGCCAGCCGGGTGGAGGAGGAGTACCTCCCGGACCTGGACCGGGTGCTCGACGCCGTCGACCGCGCCTTGGCGCACTGAGCGCAGGAGACCCGCCGATGTCAGACCTGAAACAGTTCCGCCTCCCCGACGTCGGGGAGGGTCTCACCGAGGCCGAGATCGTCAGCTGGAAGGTCCAGCCCGGCGACGCGATCAAGGTCAACGACGTGCTGGTGGAGATCGAGACGGCCAAGTCGCTGGTCGAGCTGCCGTCGCCGTTCGCCGGCACCGTCGCCGACCTGTTAGTTGCCGAGGGGGACACGGTGCTGGTCGGTGCGCCGATCATCGCGGTCGAGACGGGCACCGGAGCGGTCGCCGCCGCAGCTGGCGAGGCTGAGCCGGATGCGGGTACGACGGAACCGGCACCGTCGAGCGAGCCGGCGAGCCCCGCGGCGGGCGGGCGACAGGCGGTGCTGGTCGGCTACGGGCCCCTCACCACCTCGGGCAAGCGGCGCGCCCGCAAGCAGGCGGGGTCGTCCTCCGGCGGGGCGGCGGCGGTGTCGCACGAGGCGCTCAACCAGGCGTTCGCGACCGCACCCGAGGAACCCGATCCCGACGTACCAGCCGGTGACGACGTCGAGGACGCGGTATCCGCCACGCCGGAGGAGGCGGTACCCGCAACCCCGGCGGCTCCGGCGCCGGCCGACGGCAACCGGCCGCTGGCCAAGCCACCGGTGCGCAAGCTGGCCAAGGACCTCGGCGTGGACCTCGCCGAGGTGACCCCGACCGGTCCGCAGGGGGTCATCACCCGCTCCGACGTCGAGGCGTTCGCGGGCGGGGGTGCCGAGGCGGCTCCGGTTTCCGCGCCCGAGCGCACCTCCGGGGCGCCCGCCGAGCGCGAGACCAGGGTGCCGGTCAAGGGCGTCCGCAAGATGACCGCGCAGGCGATGGTGGGCAGCGCGTTCTCCGCTCCGCACGTCACCGAGTGGGTCACCCTCGACGCCACCCGCACGATGCGTTTCGTCGACCGGCTGCGGGTGCACCGCGAGTTCACCGGCGTGAAGGTGTCCCCGCTGCTGGTCGCCGCCAAGGCGGTCTGCCTGGCCGTCCGGCGTACCCCGGAGGTCAACGCCACCTGGGACGAGCAGGCGCAGGAGATCGTGCTCAAGCGCTATGTCAACCTCGGCATCGCCGCGGCCACGCCGCGGGGTCTGGTCGTGCCCAACGTCAAGGACGCCGATCAGCTGTCGCTGCGCGAGCTGGCCGGGGCGCTCGGTGAGCTGACCGCCACCGCGCGCGAGGGCAAGGCGCAACCGGCCGACATGGCCGGTGGCTCCTTCACGATCACCAATGTCGGGGTCTTCGGTGTGGACGCGGGTACGCCGATCCTCAACCCCGGTGAGTCGGCGATCCTGTGCATGGGCGCGATCCGGCGCCAGCCGTGGGTGCACGCGGGCAAGGTCAAGCCGCGGTGGGTGACCACGCTCGCGGTGTCGTTCGACCACCGTGTCGTCGACGGCGCCCAGGGCTCGCAGTTCCTCGCCGACGTCGCGGCCATCCTGGAGGACCCGGGCGCCGCCCTGCTCCACTGACCCTTCAGCGCCGTGGCGAGGTGATTCTCGATCGCGTGGA